>JBQTHC010000141.1:0-27753 GCA_052390255.1 Microthrixaceae bacterium
GCCGGCCGGGCCGTGACGCAATCCCGAGAAGGGGGCCGCGAAGCCGATCGTCGCCGAGCTCGCGGTGCGGAAGTCCGACGTGTCGCCGCTGCCGCCAACCCCGACGTAGCTTCCGCGACCCGCCACGCCCCAGCCGAACTGCGCATCGTCGGCCACACCGACGACACCGCAGCCAGCACCTCCCGAGGCCACCTGGCGCTCGTTCAACCCGACGATGCTCGCCGCGGGCTCCACGTCGTACAGGAAGAAGGACGGTGCGGAGACCCCGCGCACCGACGGGTTCGTCGAGGCCGAGGTGCCCAGGACGTTGACGCCTGTACCGTTCGCCCCAGGGGTGACTCGTACGCCATCTGCGGTGACGCCGCCGTTCACCGCGGCGGTCACGGCTGGCGTCCCGCCCACTGCGGTGTCGAAGCTCCCAGTGGCCGCCGCCGCGGGCGCAGCGTCTGCGAGCACAGCCGCTGTTCCCGTTGCGACGGCACCCGCCGCGAGCGCGCCGGCCCGGCCGAACAGCCCGCGCCTGGTCCACCGGTCGCTCCCGCCCGCCGGGGCGGAAGCCTCAGAGCCCGCTGAGCGCGGCTCCTGCACAGGCGGAGGTTCGCTTCCGCCGGCACCTGCAGGCTCCCGCGACATCGCCGCCTCCAGGCGCTCCAAGCGCGCCTCCAGCAACGCGATCCGCCGATCGCGGTCGTCCAGCTGCTCATGCATGAGGGCTCCCTTCGTCCGCGCCCACTCGCCGAGAGTCTATGAAACCGACGCGGGTCCTCAGGCTGGGGCCCACGGCTCGCCGAGCCCACTGATCCACGCGCGTACCTCGCGACGCGTCATCGGGCCGCGGGCTTGCCACGGCTGGACCGCGCCGTCGAGGTGCAGCGCAGCCATCTCACCGCGCGCCTTCGCAAGCCCATCAGCGTCGAGCGCGCAGCGCGTGGCCCCGGCGTCGACGCCGAAGAGCCGAGCCGCGTTCAGCCCGAAGACCTTGGCCTTCAGCTCCGGCGTCAGCGCCGGGTAGCCAAATCGCTCCTGGAGCTCAGCGGAGATCTCGAAGGCGCGGAACGCGGCGATCTGCGGCTGCGGCGACCCGTACCAGACCGCGTCAGTGCCCCACAGGACGTTGTCCTCACCGACGCGCGACAACAGCTTGCCGAGCATGTGGGCTGCTTCGGTCGGAGACGACAGGGTCTCGCGCCAGGTGGTGCCGAGCTCCGCATAGACGTTCGCGTTCGGCGGGATGCCGTGATCGTCGAGCGCCTTCACGAGGCTGCTCACGCCGCGGGTCGCGCGGGCGGGATCGTAGGGGCCCTCGGTGGTCTGGATCTCGTAGGCGCCGTGGTACACGACGAAGTCCATGTCGGGGAACTGCTTCGCCACGGCGACAAGGTCCGCGGGCCCGTTGTGGGTCTGGTCGAACTCGAGCAACGGCAAGCCCTTGTGGGCACAGATCACCCGCACGCCGAGGTCACGGGCCTTGGCCACGACCGGAAGCCCGATCGCCGGGTCGTCAAGGGCGAACCCCCGGCGGCCAGGGCCCCACGCGGTGTACACCTTGAACGCGGCGACCTCGCCGGTGGCCGCCGTGCGCTCCATCTCGTTGAGGCGCATCGACAGGTCGCCGAAGTTCGGCGCGATTACGTCATGAAGGAGGACGCGCGTCGCGCCGCCACCGGCAAGCGAGGCCGCGAGCTCACGGGTCTCGCGCTTCGCCTCCCACGGTACCGGCGCGTCCAGCGGACCCGAGTTCGGCACGTCGGAGAGCAGGGCGATCGTGGTGTCGCTCGCGAGGAACATGTCGTGCAGGTAGGCCGTTCGATCGACGCAGCGGAACGGATCAGCCTCTGCGCACCCAGCCGGCACGAGACCGCGGATCATGTCCGCGATCCGCTGCGCGTTCTGTCGCCACGGGCCGTCAGGGACGACGTGATGCGTGTGGATGTCGAAGATGAGCTCGCCTCCCGACGCGAGCGCTCGATCGCATGCGGCCACGTCTTCGGGATCCGGAACGGTGAACGTGCCGCCAGGGGCGGTGGTCGTGGTCCGCCCGGTCGATCCGCCATCGCTCGCGCACGCCGCCAGGTTGAACGTCGCGAGGACGGCTGCCAGCCCGCCCGAGGTCTGGAGGAACCGACGGCGGTCCATACCGAGCCGGTCCGCGGCGGTCGCCGCACGTGCCAGCGCGGCGCGGTCGATCACCCGATCCCGTGCGGTGCTCGTCCGGGGCAGGAACTCGCCGTTCGACGATGGTGACGCGGACAGCGGGAGCCACGGTGATCGATCCGGCTCCTGCGCCAAGCGGCGCCGCCACGCGCTCATGCGGGCACCCTACGACTGGCCCGCAGCGGTATGGGCTGCGTCCTAACCCTGACTACGTCGGGACGACCACGAGCCGGCCGCCGGCGGACCGGAACGACCGGAGCACGTCCTGGGCATCGACGAGACGACCGTCCACTACGACGAGCACGGCGTCCCGGGCGGGCTCGGCCTCGTCCAGGCGCAGCCACGATCCGGAGCGGTAGCGCCAGAGCTGCTGGCCCCCAGTCTCAGTGCGCGACGTGACAAGCGCTGCGTCGGCGATCTCGCCCACGAGCAGCGCACCGCCGCTCTCGGTCGGCATCGTGTGGGTGCTCACCTTGGCCCCGGTGCGCATCTCGAATGTCATCACCTCGGTGGGCAGGACGTAGAGCGTCAGCATCAGCTCCCGCGACGACTCGACGCATTGCAGGGCGCCGCCCCCCACATACCCGCGGTCGACGGCCATCTCGGCGATCGTGAGCCACTCGGCGGGCTCGACCGTCGCCGGGCGTCTCAGGAGGCGCACGGCCGTCAGGTTGAGCCGCTCGTCGAGGTCCGCCTGCGCGACGTGGAGGTGCCGGTCGCCCAAGCACACGACCGTCGGGCCGTACACGTCGGCCGGAAGTGGAACGTCCACCCCGCGGCCCGTGGCGAGGTCGATGGCGAGGAGCCGCTGGGGCTCCACGTAGTCGGGCACGCTGCTCCCGCCCACCTCCTGCAGCGCCCACACGGTGCCCGCCACTTGTCCCAGCACCGTGAGGAACCCGACCCCCACCTCGTTCCCGAAGTCGACCGCAGGCAGGTCGAGCGCGACTCGTTCGACCTGCTCGCCGTCGATGCGGGCGAGGAACGGATCGACGTCGGTGCCACAGCCAACGCCGACATCACACAGGTTCCCGATCAACCACCGTTTGCCCGCGTCGTCGCCCACCAGCCGACCGCCCACGATCGACCCGGGCATGCTCGCGGGGAGCTCGAGCCGCTGCGTCACCGAGCCATCAGCCGCGTAGTGGGTGATCTTCCGGTTCGGCCCCCACCCAGCGGGGAGGATCCCGGTGACCGGAGGGCTGCTGCCGCCCGGTCCGGATGATCCACCGAACACCCAGACCTCGTCGTCGACGACGCTGATCGCCGCGCCGAAGAGCTCCTCGTCCCGGTCCGACCGACCCTGGCCGTCGCTGGACGTGTCGGCGCAGGCTGCCAGCCCGCCCGCAAGGAGCGTCACCGCCAGGGCCCGGGTCATGACGGCCCGCCACCCCCGGCCGTGCACCACGCGCATCCGCGCACAGTACGACCCAGACGGGTGGGGTGGGCGGCGGAGCGGCTACTCGAACGCTTCGGGGGACGGGCAGGCGCAGACGAGGTTGCGATCGCCGTAGCCGCCGTCGATGCGGCTGACGGGTGGCCAGTACTTGCCCGCACGCAGGGAGGCGACCGGGTAGGCCGCCTGCTCGCGGGAGTACGGGTGCGGCCAGTCGGCGACCAGCAGGTCCTCGGCGGTGTGCGGGGCGTGTGCCAGCGCGCTGTTGTCGTGGGCGATCTCGCCGCGCTCGATCTGCGCGATCTCGTCGCGGATCGCGAGCATCGCGTCCACGAAGCGGTCGAGCTCTGCGAGGGACTCCGACTCGGTCGGCTCGACCATGAGCGTGCCCGCCACCGGGAAGCTCATCGTCGGCGCGTGGAAGCCGTAGTCGATGAGGCGCTTGGCGACGTCGTCCACCGTGACGCCGCTGACCCGCGTGATCTCGCGCAGGTCGAGGATGCACTCATGGGCCACGCGGTCGTGGTCGCCGGTGTAGAGGATCGGGTAGGCGCCGGCGAGGCGAGCGGCGACGTAGTTGGCGTTGAGGATGGCCACCTCGGTGGCGCGGCGCAGCCCATCCGGCCCCATCAGGGCGATGTACGCCCACGAGATGGGCAGGATCGACGCGGAGCCCCATGGCGCGCCGGAGATCGGTCCGGGTCCGGTCGCCGGGCCGGCCTCGGGCAGCAGCGGGTGGTTCGGGAGGAACGGGGCCAGGTGGGCACGCGCTGCGACCGGACCGACTCCGGGACCGCCGCCACCGTGCGGGATGCAGAAGGTCTTGTGGAGGTTGAGGTGGCTGACGTCGCCGCCGAACCAGCCTGGCCGCGCCACGCCCACGAGCGCGTTGAGGTTCGCGCCGTCCACGTAGACCTGCCCGCCGTGACGGTGCACGAGGTCACAGATCTCGGTGATGCGCTCCTCGAAGACGCCGTGCGTCGACGGGTAGGTGACCATCAGCGCCGCAAGATCGGCGCTGTGCTCGGTGACCTTCGCCTCGAGGTCGGCGATGTCGACGTTGCCGTCCGCGTCGCAGGCCACCACCACCACTCGCATCCCGGCCATCACCGCGGAGGCGGCGTTGGTGCCGTGGGCGGAGGACGGGATGAGGCAGACGTCACGTTCGGCCTGGCCGTTGGCCTTGTGGAACGCCTCGATCGCGAGCAACCCGGCGAGCTCGCCTTGGGACCCTGCGTTGGGCTGGAGGGACACGGCGTCGTAGCCGGTGATCTCGGAGAGCCACGCCTCGAGCGAGGTGATGAGCTCGCGGTACCCCTCGGCCTGCTCGAGCGGCGCGAACGGGTGCAACGTCGCGAACTCCGGCCACGTGACCGCGGCCATCTCGGTGGTGGCGTTGAGCTTCATCGTGCAGCTTCCGAGCGGGATCATCGAGCGGTCGAGCGCGATGTCCTTGTCGGCGAGGCTCCGGAGGTACCGCAGCATCTCGGTCTCGGATCGGTGGGCGCTGAACACGGGATGGGTGAGGTACTCAGAGGTGCGGAGCAGCGCCTGCGGGAGCGCGGGCGTGGCAGTCGGCGGGAGAGCTGCTCCGAAGCAGGCGGCGACGCGCTCGAGGACGTGATCGTCAGTGGTCTCGTCGAGCGCGATGCCGAGCGTGTCCGCGTCGAGCAGGCGCAGGTTCAGCGAATGGGTGCGCGCAACCGCGAGCAGCTCCTCGCCGCGACCCGGCACCCGCACGGCGAGCGTGTCGAAGAAGGCATCGTGGAGCACGACGAGGTCGGTCGAACGCAGCGCAGCCGCGAGCCGTGCGGCTTGTCCGTGCACACGGGTCGCGATCGCTCGCAGCCCTTCGGGGCCGTGGTACACCGCGTACATCGAGGCCATCACCGCGAGGAGCCCCTGCGCGGTGCAGATGTTGGAGGTGGCCTTCTCCCGGCGGATGTGCGGCTCGCGCGTCTGCCGGGCGTGGCGATGCGCGGGTCGACCGGCCTCGTCGACCGACACGCCGACGAGGCGACCGGGCATCGACCGGCGCAGCTCGTCTCGAGTCGCCAGGAACCCGGCGTGCGGACCGCCGTAGCCCATCGGCACGCCGAAGCGCTGCGAGGACCCCACCACCACGTCGGCCCCCTGCTCACCGGGAGGCGTCAGGAGGGCGCAC
This sequence comes from Microthrixaceae bacterium, assembly GCA_052390255.1. Lineage (GTDB taxonomy): Bacteria > Actinomycetota > Acidimicrobiia > Acidimicrobiales > VFJN01 > VFJN01. The sequence continues at coordinate 5,715 of JBQTHC010000141.1, forward strand.
GCGAGCAGGTCGGTCGCGACCGCGACGAGCCCGCCAGCTGCGTGGAGGGCACCGATGGTGGGGGAGAGGTCGCGCACCACTCCGCTCGTCCCCGGGTGTTGCACGAGCGCGCCGAACACTGCCGAGGGATCCAGCTCGTCGAGCGAACCGACGACGACCTCGATGCCGATGGGCTTCGCGCGCGTCGCCACCACGGCGATCGTCTGCGGGTGCGTCTCCGCGTCGACGAAGAACGCTGGCGACGCGTGCTTCGTGGATCGACGGATCAGCGTCATCGCTTCGGCCGCCGCCGTGGACTCGTCGAGCATCGACGCGTTCGCGATGTCCATCCCGGTGAGATCCGTCACCATCGTCTGGAAGTTCAGGAGCGCCTCGAGGCGGCCCTGACTGCTCTCGGGCTGGTAGGGCGTGTAGGCGGTGTACCAGGCGGGGTTCTCCAGCACGTTGCGCAGGATCACGCCCGGGGTGTGCGTGCCGCTGTAGCCGGTTCCGATGAGCGACGTGACCACCTCGTTGCGCTCGGCGAGCACGCGGAGCAGCGCGAGGACCTCAGGCTCCGTACGAGCGTGGGGGAGCGCGAGAGGCTGGTCGGCGCGGATCGACTTCGGGACCGCCTGCTCGACGAGCTCGTCGATGGTGGCGACGCCGAGCGTGGCCACCATCCTCTCGACATCCTCGGGGCGCGGACCGAGGTGACGATCGGCGAAGGTCGTGGCGGGCTGGCGAGTGGTCACGGCTGGCTCCCGGGTGCGGAGGCGGTCAGGTCCTGTGACCCCCGCTGTCGCCTGCGCTCCAGCGTTGCCTCCCCCGTGTGGTCCTTGGGCCTGAGAGGTTCCGGGGCGGTTGCACCTTCGGCGCCCGATCACCGGCTCCGAAGGGCCAGCATCGGGACTCTCCCACTCGGGTTCGTCAGCTCCCGCAGCGTAGCGGCAGCCCGCGGTCCATCGGATCCACCTGGCGGCAAGCGGTCCGCGGTAGTTTCGTCACGTGACGAAACTACCGGCGGCTCGACGATGCCGGTGGTGCGGTCGGGGATTCGACATCCGGACGGGACCCGGTCGGCCACGTGAGTTCTGCAAGGCCGCCTGCCGCCAAGCCGACTACGTCGCTCGCCAGCGCCGGCTCGAGCTCGGGATCAGTGAGTCCGAGCTGATCCTGACGCGAGACGCGCTCGACGATCTGCGGGATCGGCTGTACGTGCTGGAGGCCGCGGTCGAGGATGTTGACCGGGATCTTGCGACGGCAAGTGGGGAGCAGGAGCTTCGAGACGTCCTGGCCTGGCTGCTCGCCGCCTGCCGCCCCTTGGTCGACGTCGACCATAACTTTACGTAACGTGGATTATGGGCGTCAGCGGGACGGGGACCCGGGGCGGGAGTACCTTGACGGCGTGAGCACGAATCGGCAAAAGGGGCATCACCCGGACCCGGCGCTGAGCGGGCCCCTCCGCCGGGGACGCGACGGTGGCTCCGGTCGCGAGCAGCGCCGAGCTCAGCTGCTCGACGCGGCGATCGAGGCGATCCGCCGGATCGGTCCGAGCGTCACGATGGAGCAGCTCGCCCGAAGCGGCGGCGTCACCAAGCCGATCCTGTACCGCCACTTCGGTGATCGCGAGGGCCTGATCGCCGCGATCGCTGATCGCTTCTCCGACGACCTGCTGACGTCGATCACGACCCCCCTCGCCGCGGATGCCGACGCTCGGGACGTGCTGCACTCCACGGTCGACTCCTATGTCAGCTTCATCGAGCGCGAGCCGAACCTGTACCGGTTCATGGTCCAGCAGCCGCTGGACCGCTCCGAGGGGCTCGTGCCGGTCAACGGCCTCGTCGATCGCATCGCGAAGCAGGTGGCAAACGTCGCGGGCACTCGCCTGCGGGCCGCCGGACGCGACAGCGGCGCCGCCGTCCCGTGGGCCTACGGCATCGTCGGGCTCGTCCACCAGGCGGGCGACTGGTGGGTCGACGACCAGACGATGAGCCGCGCCACCCTCGTCGACTACCTCGTGTCGCTCCTGTGGGATGGCCTCTCCGGTGCTGCGAGCGTGGCGGAGCGTTCGGCGTAGCATCGGGCGATCCCGAGGAGGCCAGCCGTGATCCGACCCACCCACCCGCACACCCCGCCTTCGTTCTCGTCGCCCGACGAGGAGCGCACCCACATCAAGCAGCGCATGGCTGCCGCGTTCCGCCTCTTCGACCGGTTCGGGTTCAACGAGGGCGTCGCCGGGCACCTCACGGCCCGGGATCCCGAGCGCCCCGACTGCTTCTGGGTCAACCCGTTCGGGCTGTCCTTCGGACTCATCCGGGCCTCCGACATGATCCTCGTCAACCACTCGGGCGAGGTCGTCGAAGGCGACTGGCCCGTCAACGTCGCCGCCTTCGCGATCCACTCGCAGGTGCACGCCGCACGCCCCGATGTGCAAGCCGCCGCGCACACGCACAGCAAGCACGGGCGTGCGTGGTCCACCCTCGGTCGCCTCCTCGACCCGATCACTCAGGACGCCTGCTCCTTCTTCGAGGACCACGGCCTGTTCGACGACTACACCGGCGTGGTCGTCGACATCGAAGAGGGCAAGCGCATCGCGCACGCCCTCGGCGACCACAAGGCGGCGATCCTTCGCAACCACGGAATCCTCACTGTGGGCCACACCGTCGACGAGGCGGCCTGGCTCTACATCACGATGGAGCGCAGCGCCGAGGTGCAGCTCATCGCCGAGGCTGCCGGCACTCCCGTCAAGATCGACCCGGCGATGGCGCGCCACACGCGCGACCAGGTCGGCAGCCACTTCGCGTGCTGGTTCAGCTTCCAGCCGCTCTTCGACAAGATCGTCGCCGACCAGCCAGACCTGCTTCTCTAACCCACTTCGGGCGTCGCTTCGCTCCTGCCTCCGCGGGTGCCTCCCGGCGACCGGCGAAGCCGGCCCGCCTCCGGCCCTCATCCAGGGGGATCCGCTCCGCCAACAACTTGACCGAGCGGTCAAGTTGACGCCTAGGGTGTCGCTCCATGGACTGGCCCCTGCGCTTCGGCATCTTCCTCGCCCCGTTCCACCCCGTGGGCCAGAACCCCACCCTCGCGCTCGAACGCGACCTCGACCTGCTGGTGCACCTCGACGGACTCGGCTTCGACGAGGCGTGGATCGGCGAGCACCACTCGGCGGGCTACGAGATCATCGCGAGCCCGGAGGTGTTCATCGCCGCCGCCTCGCAGCGCACGAAGCACATCAAGCTCGGCACCGGCGTCAGCTCGCTGCCGTACCACCAGCCGCTCATGCTGGCCGACCGGATGGTGCTGCTCGACCACCTGACGCGCGGTCGCGTGATGTTCGGCGTCGGTCCGGGCGCGCTGCCCTCCGATGCCTTCATGATGGGGATCGACGTCGGGCGTCAGCGGGACATGATGGAGGAGTCCTTCGAGGCGATCCTGGAGCTCCTCGCGGGCGAGAAGCCCGTCAACCGCACGACAGATTGGTTCACCCTGAAGGACGCTCGGCTCCAGCTGCGGCCCTACTCAGATCCGTGCTTCGAGATCGCGGTCGCCGCGCAGGTATCACCGTCGGGGCCGCGCCTGGCAGGCCGCTTCGGCCACTCCTTGCTCTCCATCGGCGCCACGAGTCAGGGCGGCTTCGACATCCTCGGCGCACACTGGACGGTGATGGAGGAGCGCGCCGAAGAGTTCGGCACGACCGTCGACCGGCGCAAGTGGCGTCTCGTCGGTCCGATGCACATCGCCGACACGAAGGAGCAGGCGTACGAGGACGTGCAGTTCGGACTCCCCCAGTGGGTCGACTACTTCCAGCGCGTCGCTGCGCTTCCGCTCGGGCCCGACACGACCGACGTCACGGAGATGGCCGACGCGATGAACGCGTCAGGGTTCGCCGTGATCGGGACCGTCGAGGATGCGATCGCGCAGATCCAGCGCCTCATCGACCAGTCCGGGGGCTTCGGCACGTTCCTCACGATGGCCCAGGACTGGGCCGACCGGCCCGCGATGCACCGGAGCTACGAGCTGATGGCACGCCACGTGTTCCCCCACTTCCAGGGGTCAGCGGAGTCCACCACCACGAGCAGGGACTGGGCGGCCGAGAACCGACCCGAGTTCATCGCCGCCGCGACCACCGCAGTGATGACCGCAGTGCAGCGCCACCACGAGGAAAAGGGCAACAAGCAAGGTCTGTGAACCGGTACGTCCGCCATGCGGGCATAGGGGTTCACAGACGTTGTTTGGTGAATGGCAACGGTACGACGCGCGCGGGAATGGCCTCGCCGCGCACGTCGATGGCCACCTCCCTCCCCTCCCCCACTGCCGGTGGCAGGAAGGCGAGCGCGATGCCGTGACCGAGGACCGGCGAGAAGTTGCCGCTCGTGACGACTCCCACTGGGGCGCCCTCGAGCAGCACCGCCTGGTCCGCTCGGGGCGGCCGACGCCCGGCCATGACAAGGCCGCGGAGCAGTCGAGCGACACCACGCTCGCGCTCCGCCAGCAGCGCCTCACGCCCACGGAACCCGCCCGGCTTGTCCCATGCCACGACCCATCCCAGCCCCGCCTGCAGCGGCGTGATGCCGGGACCGAGCTCGTGGCCGTGCAGAGGCAACCCCGCCTCGAGCCGCAAGGTGTCACGCGCGCCGAGGCCCGCCGGCGCGACGCCCGCTGCGAGGACCGCCTCCCACACTGCCTTCGCGCGATCCACGGGCACTGCGATCTCGACGCCGTCCTCGCCCGTGTAGCCCGTGCCAGCCACCGTGCAGTGCGCCCCGAGGATCTCGACCTCGGCGACCCGGAAGCGGCCGACGGACGCGACGTCAGGCGCCACCGCGGCGAGTCGTTCCCTCGCCAGCGGCCCTTGCACCGCGAGGATCGCACGTGTCGCGGTGACGTCGTCGCCGCCGATCGCGTCGATCACGCGTTGTGTGTTCGACGCGTTCGGCATCACGTCGAAGGAGTCCGGCGCGACCCACCACACGATGATGTCGTCGAGCACGGACGCGTCGACCTCGGCGAGGAGGTGGGTGTACTGCGCGCGTCCGGGGGCCACCTTCGCGAGGTCGTTGGTGAGGGCCGCCTGCAACCCGGCCAGCGCGTCGCTCCCCCGCACGCGCACGGTCCCGAGGTGGCTGACGTCGAAGACGACGGCGTCGGAGCGACAGGCCTTGTGCTCTGCGAGCGTGCCGTCGGGGTACGACAACGGCATGTCCCATCCTCCGAACGGCACCATCTTGGCGCCGAGGGATCGGTGGACGGCGTCGAGTGGTGAGGTGCGCAGCGTCACCTCGCCGAACCTATCGGGCGGCGAGCACCGCCCCGGCACCGCCCTCGTCCTCGTCGTCGGCATGCGGCGGCCGGAACTCGACGATGGCTGCGTCGACCTGGCCGACGACACCGTCGAGCGCGAGGAGGTTCAGGACTCCCTGGCCTTGGTAGCGGTTGACGACGTCGAGCAGCTCCCCGCTGTCGCGCACCAGCACCACGCTGTCGCCAGCGATGACCAGCTGCGCCGAGGTGAGGTCGTCGCCGAGGTCGCGCAGGAAGTCGAACGCCGCGCGGACACGCTCGAGCTTCTGCCCGGCGTCGAGGAGCGTCTTGATCAGCTTGAGCTCGATGAGGTCGCGGTAGGAGTAGCGCCGCCGGCTGCCGCTTCCCTTCGCGTCGGCGAGCGACGGCCGGATGAGGTCGGTGCGAGCCCAGTAGTCGAGCTGGCGATAGGTGATGCCGACGATGTCGGCCGCTTCGCGGCCGCTGAACCCGTCCGTGCTCATGCGCGTGCTCCCCTGCGTCCCTGTTCGAGGTGGTGGTCCCGACGTGTCACACCGGTGGAGTTACACCGATGTCACGCGGGCTCTGAGGGTACGACGAGCCGGCCCGGCCGTCAACGGGTGGCGGCGCGGCCCACATCGGGCAGCGAGGCTTCGCTGAGGGCCTTGAGCTGCGCTTCGGTCCCGATCGCGATGAGCGTCTGGTCCGAGCACAGCACCACCTCCGGCGAGGGGTTGGTGAGGAAGGTCCCGTGCTCATCGCGCACGGCGAGGACCAGCGCACCGGTCCGGTCCCGGATCTGCGTGTCGCGCAGTGTGTGCCCCGCGAGCGCAGACCCCGGCTGCAACCGGACCTCCCCGAGGCGGAACTCGAGGCTGCCGTCGTGCATCACGACGTCGAGGAAGTCGGCCACCCCCGGCTGGGTTGCCAGCGCGGCCATCCTGGCCCCGCCGATCTTCTGAGGGTTGACGACGCGGTTGGCGCCGGCCTGACTCAGCTTCGGCTCGGCTGCCTCGAGTCGGGCGCGCGCGACGATGAAGAGGTCCGGGCGCAATGCGCGCGCCGACAGCGTGATGTAGAGGTTGTCGGCATCGGTGGCGAGCGCCGCGATCAAGGTCGCCGCGCGATCGATCCCAGCCGCGCGGAGAACGTCGTCGTCGGTGGCGTCGCCCTCGATCGCATGGCCCTCCACGAGCGCGACCCGCGCTGGATCGTTGTCGACCACGACCACGTCCACGGCCGAGCCCTGGAGGTGCGCGGCGATCGTCCGACCCACCCGTCCCCAGCCGCACACGATGACGTGTCCCTGCATCGCGGCGATCCTACGTGTGGCTCGGCGGCGCTCGAGCCGATCCGTCAGGCGCCCCTCCACCAAGGTCTCGAGGAACAGGCCGAGCGTGTACAGGGCGGCGCCGACCCCGACGAGGATGAGGACGAGCGTGGTGAGCTTCCAGGCGGTGTCGGGCTCGCCGTACTCACGGAACCCGACCGTGGAGATGGTCGTGATCGTCTGGTACACCGCGTCGAGCGGCCCGAGACCCAGCAGCATGTAGGCGATCGAGCCCGCCACGATCACGAGGCCGAGCACCAGTGCGCTGATGCGGACCCGCTGCCAGGGATCCCGCTCGCTGATCGCCGGCACGACGTGACGCTACCCGCCGGTCAGGGCGAGGCTGCCCATGTCCACGTGACCGTCGGCAGCGTGGTCGGATCGACCCGGTACTGCTCGCCGCTTCCAACGGTGAGATCGGCGTTCACCGGGCACACCTGCACGTCGGTCGCCACGGATGCGCCGGGGCCGAGCGCCATCTGCAGCGGCTCCGACGCCAGCAGCCGCGTGAACAGATAGCTCCCGGAGATCGGCTCGTAGAAGAGCTTGAAGGTCACGACGACCGACGACACGGGGGCGGTCGACTGGTTGCGGAGCGTGACTCCGACCGCCTTGCACGCGTTCGTCTCCGGCCACACGACCTCCTCCGGGTCCGACGCGGTGACCACGCCCGACGGACCTTGCACCACGGAGGTCGTCGGCGCCGAGGTCTGTGGGCTCGACGTCGGCGGCGCCACGGCGGCGGTGGTGGACGTCGGTGACCCGTTGGCGAGCGTCGTCGTCGTCGAAGCGGATTCCGCGCCGGTGGTCGAGGTGGTGACGCTGGTCGAAGTGGTGCGGTCGAGCGCTGCGGTCGAGTCCGCGCCGCCAGCTCCGCCGCCGCCACCACCGCACGCCGCCAGGACGACCGCGCCCAGTGCGGCAAGAGCCACGCCCCGCCCCGCCCGCCGTCGCCCGCCACCCATGGTGCTGATCATCTCACGCCCGCACGAGCACGGGAGCCCTGCCGCAGGGCGCGACGTCCGCCTCGCGGCGAATGTCCCTCAGGAGGCGAAGTCTTCGGGGTTCACGTGGTCGATGAACTCCTTGAACTGCTCGACAACCTCTTCGGGCACGCCCTCCCCCGGTGCGCGGCCCGCCTCCTCGAGGACGACCTCCTCCGCGAACACCGGCGCGCCATACCGCACGGCGAGGGCCACCGCGTCAGAGGGACGGGCCGACACGGAGTGGATCTCGCCCGCGACGTTCAGGATGATCTCCGCGAAGAAGGTGGCGTCGCGAAGCTCGGTGACCACGATCCGCTCGATCCGTGCACCCACCTCGTCGAGCAGGTCCTTCATGAGGTCATGCGTCATCGGGCGAGGCGTCTCGACTTCCTCGAGCGCGAACGCGATCGCCGTGGCCTCGGGCCCGCCGATGAAGATCGGCAGCACGCGGCCCTCCCCACTCGCCTCTCGGAGCAAGAGGCAGGGGATGTTCGGCGGCCGCTCCACCTCGATTCCCACGAGCTCCATCTCGACCGCCATCGCCTGAACGCTACCGAACCACGACATCGATCGCGCCGCGGGCGGCGGGGCGGCGACGCGCGCTGGGTCAGCGCCCGGGAGCGGTGTGGCCGCGCAGGGCCGCGCGGAGCAGCGCGGTGCGCAGCATCTCGCCGAGCTTGGCCATCTCCCCGAGGTTGTCGGCCGCCTGCTGGCGCGCAGTCGGGTTGCGCTGCTTCAGCAGCGGCATCACCACCTGCTCCATGAACCCGGCCTCGCGCTCGGCCGCCACCTTGTACATGCGGAGGTGGCGTGCCTCGATGCCGAAGCGCATGAACCCGGCGGCCGTGCGCGCGACCACGAGCGCGTCGCCGTCGTAGAACGTGTCGCCGCCCACCTGGTAGCCGCTCAGCAGGCCGTAGCGGGTGAGGTCGCCGAGGTCGCGGTGGCTCAGTCCCGTCGATGCGGCCAGCTCCTCGATCGTGAAGCTCACACCTGTGGGACCGCCGTCGAGCGGGTTGGGCGCCCCGGTCGAGGCGGCGGGGAGCGGCGGCAACGGGGGGTTCGGGCGAGCATGTCGCAGCACGGGCGTGGGGTCGGCACCCGACTTGGCTGCCGGCGGCCCCTCGATCAGCGCGGCGACCGTGCGCGCGCGGCTGACGGGACGAGCGGCGCGGGCCCCGTCCACCTCGTCGCCGAAGAGCGACGGTGGTGCGTCAGGCGCGGCGGAGGCTGGCTCGTCGGGCGGCACCATCAGACCAGCGGCGGTGCTCTCCTCGAGGCGGTCCTTCATCACCTTGAGCGGCAGGAAGTGATCTCGCTGGTGCCGCAGGATCCATCGGAGTCGCTCGATGTCGGCCTCATAGAACTTCCGATACCCCGATGGCGTGCGCTCCGGGTCGAGCAGCCCCTGGCTCTCGAGGAAGCGGATCTTCGAGATCGTGACGTCGGGGAAGTCGTCCTGCAGCAGGCTCAGGACCTCACCGATCGACAAGTGCGTGCGCTCGGCCATCGTCGGATCACCCCCGTCCGGCGAGGAAGAGGAGCTTGAAGGTGCCGATCTGCAGCTCGTCTCCGTCGTGCAGCGGGGCCTCCTCGACTCGCTCGCGGTTGAGGTAGGTCCCGTTGAGGGACCCCACATCGGCCACGACGTAGCCCGTGTCGGAGCGACGCACCTCCGCGTGTCGACGCGAGACGGTGATGTCGTCGAGGAAGATCATGCTGTCGGGGTGTCGGCCCGCAGTCACGAGTGGCTCGTCGAGCGCGAACCGCGACCCGGAGTTCGGGCCGCGCGTCACGACGAGCATCCCGACCCCCGGCGGCAGCTTGTCGAGCTCGATGTGGTGATCCTCAGCCGGCGCATCCGCGGCCGGTGTGACAGCCAGCGTGGTGGTGCCGGTGCGGTCGGTCCCGAGCAGGTCCGCGCCGCACGAGGAACAGAAGTTCGCGCCTGGCGGGTTCTGGTGCCCGCACGACGGGCACGTGACGGCAGTCATCGCTCACCCCTCGACGAGGGCTCGATAGGTGGATGCGTCGAGCAGGCCGTCAACAGCTGCGGGGTCGTCGGCGGTCAGCACGAAGATCCAGCCCTCCCCGTAGGGATCCTCGTTCAGGCGCTCCGGGTTGTCGGCAAGGTCGCCGTTCACCTCGGTCACGACACCGGCGACGGGGGCGTAGATGTCAGAGACGGACTTGGTGGACTCGACCTCGCTGATCGACTCCCCCGCCGCGACCACCGTGCCGACCTCAGGCAGATCGACGAACACGATGTCGCCGAGCGCGTCCTGTGCGTAGTCGGTGATCCCGACCCGGGCGCGGCCGTCCTCGAGGCGCACCCACTCGTGGTCGGCGGAGTACCGGAGGTCGTCGGGGATCTGCATGGGCGGGAGGCTATCGGAACGGTCGAACCCTCGACGCCTGGTCGAGGGTTACCGGAGCAGCTGGCGAATCCTGCGTGCGTACTCCTTCACCAACGCCTTCGCCTCAGCATCGCTCGTGGACTCGGCCCACACGTGGGTGATCGGCTCCTCGGGGTCGGGAAGCGCCAGCGCCCAGCCACCGTCGTGACGGACCTTGACGCCATCGATCAGCTGGACCTCGCGGTCCTTGCTCATCTCGACGAGTGACCGCATGACCATCCCCTTCTGCTCCCACGGCGTCACCACGGTCTCGTGCGCCAGGTGGGTGCGCGGCAGGTGGCCGACGACGGTGGAGAGGCGCTCCCCGGTGCGAGCGAGCAGCTCGAGCACCTTCACGAAGTTGGCCGCTGCGTCGAACGCCGGCAGGAAGCCGGGCAGGATGAACCCGCCGTCGGCGCTGCCGGAGAAGCCCACACCCGGCTCCGACGCGGCATCCATCAGGGCCGACGTCGCGAGCTTCGTGCGCCGCACCCGAACGCCGTGGCGGGACGCGATCTCCTCGGCGTGGCTGGTGACGGTGACTGGCACCGCGACGGTGTCCCCGAGGAGGTGACCGGTGACGAGGGTGAGGAGGGCGAGAAGCGCCTGCTCACCACTGAGCACGTGACCCGTGTCGTCGATCAAGGTGAGGTGCTCGCCGTCCGGGTCGAAGACGGCGCCCAGATGCGCCCCTGATGCCTTGACGAGCGCCGACACGTGCTTGGTGTGCCGGTCGAGGTCGAAGTCGACCGCCCCCGCCGTCGACGCGTACGGGTTGACCCCGAGCACCTCGGCGCCGAGCTTCGAGAGGACGTTCGGCATGACGAACGCGCTCGAACCGAACGCGTAGTCGACCACGACCTTGAAGCGCGCGTCGCGGATCGACGCGAGGTCGACGGTGCTCTCCAGCGCGGCCGTGTACTGCTCCAGCGCGCGTGGCGGGAACTCGATGTCGCCGATCTCGGCAGGGAACACGCGGCGGAAGTCCTCACGGAGGAACAGGCGCTCGATCTTGCGCTGCGCGTCCTCGGAGAGATCGGTCCCTTGCGTGCCGAAGAAGCGGATGATGCAGGACTGCGGATCGCCTTCGACGAGGCGGATCGTGATCCCGCCCGACGCCTCGGGACGGCGCGTGAGGAGGCGCGTGACGGGCACCGAGGCCACCTCGAGGTCGAGGACGTTCACACCCGACGCGTTGAGCCCCGCCATCATCGCCCGCTTCAGCATCCGAGCCGAGCGACTCGAATCGCGGGAGATGATCACCGTTGAGTCCTTCTTCAGGCTCGTGGCGTACGCCATCGCCACGCGGGTCGCGAGCTCAGGAGTCACGTCGACGTTCGCAAGACCTGCGACGCCGACGCGGCCGAACAGGGATCGCGACCCGCGTGACTCCCACACGATGGAGGAGTTGATGACGGCGCCGGCCTCGACGGTCTTGAACGGATACACCTTCACGCCGGAGGCGAGCACGGCCTGCTCGCCGACGAAGCACTCGTCGCCGAGCACGACGCCCTCCTCGCCGCGCACGCCCCCGCGGAGGTCACAGGACCGCCCGATCGTGGCGCCGCGCAGGCGGACTCCCTCTCCGAGGTAGGAGTTGTCGTGCACCACGACCCGCTCGAGGTCGGTGTTGGCCCGGACCCGCACGTTTGTGCCGAGGACGGTGTAGGGCCCGAGCCGCACGCCGGCCTCGATGCGGCAGTTCTCTCCGATGACCGCGGGTCCCACTACGCGCGCCTCAGGGTGGATCTCGGCGCCCTCCCCCACGTGGACTCCATCGCCCATCTCGAAGCCGGGGATCTCTGCGTGCACCCACCCGTCGAGGATGTCCTTGTGCGCTCGGAGATAGGCCTCGACGGTACCGACGTCCTCCCAGTACCCGTCGCAGATGGAGCCGAACAGCGGGAGCCCCTTCTCGAGGATCCCCGGGAACACCTCCGAGGAGAAGTCGACGGCCCGATCCGGCTCGATGTGATCGAAGATCTGCGGTTCGAGCACGAAGATCCCGGTGTTGATCGTGTCGCTGAAGACCTGCCCCCAGGATGGCTTCTCGAGGAAGCGCTCGATCGAGCCGTCCTCACGCGTGATGACGATCCCGAACTCGAGCGGGTTGTCCACTCGCACGAGACCGATGGTGGCGAGCGCTCGGCTCTCGTCGTGTGCCTTCAGGATCGCGGACAGGTCGAGGTCGGTGAGCACGTCACCCGAGATCACGAGGAACCGCTCGTCGAGCTCGTCCATGGCGGTGCGAACGGACCCAGCGGTGCCGAGCGGGGTGTCCTCGGTCGCGTAGACCATTCGAACGCCGAAGTCCGAGCCGTCACCGAAGTAGGTCCGGATGTGGTTCGCCATGAAGGCGACGGTGACGACGATCTCGTCGAACCCGTGCCGGCGGAGCAGCCGCACGATGTGCTCCATCATCGGCTCGTTCACGAGCGGCAGCATCGGCTTCGGCGCGTTGGAGGTGAGCGGACGGAGCCGGGTCCCTTCGCCTCCCGCCATGATCACGGCCTTCATCCCACCGCTCCCATCGCTGCGTCGCGCTCCCGCAGCGCACGTCGTGCCAGGGGCACGTAGAGGGCCGCGGAGTACCACGCGAGCACGAGCCCCGGGATCCCGAACACCCACGCCGCCGTGCCACCCCCGCGGTGCCAGCCGAGTGAGCTGTGCGATGCGAGGAACAGTGGGAACGCGATCATCAAGGCCATCGTGTAGGCCTTCCCGAACCAGGTGACGTCGATACGTCGGACGCCCATCGCGGCGAGGGTGACCGTGGCACCGGCGACGAGCCCCTCACGCACGAGGACCGCGGCCGCGAACCACGTCGGAACCGACCTGTCCACGACGATGCCACCGACCCCGAGGAAGAAGAGAAGTCGATCGGCGACGGGGTCGAGGATCTTCCCGAGGTTGCTCACCTGGTTCAGGTGACGAGCGAGGTATCCGTCAAGGAAGTCGGTGACGCCGAGCCCGGCCAGGAGCCACGCGGCGGTGGCGCGGTCATCTCGACCGAAGAGCAGCCAGAGGAACACCGGCATCAACGAGAGCCGCACCACGGTGATGACGTTGGGGATCGTGAGGATCCGGTCCTCCCCGCGAGCGGCCTCGTCGATCGGTCCAGTGAGCTGCTCGACCAAGCGCTCGCCTGCCTCGCGGTCCTCCGATCGGATGCGGATCGGGTCCTCAGCGTGCTCCACCCCACAACCCTACGATGCCCGCATGTCCAACCGACCCCAGAGGTGTGCCGACCTCGCCGAGCCCATCCGTTCGGCATGAGCACCCTCTTCACGAAGATCATCCAGGGGGACATCCCTGGCCGGTTCGTGTGGCGGGAGCGCGACGTCGTGGCGTTCCTCACCATCAACCCGATCACGCCGGGGCACACGCTCGTGGTACCTGTGCTCGAGGTCGACCACTGGCTCGACCTTCCGGAGGACCTCGCAGCACGCTGCATGACGGTGTCCCAGGTGATCGGTCAGGCGCAGATGACGGCGTTCAGTCCCGCTCGGATCGGCTTGATCATCGCGGGGCTCGAGGTCCCGCACACACATCTCCACGTCATTCCGATCGACTCGGAGGCGGATCTGTCCTTCGCGAAGGCCGATCCCACACCAGACCCGGCGCAGCTCGACGCGGCGGCGGAGCGCCTGCGCGCCGCCCTCCGCGATCTCGGACGTCCAGAGGTGACGTCGTGACCAGCGCCCTGAACCAGCTCATGAGCCGGCTTCCGTCGGCGTAGAGGACCCCGCGAGGTCGACCTCGTCGATCAGGTGCTCGCCCTTGTTGCGCACGTTGTTCACGTCGGTCGCGACTGGGTGCATCGCGATGATCTGCGGCGCACTCGGTATGAGGAGCTTCCCGAGCAGGTCCAGGTCCTCGACTTCGCGGTCCAGCCACGTGTCCCAGGCCGACGGCGGCAGGATCACGGGCATCCGATCGTGGATCGCGGACATCGGCGCGTTGGGCGCGGTGGTGATGATCGTGCAGGAGCGGAGCGGCTCCTGATCCTTGTCGGGTCCCTTCCACACCTCCCAGAGGCCGGCGAAGGCATAGGGCTCACCATCGGGGCGGTGGATGAAGTACGGCTGCTTCTTGGCCTTCGGTGGGGCCGCTGGGTCCTTGCGCCACTCGAAGAAGCCGTCTGCAGGGATGATGCACCGTCGGCGCCTGAACGCCGACTTGTACGCGCTCTTCTCTGCCAGCGTCTCAGCGCGGGCGTTGATCATCCGAGAGCCGATCTTGGGGTCCTTGGCCCACAGGGGCACGAGCCCCCAGTGGAACGCATCGAGGTGGCGGGTCGAGCCGTCGGACAGCACTGCGTAGACGTCGTTCGTGGGTGCGACGTTGAACGAGGGCTCCAGGAGCACCTCCGGCGCGTCGGCGCCGAAGTACGCCGCGATCTGGTCAGGCGGGGTGGCAGACACGAAGCGACCGCACATCCCGGCGAACCTACCGGGCAGGGTCGGCGTCGGGGTCCTACGCTGCGCCCAGTGGGGACCAACGCGGTGCGTCGCTGGACCGTCGGAGCGGTCGAGATCACCCGAGTTCCCGACCCTGACTTCGCGCTGGTGCTCCCGCAGGACGACCGTGCCGCTGCGATCCTGAAGGAGACGCCGTGGCTGTCTCCTGCGTTCGTGACCGACGAGCAGGCGCTGCGCGTGGGATCCTCCGCAATCGTCGTGCGAACCCCGTCGGCGACGATCGTGGTCGACCCGTTCCTCGCCTTCGACGATCCGGCGCGCCTCGCACCGCGGCTCGCCGCGCTCCGGGCGACGGGTGTCGATCCTGACTTGGTCGACCTGGTGGTGAACTCGCACATCGACGGCATCGGCGCCAACGTCCTCGCCGACGGCGCACCCGCCTTCCCCAACGCGCGCTACCTGCTGCCCGCAGCGGAGCTGACGGCCGCCGCGGCCGGCGCGTACGGCGACCCCGGACAGGTCCACGTCGCGCTGCACGACGCGGGCCACGTGGACCTCGTGACCGGGGGCGAGCAGCTCGTGCCGGGTGTACGTGTCGAGGACGCACCCGGACACAGCCCCGGACACGTCGCGCTCTGGGTCGAGTCGGGGGGGACGCGTGCGGTGATCACAGGTCACCTGTTCCTGCATCCGGCACAGATCGCGAACCCGGACGTGATCAACGGCGACCTCGATCCAACGGCTCTGACGCGAACGCGCCGCTCGATCCTGACGCGATGTGTGCGCGAAGACGCGGTGATCATCGGTCCGCTGTTCGCAGAACCGGGCGGAGGCAAGGTCCGCCGAGAGGGCGCCGCCTGGCGCTTGAAGCTCCCCTGACCGGCCCGGGTGCCAGCGGGCGCTCAGCGAGCAGACATCGCGTCAGGACTTCCAGACTCAACCTCGGGCGCGCGGGTGTCGATGGTTAGGGCGTCCCGCGATCTCCAAGCGGCACGCCACCACACCACCACATCGCACCCAGCTGCCCACGGAGGTCTGAACTGTGGAATGGATGCTCCCGAACACCGCGGAAGCGGATCCGCGCTGGTTTGCCGGCGATCCCGCCGACCTCGTCGAGGCGATGGCCACGCTGCTCCAGTCGAGCATCCGGCCCGAGTGGCACGCCCGTGCGGCATGCCGTGGCGGCGGCCCCGCGATCTGGTATCCCGAGCGCGGGACCTCCGCGGAGATGGCGCTCGCCCGGTGCAAGGCCTGCACGGTCCGCGCCGAGTGCCTCGAAGCCGGCCAGTCCGAGCTCCACGGCGTGTGGGGCGGCATGAGCCCACGTGAACGGCGGCGCGCCGCGCGCCTCGCGAAGCGCCAGGCCGATGCCGAGGCGCAGGGTCGCCTCGCGCCAGACCCGCAGGCGCCGATCTACGAGCTGATGGCGCGGCGCAAGCGTTCTGAGGTGCACGCCTCCGGCAGCTGACGTCGCGCGCCGCAGAGTGCGTCGCTCACGCGTAGGGGTCGACATCCTCCTCGAGATCGGAGGCGTCGCCGACCGGCACCGCATCCGCGAGCACGAACGCGTCGTCGTCGAGCTCCTCCTGCGCAAGGCAGTCGGGACAGACCAACAGCAGGTTGCCGGTGCCGTCGTCGGCCGCGTCCCACCCCGGCGCCGCTTCGGCAACGGGTGCCGGCCGACCGCATCGAACGCAAGACTCGGTCATCACGCGGAGCCTATGGCGACGGAGGGAAGCAGCCCAGCAGAGGTCACTTCCCTACGAAGCGACCCCCGCTGCACTGCTCCCGGTCGGGCCGAGAGGATTCGAACCTCCGACCTCTTGACCCCCAGTCAAGCGCGCTAACCAAACTGCGCCACGGCCCGGGATGGGTTGGTGAACCTACCAGACGGCGCCTCCGCCCCCTTCAGAGGTGCTGCGCCACCCAGAAGACCCCCTGGAACAGGCGGTACCCGAGGTACACGGCAGTCACCGCGATCAGCATCTTGAAGTGCCACGGCGCGCGGCTCTGCGCTGACTCGGCGGGCTCGGCGACCTGTCCCACCTGACGGCCGCAGGTGGGACAGGTGCCGTCAGGCGCGAGGGAGTTCGGGTTGTAGAAGCGGTCGCACGTGTCGCACCAGGGCACGCCTCTCAGCGTTCCCCATCGGCGGGCTCCGCGGCCAGTCGTGTGCGCAGCCCCTTGCGGGCGACGTCTCGCACCACCACGGCGTCGGGCAGGCGCGGGAGCGTCCCGGTCACACCGGCGGGACCCCGTGGCGCCGGTCGGAGAAGTCCCGGCTCTTCCCATCTGCGAGGGCGAAGCGGCGGATCAGCTCCGAGCGCAGATCTGGGAAGTCCACCACGGCGTCGATGACGAGCTCCGAGGCAAGCCGGTAGAGGTCGACGTCGGCCTCGTAGAGCTTGCGCTGCTCGGCAACGAAGTCCTCGCGCTCTTGTTCGTCGCTGATCTCGGCGATCTTGTTGGCGAACACCGCGTTGACCGCAGCCTCCGGCCCCATCACCGCGATCTTCGCCGTGGGCAGCGCGATCGTGGCCTCCGGCTCGAAGGCCGGGCCCGCCATCGCATACAAACCAGCCCCGTACGCCTTGCGCACGATGACGGAGATCTTCGGCACGGTGGCCTCGCTCACCGCGGTGACCATCTTTGCGCCGTGGCGGATGATGCCTTGCCGCTCGACCTGGGTGCCGATCATGAAGCCGGGCACGTCCGCGAGGAACAGCAAGGGGACGTTGAACGCGTCGCACCACCAGATGAAGCGGGCCGCCTTGTCTGCAGAGTCGACGAACAAGGCGCCACCGAGCGCCATCGGGTTGTTCGCGACCACCCCGACCGGCTTGCCGTCGAGCAGACCGAAGCCGACGATGAGCTCGGGTGCGAACAGCGGCTTGACCTCGAAGAAGCTCTCGCGGTCGACGATGCCGTCGATGACGTCGTGCATGTCGTAGCCCTGCATCGCGAGGACCGGCACCAGCGAGGAGGCCAGCTCGCGCAGCGGCGGCGCGGCCTCGTAGTGGGGCGGTGCGTCCCTCCACGTGCTTGGCAGGTACTGGAAGACGGCGCGCGCCTGGTCGATCGCGTCCGCATCGTCGGCGGCGAGGTTGTCTCCACAGCCGGACACGGTGGCGTGCATGCGAGCGCCACCCATCTCCTCCAGCGTGGTGTGCTCGCCGATCACCATCTCCGCCATCCGTGGAGACCCCAGGTACATCGAGGCGTTGCCCTCCACCATGATCACGATGTCGCAGAACGAGGGGATGTAGGCGCCGCCTGCTGCCGAGGGTCCGAACAGGCAGCAGATCTGCGGGACACGCCCCGACAGCTTCACCTGGTTGTAGAAGATCCGACCCGCACCGCGCCGGCCCGGGAACAGCTCGACCTGATCGGTGATGCGAGCGCCCGCGGAGTCGACGAGCCAGAGCACCGGAAGCTCGTGACGAAGCGCGTGCTCGGTCAGTCGCACGATCTTCTCGACCGTGCGAGCGCCCCAGGACCCGGCCTTGACCGTGGGGTCGTTGGCCACCACGCAGACCGCTCGCCCTTCGACGCGGCCCACTCCCGTGATGACGCCATCGGCGGGCAGGTCCTCGGCGGCGGTGTTGGCGAGCAGGGCATCCTCGACGAACGAGTCGGGGTCGAGGAGGCGCGCAAGTCGATCGCGGACGAAGAGCTTGCCTTGGCGTTCGAGCTTCTCGCGACCCGTGCCGAGGTTGCCCGAGCGTGCGCGCTTCGTTCGCTGGTGAAGCTCTGGATCGACGTCGGCCACGGCGACCTCAGGTGCGTCGGATCGCAAGGATCGCGACGTCGTCAGTCATGGGCTCGGTGGCGAAGTCGCGAGCCGCCGACAGCAGGGTCTTGCACAGCACGTCGGGCGCGACCCCCGGGTCGCGCCGCAGCGTGTTCGCGATCCGGTCCTCGCCGAAGAGCTGGTCGCCGGCGCGTGCCTCCGCGAGGCCGTCGGTGTAGAGGAGCAGCAGATCGCCGACCTCGAGCGGGATCTCGCGACTCGTGAACTCGCCGTTCGGGTCGAGCATGAGCAACGGCCCGGTGGCCCGAAGCCCGCGCACCTCCCGGTCGTGCCAGAGCCACCCGGCAGGGTGCCCAGCTGAGGCCACTCGGAGCGTCGCGGCCTCGGTGTCGAACACGACGACGCAGATCGAGATGAGTTCCTCGCCGCGCTCGAGCGTGGACATCTGACGGTTGAGCTCCTCCAGCGCCTGCGCTGGGTCGCGGAACTGCCGGAGGAACACGCGCAACAGGTACTTCGCCTGGAACGCGGTGATCGACGGCTCGATGCCGTGGCCGGTGACGTCGCCGATGACCGCGGCGATCCTCGTCGGAGCCACGCGGAACACGTCGTAGAAGTCGCCCGCCATGAGACCGGTGCCGGCCTGGTACACCCGGCCGAGCTCGAACCCCTGGAAGTCGGGTAGGTCCTCGGGGGCGAGTCGCGCTGCCCAGCGGCGTGGTGCGAGCTCCTCCTGGGAGAGCACCTCCTCTGCGCGCCGCTCGAGCAGGATCCTGTCCTCGGCGAGCCTGGCCTCGCTGCGGAAGTCCCGCCCGTAGAGAAGCGAAAGGCCGACGGGGATCAGCACGAAGGCGAAGAAGTAGTCGGCCTCGCGCACCTCCCAGATCGCCGCGATCGCAGAGGCGACCGCGATGACCGCGTAGAGCGTCACCGTGTGGAGCTCTTTGCGGTAGGCCGAGCGGGCGAGGATCGTGGCGTCGGCCTCGGGGCCGAGCTCGTCCTCGATGCGCTGCCAGACCCGTTGGAACCGCTGGGTCGAGCGACCCCACACGAGGGCGGCCACGAGCGCAGCCACGGCGACGACGGCCAAGAGGGGCTTGTTCATGACGGCGGTGATGGTACCGGCCCTCCAGGACATGGCACCTGGCAGATCTCAGGAGCCCCGGCTGGTCAGGCCCCCGGGACCGGTGTCCGCTCGCCGGTCCAGGGCGACACGTCAGCGCCGAGCTGCTTCATGCCGAAGATCACGGCCTTGGGGTTGAGGGTCGCGGGTGCCCAGTCGTAGTCCCACATCCGTGCATCACCGGTGGCGGCGACGAAGGCCGCGGTCTGGTCGATCGTGAGGAGCACACCACGCCGACACACGATCCGCTCGTAGCGCTCGGCATGCGCGGCGTCGAGCACGTAGTTCATCGAGTCGCACTGGTGGATGATGTCGTTGTTGTTCCAGTCCCACGGCGACGTGCTGACGTGCACGAGCACGCCCGGAGGCGCGGTCACCGCGCCGTCGAGCGCCGTCAGCTCGATGGGTGCCAGGCAGCAGGCGCAATAGCTCCGCAGCGTCAGGGTGCGCCCCTGGAACGGCGGCATCTTGGAGATCGCCACCGACTCCAGGGCACACCCCGCGTACGAGTGGAAGGCGTCGTCGATCCACACCTCGACCTGGCTCGGATAGCTCGAGAACGGCTGGAACTTGAGGAGGTTGACGTTCTGGGAGTCCTGATCGACGACACAGATGATCCCGAGCTGCAGCTCCTTGTACGCCTGCACGATCGCTCGTCGCTCGAGGCTCGTGGCGGCATGGACCGCGCCGAGGTTGGGACCGTGCCCGGTGGCGCACCAGTGGTCATAGACGAAGGCACGGAGGCGCTTCGCGTCGTCGGAGAACTCGAAGGCCGGGACGTCTTGAGGCATGGCGGCGAGTCTGGCACCGTGCCTGCTGCAGCGCGAGATCGGTAGCGTGACCACGATGAGCGGGATCGACGTGGCCCGAGCCCGCGCCGCCACACCCGGCTGCGCGACCGGCCTGCACCTCGATCATGCAGGGTCCTCGCTGATGAGCCGCTCGGTGCTCGACGCGGTCGTCGACCACCTGCGGCTCGAAGCAGATCTCGGAGGGTACGCGGCAGCCGCCGCGAACGAGGACAAGGTCGAGGCGACCTACGACGCCATCGCGACACTGCTCGGGTGTGGCCGCCACGAGGTGGCCCTGAGCGACTCGTCCACGCGCGGCTGGATGTCTGCGATCCACGCGCTGCCGATCGGTCCCGAGGATCGGGTCGTGACCACCCGTGCCGAGTACGGGTCGAACGCGATCGCACTCCTCCAGCTGCAGCGCCGCACCGGTTGTCATGTCGACGTGGTGGAGGACGACGCCGACGGCCAGGTGGACCTTGCCGCGCTCGCCGAAGCGCTTGCGCAGCCGCGGGTCGCTCTCATGTCGCTCACCCACGTCCCGACCCAGAGCGGCCTCGTGAACCCCGCCGCGGCCGTTGGCCGACTGTGCCGCGATGCCGGAGTCGTGTTCGCGCTCGACGCCTGCCAGGCGGCCGGGCAGCTCCCACTCGACGTTGCCGAGCTCGGCTGTCAGATCCTGGCGGGCACCGGACGGAAGTTCCTCCGTGGCCCACGCGGCACGGGCTTCATGTACATCGAGGCGTCGCTCTGCGAGCGCCTGGAGCCGCCGGTGATCGACATGTTCGGCGCGACCTGGACCGCGCCAGACCGCTACGAGCTCCAGCCCGCGGCGCGCCGGTTCGAGCTCTGGGAATCGGACGTCGCGGCGCGCGTCGGGCTCGGGGTCGCGGTGCAGGAAGCGCTGAGCCTGGGCCTCCCAGAGATCGCCGCGCACACCGCCTCGCTGGCACACGACCTGCGCACCCGATTGGAGGCAATGCCCCGAGTCTCCGTTCAGGACCGCGGCGCCGAGCTCTGCGCGATCGTCACCTTCACCGTCGAAGGGGTCACCCCCGCCGAGGTGGTGGCTCACCTTCGCGCCGCGGGCGCGACGCTGTCGGTCGCAGTCTCCACGAGCGCGCAGCTCGACCTACCTCGCCGGGGTCTCGACGCGGTCGTGCGTGCAAGCGTGCACTACCTCACGACCGACGACGAGCTGGACCGCTTCTCTCGGATCCTGCGCACCATCGTCGGCTAGCAGGAGCGGCTTCAGCGCTTGCGGACCCGCATCTTGATCGGCGTGCTCCCCAGGTCGAAGCTCTCGCGCAGGCGTCGCTCGAGGTAGCGCAGGTACGTGGCGGGGATCTCGCGGTTCGCGAACAGCGTGAAGGTCGGCGGATCGGTGGCCGCTTGCGTGGCGTACAGGACCTTGACCCCGTGCGGCGCGGGCTGTGCTTGCTGCGCGGCGCGAACCACCTCGTTCACTCGGCGGGTCGGGACGCGGCGGTGGTAGTCCTCGATGCTGAGCGAGAGCGCGGGCATCAGCTTGTGCACCCCCTTGCCGCTCAACGCCGAGATCTTGAGCACGGGCGCGTCCCCGATGAAGCGGAGCTTCTCGCTGACCTGCCAGTCGAGGTCAGATCGCGCCTCCGCATCGGCGAGGAGCTCATGCTTGTTGAGAAGCACGACCAGAGGGCTGCCGGCGGCGTCGATGCGCTCCGCCAATCGCTGGTCCTGGGCGGTGACGCCGACCGTGGCGTCGATGACGAGCAGCGCGACATCCGAGCGGTCGACCGCTTGCAGGGCGCGGACGAGCGAGTAGTACTCGGTTCCCTCGTCGATCTTCGCCTTGCGCCGCATCCCGGCAGTGTCGACGAACCGGATCGGACCCTCCGGCGTCTCCACGATCGTGTCGATCGTGTCCCGTGTGGTCCCCGGGAGGTCGTGGACGACCGCTCGCTCCTCACCGATCAACCGGTTGAAGAGGGTCGACTTGCCCACGTTGGGTCGCCCGA
>JBQTHC010000142.1:0-2912 GCA_052390255.1 Microthrixaceae bacterium
GGGGGGGGGGGGGCGCGGGGCGGCCCCCCACGACTGGACCTCGACGCGCCTGCGGGCGTACCCGGCTGGGACGACGAGCGCGCCGCCGTCACGCTCGACCACCTCCTCCAGATGCGCGACGGCCTCGCCTGGACGGAGGACTACGTCGACGCAGGGGTCTCCGACGTGATCGAGATGCTCTTCGGCTCCGGCCAGCCCGACATGGCCGCCTACGCCGAGGCTCGCCCGCTGCTGCACCCGCCGGGCGCGGTCTTCAACTACTCGTCGGGCACGTCGAACATCGTCGCCGCGATCGTCGGGCGCGTCGTCGGCGCCGGGGAGCAGGTGCGCCGCTTCTTGCTCGACCGCGTGCTCCACCCGATCGGCATGCGCAGCGCGGACCCGCGCCTCGACGACGCCGGCACGTTCGTGGGTTCGTCGTACGTGTACGCCACTGCGCAGGACTGGGCACGGTTCGGCACGCTGTACCTGCGCGACGGGATGTGGGAGGGCGCGCGCATCCTGCCCGAGGGCTGGGTGGACCACGCCCGCACCGTGCGCTCCGTCGACCCGACCGACGGCGACCTCTACGGCGCGCACTGGTGGATCGATCACCTCGACACCGACCGCGGCACGTTCCGCGCCTCGGGCTACGAGGGTCAGATGGTGGCGATCTGCCCGCCGCTCGACGCGATCGTGGTGCGCCTCGGCCGCACTCCCGAGGCGTTCGTGCCGAACCTCCCGCCCTGGCGCAAGCGGGTGTTCGACGCGCTGTCCTAGCCGACCGTCACCGCCCGGCGGGTGTGTCGGAGGACCTGCGTTGCGAGGTAGACGTGCGCAGCCGACACCACCATCGTCCATCGTGGCCGGCGACGGCCCCAGGAGACGGGCTCGGCGAGAACTCCAGCGAGTCGCACCATCGCCAGCGCGGCCACGGCGCGGTGCGCCGACCGGCGAGCCAGCACGAGCAGGAGGCCGTCGACGGCGAGCGGCCCCGACAGCGCCGTGCCCCAAGCAGCAAGGACCACCGACTCGGGCAGCGAGTCCGGCACGGTCACACGGAACGGCTCCCCGATGAGCTGATGCCGTGTCGCGATCCTCGCGCCCACCAGATCGAGCACCGTCGTCGCCGCGGCAAGCCCAAGGATGATGCGCAGCTCGTCGTCGTCAGTGGCCATGGCACCACCATCGCCCCTTGCTCGAGGTGGAGCGAGGGTGCTGGCGAGCATCGAGGCGGTGGTGCTGCCACCACTGCCTCGATGCATCACGCCACGGCGTCGAGGCGCTCGCTCACGCGCTGCACCACCTTGCGGACCGCGTCGGGCCGAAGGTCGTGGTCGGCTCCGACCGTGACCGCGGGCGACCGGTTGCCCGCGGCACGCTCGATCTGCACACCGAGCCAGATCTCTGCGTCACGCTCGCTGGCAACCGAGTCGAGGTGCAGCTCGAGCTGCTGCGCGGCGGGGTGGTGCCGCGCGAGGGATCGCAGTGCGCCACGCGCATCGTCGATCGACCGCACGGCCACGGGCGCTTCGACGTCGAGGTGCGTCTCGTCGAGCTCGCGGGCGAAGGTGCCGACGTGCTCGTGCACGAGCGCCGCGATGCGCTGACGCGCCCACACCCAGGGCAGCGCGCCGTCCGGCTTCCAGGATCGCGCGAGGCGACCCAGGTCGATCGCGGCGTCGAGCGTGAGGTCGAACACGTCCTCCTCGCCGATGCGCACGTCGATCCGGCGCGCCTCGGCCCGCAGGATGCGCGTGAGCCACGGCACGGCGATGTCGTGCAGCTCCCACACCGCCTGCTGCTCTCCCGCGGCAAGCCGCGCCATCACCGCCGCCACTCGCTCCCGCAGCTCGTCACCCTTGTCCACCTGCTCCGTACCCATGGATCGCAACGTACGAACCCGGTATGACAGTCACTCAGGGGGGTCAGCCGGTCACGCGCACCACCTTGCGGCGCGCGGTGTGCCCGCGGACGATCTCGACGTCGCGTCGAGGCACGCCGAGGTGCTCCGCGAGGAAGCGCACGAGCTCGGCGTTGGCCGTGCCGTCGACCGCCGCGCCCGCGACGCGGATCCGCAGCGCGTCACCGTGCGGACCCACCACCTCCGAGCGCGCCGCGCCCGGCTGCACCTGAATCGTGATCGACCACCCGTCGTCCAGCCGTCGGGCCCACGGCGCATCCGCATCGAGCAGGTCGACCACGACACGAACGTACGCGCTGCGGGTGTATCGCTTCCGCTGGTGGTTGGCGAGCGACGCGAAGACACCGATGAACACGCTGATCGGGATCGACACGAGGAACCAGATCACGAACACCCTCATCGAGCGCCACCTCGCCTGATCTGGTTGTAGGCATGCGTGCTGGGGTCCATTGCGAGCGCTCCGAGCGGCGACGCGCCTCACCGTGACCGCATCGCTCGTCCATGGTCTGCGTGAGCCGTGACACCGACGCGAGCTCAGACCCGGACGACCTCGAGATCGGTCAGTGCCGCGAGCACCTCGAAGTCGTGATCCGCGTGAAGCACCGGCAAGCCCAGCCGGATCGCGATCGCCGCGATCATGCAGTCGACCATGTTGCGCACGGTCTGGCCCGCCGCCCGACACCGACGCTGGAGGCCCGCCGCACGCTCCGTGTCGACCAGCGGCGCGAGCGGCACCACCTCGAAGCTGTGCAGCAACGTGCGGAGCTCGCGCGCGTGCCGTTCATCGGCGGCGCCGACGAGGATCTCCATCACCACGAGCTCTGGGACGACGAGCACGTCGCCCGCTTCGATCGTGCGCCGCAGGTGGAGGTGGGTCGGGGACCCGGTGGCGCGGAGGTACTCCACCCACGCCGAGGTGTCGG
This sequence comes from Microthrixaceae bacterium, assembly GCA_052390255.1. Classification (GTDB taxonomy): domain Bacteria; phylum Actinomycetota; class Acidimicrobiia; order Acidimicrobiales; family VFJN01; genus VFJN01. The sequence continues at coordinate 2,827 of JBQTHC010000142.1, forward strand.
CGATCACCTCGGCCGTTGCAGCTCGACGCCGGACAGGTCGAGCGGCTCCTCGCGCCCCTCGAGCTCGTCGTTGTCGAGCGGGTAGC
>JBQTHC010000143.1:0-6768 GCA_052390255.1 Microthrixaceae bacterium
GAAGGCCACCCACGGGTGGCGATCCCCGTGTGACCGCCCCAGTTGGTTTGTGTGGGTTCCGGTGGGACGCGCCGTTTTTTGGGCCGTGTCCATGCGGAACCGCACGCTCGACCCGCGAGGTTGACGCTCCACGCGCGGTCCTGATCTCGTCGATGGGCACAGCGCCCATTCTGTGAATAGAGTCGCCTGCCATGGCCACGAAGCGCACCCGAACTCCGATGTCCGACGAGCACAAGGCGGCGCTCGCCGAAGGCCGCAATCAAGGTCGATCGGTTCGGCGGTATCTCGAAGCGCTCGAGGCGCACAAGCCCAAGCGTGGCCGAAAGCGAACCACCGAATCGGTGCAGAAGCGGCTCGATCGGATCGACGTGGAGCTCGCAAAGGCCGACCCGCTCAAGCGCCTCCAGCTCATCCAAGAGCGGCTCGATCTGAAGTCAGAGCTCGAGACCGCCGGCGCGAAGGTCGACCTGAGCGGCCTCGAGGCTGAGTTCGTCAGCGCGGCGGCGGCATACAGCGCCCGCAAGGGCATCTCCTACGCCGCATGGCGCGAGCTCGGCGTGGAAGCAGCCGTGCTCAAGAAGGCCGGGGTCAGCCGCTCGAGCTGACCCCCTTCATCTGTGGGCATGCCCGCACGCATGGCGTGCAGTGGCGCCCACAGATCGAGTCAGACCGCCGCGGCACCCACGCTGACGAGCAGCGAGCGCAGCAGCACGCGGCCATCCGTCGACCCCACGAGCGGGTGACACGCGCGCTCGGGGTGCGGCATGAGCCCCACCACGTTGCGCGCCTCGTTGCACACGCCCGCGATGTCATCGACGGATCCGTTGGGGTTGTCGACGTAGCGCACGACCACACGGTCCTCGGCGCGCAGCACCGCGAGCGTGTCGGGGTCGCACGTGTAGTTGCCCTCGAAGTGGTTGATCGGGATGCGCAGCACGTCGCCCACGTTCGCCTCGGAGGTGAGCGGTGTGGTGGTGGTCTCCACGCGCAGTGTCGCGGTGGTGCAGAGGAACTTGAGGCCCGCGTTCTTCTGGAGCGCGCCGGGCAGCAGACCGGCCTCGGTGAGCACCTGGAACCCGTTGCAGATGCCGATCACCGGTCCGCCCTCGGCGGCGAACGATCGCACGGCATCCATCACCGGGGAGAAGCGTGCGATCGCGCCCGGGCGGAGGTAGTCGCCGTGCGCGAAGCCGCCGGGCACGATCACCGCGTCGACGCCGCTCAGCGTGGCGTCGGCATGCCAGAGCAGCTCGGCCTCGCCACCGAGGTCGCGCACCGCCTCCAGCGCGTCGAGCTCGCAGTTCGATCCCGGGAACAGGACGACGCCGACGAGCGCCGCCATCAGGCGGGCTCGGCCACGGTGATCGACACGTCGGCGTCCTCGATGACCGGGTTGATGAGGAAGCGCTGCGTCACCTCGTCGGCGTGCGCCTGGGCGGTGGCCTCGTCGGGCGCGTCGAGCGTGAAGCGGATCGCCTTGCCCACCCGGACCCCCGAGATGCCCTCGAAGCCCAGGTGCGGGAGCGACCGCTCGATCGTGGCGCCCTGCGGGTCGGCGATCCCCGGCCGCAGGCGGGTCTCGACGAGCACCGAGAAGAGCATGCCCTGATCGTAGCGGTCTCGTTGCGGCCCCAGATGCACGCCAGGACGGGCCTGCACGTCCGGATCGCAACACGATCGCAACATGACTAGGGTCGCCCGAAGTGCCTGTCCGCCCTCGCCGCCCCAGACCTGTGGGCCGTGTCCGCCAAGTCCTCGCCATCGCGGTCCTCGCCGCGTCGGTCGTCGTCGCCGCGGACGCACGCTCGGGCCTGAGCATCGGGCGCGGCGCCACCCCGGTGCACGGGATGCGCATCGCGCTCGTGCTCGAGGACCTCGTGCCGGAGCGCCCCCCGCCGCCCCCCGTCACCACGACCACGGTCCCGCCGCCGCCGCCGCCCACCACGACCACCGCGGCACCACGACCTGCTGCACCGCCGCCACCCGCACCCGCGGTGATGGCACAGGCGGCCGCGCCTGTGCCCGTCGTCACCGCGGCCGACGCCGAGGCGCGCGCCCTGCAGCTCCTCAACCAGGCGCGCGCGAACAACGGTCTTCCCGCGCTCGCCCTCAACACCGGCGCGCGTGCCGTGGGGCGTGCGTGGTCCACGCAGATGGCGCGCACGTCGCTCGCCCACAACCCCGACCTCGCCGGCGACCTCGAACGCGCAGGCGTGACCGGATGGCAGCGCATCAGCGAGAACGTGGGCGACGGTGGGTCGGTCGATCAGCTGCACTCGATGTTCATGGCGTCGAGCAGCCACCGCGTCAACATGCTGAGCGATCAGGTCTCCGAGGTGGGCATCGGCGTCGTGACCAGCGGCGGCCGCGTCTGGCTCACGATGGACTTCGTCGGCTGGTGACCCCCAACAACCAACGTCTGTGAACCCTGACGTCCGCAATGCGGACGTGGCAGTTCACAGACCTTGGTTGGTGACGCCGGGCCAGTCGCTGAAGGACCGTGTGGTGATGCGCTCGTACGCCTCGATGTACCGCTTGCTCGTGGCGTCGACGACCGCGGCGGGCAGCGGCGGGGGCGGCGGGTTCTTGTCCCAGTCGAGCGTCTCGAGGTAGTCGCGCACCGGCTGCTTGTCGAAGCTCGGCGGCGTCGCACCGGGCTTCCACTCGTCGAGCGGCCAGAAGCGGCTCGAGTCGGGCGTCATCACCTCGTCGCACACCACGAGCTCACCGTCGACGAGGCCGAGCTCGAACTTCGTGTCGGCGATGATGATGCCGCGCTCGCGCGCCAGCGCGGCGCCGCGGCGGTACAGCTCGAGCGACACGTCGCGCGCCTTGTTGGCGAGCTCGGCGCCGACGAGGTCGACGGCGCGCTCGAAGGAGATGTTCTCGTCGTGCACGTCGCTCTTCGTCGACGGCGTGAACACCGGCTCGGGGAGCTGATCGCTCTCCTGCAGGCCCGCGGGAAGCGCCTGGCCGTGCATCGTGCCGCTCGTGCGGTACTCCTTCCACGCCGACCCGGACAGGTAGCCGCGCACGATGCACTCGATCGAGAGCATGTCGGCCTTGCGGCACAGCATGATCCGGCCCGCGAGGTCGGGATCGGCGTCGGCGACGCCCGCCGGCAGCGCGGCGAGATCGGTGGACACGAGATGGCTGCCCACGACGTCGGCGAGCATCTCGAACCAGAACGCCGAGATCGCCGTGAGCACGCGACCCTTGTGCACGATCGGCTCGTCGAGCACCACGTCGAAGGCCGAAAGGCGGTCCGACGTGACCATCAGGAGCTGGTCGTCGCCGACGCCGTAGATGTCGCGGACCTTGCCGGAGTACAGGTGCGGAAGCGGGAGCGCGGTCACGCCTCCGACGCTATCCGACGCGCTCAGAGGATCGGCTCGGGGTTGTGTTCGGCGGCGTCGGGGTGCTGCGCGACGACCTCGGCGGCCTGCGCGACGAACGCGTTCACCTGTGCGACCGCCGTGCCCACGAACGAGAGCGGCTCGCCGACGAGCGCATCGAGCGCGGCGCGATCGAGCGGCAGGCGCGCGTCGGCCGCGAGCCGATCGAGCAGGTCGTTGCGCGCTGCCCCGCGCTCGCGCATCTCGAGCGCGACCGACACGGCGTGCTCCTTGATCGCCTCGTGCGCGACCTCGCGGCCCACGCCCGCGCGCACGGCGCCCATCAGCACCTTCGTGGTGGTGAGGAACGGCAGGTACCGCTCGAGCTCGCGCTCGATGACGGCGGGATACGCACCGAAGTCATCGAGCACCGTGAGGAACGTCTCGAAGAGGCCGTCGGCAGCGAGGAACGCGTCGGGCAGCGCGACGCGCCGAACGACCGAGCAGGAGACGTCGCCCTCGTTCCACTGATCGCCCGCGAGCTCGCTCACCATCGAGAGGTGACCCCGGAGCACGACCATCAGCCCGTTGATGCGCTCGCACGAGCGGCTGTTCATCTTGTGCGGCATGGCGGACGAGCCGACCTGGCCCGGCTGGAAGCCCTCGGTCGCGAGCTCGAGACCCGCCATGAGCCGCAGCGTGGTGGCGAGGCTCGACGGACCGGCAGCGGCCTGCACGAGCGCGGCGACCACGTCGAGGTCCAACGAGCGCGGGTACACCTGACCCACGTTGGTGAGCACCGCGTCGAAGCCGAGATGCTTCGCGATCGCTGCTTCGAGCGCCGCCACCTCCGCGGGGCCGCCGAGGAGGTCGAGCATGTCCTGGTGCGTGCCGACCGGGCCCTTGATGCCGCGCAGCGGATAGCGGGCGAGCAGCTCGTCGACGCGCCGGTACGCCTGGAGGAGCTCCTCGCCGGCGTTCGCGAAGCGCTTCCCGAGCGTGGTCGCCTGCGCGGCCACGTTGTGGCTCCGACCGGTGACGACCAGGGCCGCGTGCTCAGCCGCGCGTGCAGCGAGGCGTGCGAGGGTGGCGACCATGCGCTCGCGGATCAGCGACAGCGCCGCGCGGACCTGGAGCTGCTCGACGTTCTCCGTGAGGTCGCGCGACGTCATCCCCGCGTGGATCAGCTCGTGGCCGGCGAGCGCCGAGAACTCCTCGATGCGGGCCTTCACATCGTGACGAGTGATCCGCTCCCGCGCCTCGATGCTCTCGAGGTCGACCTTGTCGATGACGGCCACGTGGTCGGCGATCGCCGCCGTCGACACGTCGAGGCCGAGGTCGTGCTGGGCCTGGAGGACTGCAACCCACAGCTGTCGTTCGAGGACGACCTTGTGCTCGGGCGACCAGAGGTGCGCCATCGCCGCGCTCGCGTAGCGGGACGCGAGCACGTTGGGGAGGTGGCTGCCGGGCACTGCCCCATCCTCTCACCGGGGGTCGCGGCGCGGCCACACGATCCGGGCGATCCGGACTTCACAGAAAGTGGCCACACGACCTTCGACAGTGGGCCTTTTGGCTCAAGACCGCACGCCGCCGGGTCGTTACCCTTAGGACCGGGCGAGCGAGAGGAAGGCGGGGGCCCGCATGGAGAGCTGCATGAAGCACCCGCACGAACGGGCTGGCGCCCTGTGCGGGCGGTGCGGCACCCCGTGGTGCGCGACCTGCCTCGTCTACGCGTATGGCCCCACCAAGCCGCCGCTGTGCATGCCGTGCGCGATGTACGCGGGCGGTGTGCGCACCGCCGCGGTCCGTCCCGCGATGCCGAAGCGCCAGATGAAGTCGCTCCAGAAGGCTGCCAAGGCGGAGGCCAAGGCCCGCGCCAAGGCTGGTCCCCCGCAAGGCGATCCGGAGCTCGAGCCCGGACCGCTGGATCTCGAGCCGGAGCGCGAGCAGGACCTGGAGCCGGAGTACGCGAACGCCGCCAGCGCGGTCCCGTCGGACCCGACCGCCATGCCGACCGCCTCCGACTGGGAGCGGCCCTGGTGGGAGGACCGTCAGCCCACCTTCGCGGACTGACGCTGCAACCTCGTCAGCCGGCGATCTCCGCGCGGTGCGCGGCAAGCTGTGCCGCGAGGTCCGCGTCGCTGATCGCGAGCATCTGCACCACGAGGAGCGCGGCGTTCATCGCGCCGTCGATGGCAACCGTGGCGACGGGGATCCCCTTGGGCATCTGCACGGTCGCGTAGAGCGCGTCCACCCCGTTCAGCGCGCCACCGGACAGCGGGACGCCGACGACGGGCAGCGTGGTGTTGGCTGCAACCGCGCCCGCGAGGTGCGCGGCCATGCCCGCGCCGCAGATGAACGCCGCGTAGCCCTGCTCACGCGCGCCGGTGGCGAGCTCCGCCACCTTGGCCGGGGTTCGGTGCGCCGAGTGCACCCGCATGTCCACCTCGATGCCGAAGCGCTCGAGCGTGTCGGCTGCAGGCTGCATCTTGTCCCGGTCGTTGGGCGACCCCATCAGCACGGCGACCTTGTGACTCACGTTCTGCTCCTCTCATGCAGGCCGCCCCCGGGTGGGGCGCCCCCGTCCGTGTACCCGCTTCCCTGAACCCCGCCAACCGGCGGGTGGACCTGCGCGTTCCTGGCGTGCTCCACCCGCAGGTTCGCACGTGCTGACCCTGCCCCGCGAACCGGCGGGAGGACCTCCGCACCTCTGACGTGTCTCGTGCAGGGTGGCGGGTTGGCGGGCTCAGGACCGCGAGGCGTCGCGCGCGATGTCGGTTCGGTGGTGCAGACCAGGCCAGCGCAGGTGGCCCAGCGCCTCGTACGCCGTGGCGCGCGCCGCGGCGACGGTGGGTCCGCGGCCCACGACGTTGAGCACGCGGCCACCGGCGGTGACGAGGGCGCCGTCGGGCCCCGCCGCGACGCCGGCGCAGTGCACGCTCGCACCCGGCACCTCGCGCGCCTCCTCGAGCCCCTCGATGCGGTCCCCCGTGCGCGGCGACCCGGGGTAGCCCTCGGCGGCCGCCACGACGAGCACCGCGGCGCCGTCGTCGTAGGCCGGTGCGCCGTCGAGCGCGCCCCGCGCGGCCGACGCGAGCAACGCCACGAGGTCGCTCGTGAGGCGCAGCAGCACGACCTGGCTGTCGGGGTCGCCGAAGCGCACGTTGTACTCGACGAGCTTGGGCCCATCCGGCGTGAGCATGAGGCCCGCGTAGAGCACGCCGCGGTAGTCGATGCCGCGGGCGCGGAGCGCGTCGAGCGTGGGCTCGATGAAGCGCTTCACGATGTCGTCGGCGAACCCGTCGGGCAGCCACGGGAGCGGGCAGTACGCGCCGATCCCGCCGGTGTTGGGGCCTTGGTCGTCGTCGCCGACGCGCTTGAAGTCCTGCGCGGGCGCGAGCGCGATCGCCCGCGTGCCGTCGCAGATCGCGAA
>JBQTHC010000144.1:0-23404 GCA_052390255.1 Microthrixaceae bacterium
GTTCGCTCGCTGCGCTCGCTCACGTCGCGGGGAGGCTAGCGGGGTCGACTCAACGCTTCTCTGCCCGCAGGAGGAGCAGTCGGGGGATGGTCGCAGCGTCCCGATACTCGCCGGCTCGCGCAAGGAACCCGGGAGGCGGTGCCGGCTCCTCCATCCGGGTCACCAGCAGGCCGTTGGCTGCGAGCGCGTTCACGTAGCGCGCGAGCGGGCGGTGGATGAACGGGATGTGCACGCCCTTCTCGACCTCCTCGATCGTCTCGTCCTCACGCAAGTAGGGACCGACGCGCCAGTACTGCTCGGGTGGGTCGAGGATCTGGTCGTCGATCCATCCGCTGTTCGGGGTCTGCAACAACGGATGGTTCAGGAAGAAGACGAACCGCCCGGCCGGCTGGAGCACTCGCGCCACCTCCGCGATGGCCTCGTCGACGTCGCGGATGTGCTCGAAGACCAGGCAGGCGACCGCTGCGTCGAAGGACCCTGCGGGGAACGGAAGAGCACCCGCGCCCGCACGGGCGACGTGCACGCCTCCCCCACGTCGAGCCGCCGCCTCCGCCTGAGCCCAGGTGGGATCCACCCCGACCACGAGGCCCGCGCCGTCGCGGTGAGCGAGACGGCCCACCTGCCCTTCGCCGCACCCGACGTCGAGGACCGCTCGGGCCCCCGCAAGGTGCTCGCGTGCCAGAGGCAGGATCTGCTCCTCGTACTCGGGGTCCGCGCCGTCGGTGAAGCCGTCCTGCCACCACTGCGCGTGCTGCTCCCAGAGCGCCTCGTCCGGCGTGTCCGCGTCGGTCATCGGGCCAGCATCGCGCCATCGGTAGTGTCGCCTCGGATGACCGATCCGACCGCTGGCAACGAGGGGCCTGAGTCGCGGCGACGCTCGGACCGGCGAGCGGAGTGGCTGATCGCGATCGCGATCCTCTGCATCACCGGTCCGCTCATCCAGGTGTGGACCGCGCAGCCCGCGTCCCGCTACACGCTGTCGGTCGCGGTCGTCGACGACCACTCCCTGCGCATCGACCCGTACGTCGGCTTGCTCGGTGTCGATCGAGCCGTCTTCGAGGGCCACACCTACAGCGACAAGGCGCCCTACCAGCCGCTGCTCGCGGTGCCGGCCTATGCGGTGTTCCGCGCCGCGGGTGGCGCACCCTTCCCGATCGTCGACCAGGAGCAGGTGATCAACCGCAGCACCCATGTCGGGCTGTGGTGGGTCACCCTCTGGTCCACCACGATCCCGGCCATCCTCCTGACGCTGGCGGTCCGACGACTCGTCGGCCAGGTGAACCCACGGCTTGCCACGACCGTCGCGCTCGCCGTCACCCTGGGCACGACGATGCTCCCGTTCACGAGCTGGCTGTTCGGACACGTGCTCGCTGCGATGTGGGTCGCGCTCGCCTGGGTGCTGCTCCGACCCGAGGAACCGAGCTACGGGACCTGCCTGGCGGCCGGTGCACTGCTCGGCGCGGGCATCGGCACCGAGTACCCCGTCGCCGTGGTCGCGCTGCTGCTGCTCCTCGATCTCGCTCGTCAGCGCCGATGGATCGCGGCCGTGTGGCTCTCGGCCGGCACCGTGCTCGCGACGGTGCCGATGCTCGTCTACAACTGGCTCGTCTTCCGCAACCCCTTCGAGGTGTCCTACCAAGGCCATCTCCCGAACTTCCAGGGCGCGGGCGCCTTCGGGGTGTTCAACCTCACGCTGCCGCAGCCCGACGAGGTGGCACGGGCACTCATCAGCGACCGCGGGCTCTTCGTCCTGACCCCGATCGCACTCCTCGCCGTGATCGGTTGTGTCTCGGCGATCGCCGAGGGTGGACGCATCCGCCGCGACGGTTGGCTGGGGATCGCCGCACTCGTCGGCTTCGTCGTCCTGTCCACCGGCATCGACGGGCTCGGCGGAGACTCCCCCGGCCCGCGCTACCTCATCCCGATGTTCCCGCTGCTCGCGGTGCCCCTCACGATCGTCTGGCAGCGGTTCCCGCGACCGTGCATCGCTGCCACGTTCATCGGCGGGGTCACGATGTGGATGGCCGCCGTCACGACGCCGGACATCGCCTCCACCGCCCCCAACGCGCTGGGCACCTGGGCGCAGCGGCTCCGCGATGGTGATCTCGCGACCAACATCCTGACCGGCCGCGACCACCGGTGGGTGATCTTCGTCACCACCGCCGCCGGACTGCTCGCCGCGATGGCCGCGATCCGCAGCAGCGGCTCGGCGGCGGCTCGAGCTCAGTAGGTCGGGCTCAGCGCGAGGGCTTGTGGATCTTGTCGTGCACCGCGTGAGCGACCTGCTCCGGAAGCCATGACAGCGCCCGAAGCTCCTCGATCGAGGCCTGCCTCACTGCGTTGACCCCACCGAGCTCCTTGGTGAGTCGCTTCTTCCGAGACGGGCCGAGCCCCGCGATCCCGTCGAGAACGCTCGTGGTCATGCGCTTGCCGCGGAGCTGTCGGTGGTAGGTGATCGCGTAGCGGTGGGCCTCGTCACGGATGCGTTGGAGCAGGTAGAGCGCCTCGGACTGTCGGGGCAGGCGGATCGGCTCCGCCGATCCGGGCAGGTACACCTCCTCGAACCGCTTCGCCAAGGATGCGACCGGGATCTCATCGGCCAGACCCAGCTCTTCGAGCACCCGCACGGCCACGCTCAGCTGGCCCTTCCCACCGTCGACGAGGAGGAGCTGCGGGGGGTAGGAGAACTTGCCCGGCGTCTCGCCGGCGGGCGCTCGGCGCTCGGCGAGGTACGCCGCGAGCCGGCGGGTCAGCACCTGCTCCATCGCAGCGAAGTCGTCGTTGCCCTGGTCGCCCTTGATCTTGAAGCGCCGGTACTCGGACTTCTTCGGCACCGCGTCTTCCATCACGACCATCGAGCCGACGTAGTCGCTCCCCTGGATGTGGCTCATGTCGTAGCACTCGATCCGCAACGGCGCCTCGGGCAGCCCGAGGTGATCCTGCAGCTCGTTGAGGGCCTTGGCTCGACTGTTGTGGTCAGTCGATCGGCGCAGCCGGTGCCGCGCGAGCTCTTCCTTCGCGTTGCGCGCGACCGTCTCCTGCAGCTCGCGCTTGTCGCCGCGCTGTGGGACTCGCACCGACACCTTCGAGCCACGGAGCGACGTCAGCCATGCTTCGTACAGCGAGTCGTCGTCGGTCGTGGTGGGCACCAGGACCGTCTTGGGGATGCCCTGGGGCGGCTCGTCGTAGAGGCCCTCCACGATGTCCCCCATGAGCTGCTCGGCGGAGAGGTCCTCGACCTTGTCGACGATGAACCCCTTCCTCCCGACCACCCGACCGCGCCGCACGAAGAACACCTGCACGGCGGCCTCGAGCTCGTCGTCCGCGATGCCGATCACGTCGAAGTCCTCGGAGCGCTCGGCGACGATCTGCTGCTTCTCGATGGCCTTGCGCACGGCTGCGAGCCGATCGCGGAGGCGAGCTGCCTGCTCGAACTCGAGCTCGGTCGCCGCCGCTGCCATGCGGGTCTCCAGGTCCTCGACCACGGCATCGGTGTCGCCATCGAGGAACTGCAGGAGGCGCTGCACGTGGCGGTCGTAGTCCTCCCGGGACACCTCGCCGACGCAGGGGCCCGAGCACTGCTCGATGTGGAAGAGGAGGCAGGGGCGACCGAGTCGATGGTGCTGGTTGAGCTTGTTGTCGGAGCAGGTGCGCAACGGGAAGGTGCGCAAGAGGAGATCGAGGGTCTCGCGGATCGCGTACGCGTGGCCATACGGGCCGTAGTAGCGGACGCCCTTGCGCTTGCGCCCTCGCATCACCCGCGGCCGCGGCCACTCGTCGTCGAGCGTCACCGCGAGGTACGGGTAGCTCTTGTCGTCGCGCAGGCGCACGTTGAAGCGAGGCTGGTGTCGCTTGATGAGCTCGTTCTCGAGCATCAGGGCATCGACGTCTGTACCGACCTGGATCCACTCGACGGACTCGGCCGCGGCGACCATCGCCGCGGTGCGCGGCGGCATCGACACGGGGCTCGCGAAGTAGTTCGAGAGCCGCTGTCGGAGGGACTTCGCCTTGCCGACGTAGATCACGCGCCCCTCGCGATCCTTGAACTGGTACGAGCCGGGTTGGTCGGGGATCGAGCCGGTCGGCGGACGCTGCACCATCGAACCCCACGATACGGGTCCGGCCTGCGCGCCGGTCAGGTGGCGGCGGCAGGAACGGTGCGCGGCGAGCGTGCGCGGAGCACGAGGTGCATCGTGAGGAACAGGAGCGCCGGTCCGGTCGCGCGCACGGTGTTGTGCCAAAGGCTCACGACCTGCGCGGAGAGGAACGGGGTGATCAGCGCGAACGGCAGCGCGGCCACGAGCTCGACGCAGCGCCGATCGCGCAACCACAGGACGATGCAGACCAGCGCGACCGCGAGCAGACCCAGCGACAGGCTCGCTTGCGGCCAGCGGCCCTCGGGCCACCAACCGAACCGCCAGGAGTCGATGAAGCCCGCAAACGGAACCGTGGTGAACTCCTCCACCTCTGCGTAGCGACTGAACGCGGGCCGACTGAGGACGTACATCCGCCACGACGCTGCCGCCACGGCTGCCGGCACGAGGAGCAAGGAGCGATCGCGCAGGGAGCGGTGCTCGCTCAGCACCGCCACCGCCGCCAGGCCGGCGACCGTCGGCTCCTTCGCCAGCACACCGATCGTCGCGGCGAGCACCATCGCGGTCCCCGGCCGGCGCCGGAACAGGTACACGGCCGTCACCAGCCCGGTCAGGGCCACGGCGTCACCGAGATCGAAGATCAGCGCATAGATCGACAGCGGATTGAAGGCGAAGGCGAACCCCAGCCGTCCCGGACCCCCGCGCTCTGCAGACCACCTCCCGACGACGTAGGTGCCCAGGCCGATCACCGCGATGTTCGTGGCGACCATGCCCCACAGGAGCGCGCCCTCGCCGGCGAGGTGCCACGGCGCAGCGAGGGCGGGGTAGCCGATCCGTTGCGCGCGGTACACGGGACGGTCGAGGAACTTCGCGAGGCTGCCGTCGTCACGAAGGAGCGGGTCACGCGCGAGCTGCCAGAAGCGATCGCCGTCGTGGCCGTCGGCCAAGGGGGTGGGCACGTCCGCGCCAAGGACCTCGCGTGCCTTGGGCAAGCCGGGCGACTCGTCGCCGAGCTGGAGGAAGTACGCGGGGCCACCTTGCGCGATCGCGAGGATCACGACGGCGACGGTCAGCCCGACGAGCGTCAGGACCGTGGCGCGCAGCGCCGCGCGACCCTCGATCTCGAGGGTGTCGGGCTGTCCCACCGCGGCGGATTGTAGGCAGCGGCCCTCGCGAGTGACCGGATGCTCGAGGAGCACGAGCCGCTCGCCCGCCACGCTACGCTGGCCGTGCCGGCCCGGCATCCGGCGACATATCGAGTTCCGGGGACGACATCCCCGCGGGAGAGGCGACCGGGCTGTCCCCGCCGTCCATCACCGGAACCCCAGCTGTGGAGGCACCACGACATGTTGAGGCTCCAGACCCCGCTCGACGAGCACTACACCGCCGCCCCGCAATCCGAGCTCGCCGACCGCATCGAGGCGGCCAAGCGCTCGCTCGGCGATGCCGTGTTCATCCTCGGGCACCACTACCAGCGTGACGAGGTCATCCGCTGGGCCGACGCCCGCGGTGACAGCTACCGGCTCTCGGTCCTGGCGCAGCAGCAGGAGCGAGCCCGATACATCGTCTTCTGCGGCGTGCACTTCATGGCGGAGTCCGCCGACGTCCTCACCGCCGACCATCAGCAGGTGATCCTCCCGGACCTCAACGCCGGATGCTCCATGGCCGACATGGCGGATCTGGACGAGGTCGAGGATGCCTGGGAAGCCCTGGCCGCCGTGACCGACATCTCGCGCGTGATCCCCATCACCTACATGAACTCCAGCGCGGCCCTGAAGTCGTTCGTCGGTCGCAACGGCGGCGCCGTCTGCACTTCCACCAACGCACGAGCGGTCCTCGAGTGGGCACTCGGGCAAGGCGACCGTGCCGGCACTCGCACGGCCGGCGCGGTCGGAGGCGGCGACAAGGTGCTGTTCTTCCCGGACCAGCACCTCGGCCGCAACACCGGGCTCGCGATGGGCTACCGCCTCGATGACATGCGGGTCTGGAACCCTCGCGCCGAGCGGGGAGGTCTCAGCGAGGCCGAGTGCAAGGAGGCGGCGCTGCTCCTCTGGAAGGGACACTGCTCCGTCCACCAGCGCTTCAAGCCAGCGCACATCGAGGCGTTCCGGGCCGAGCACCCCGATGGCATCGTCGTGACGCACCCGGAGTGCAGCTACGACGTGTGCCAGATGGCCGACCACGTCGGCTCGACCGACTTCATCATCCGCACCGTGGGCGCGGCCCCCTCAGGGTCGGTGATCGCCGTCGGCACCGAGATCCATCTCGTGAACCGCCTCGACGCCGAGTCCCCCGACAAGACAGTCGTGTCGCTCGACCCGCTGGTCTGCCCATGTTCGACGATGTTCCGGATCGACGCCGCACATCTGTGCTGGGTGCTCGAGAACCTCGTCGAGGGACACGTCGTGAACCAGATCACCGTCGACCCTGAGACCGCGGAGTGGGCGCGGGTCGCACTGCAACGGATGCTCGAGATCGTGTGACGAGCGCGGCGCTGATCGTCGTCACCTTTGGTACCTCCACGATCGATCTGACGTGGGCGCCCGAGGAGGCGACGAAGGTCATCGTCTGCAACGACGGCCGACCACCCGACACCTCCTCCGCCGGCGAGGTCGAGTGGATCACGCCAGATCGCAACCTCGGCTACGGCGCCGCGGTCAACATCGCGGCACGTGCCACCACCGCGGACCGACTGGTCGTCGTCAACCCCGACTGCGAGCTGCTGCCCACACACTGGGATGCACTGGCGAACGCACGGGACGACGAGGTGGTCGTGGTTCCCCTCGTGCAGCCCCCGGAGTCCGGCACCACGGTGGCGTCGCCCTACCCAGGCAGAGCGCGACTCCTGCTCTCGGGCCTCCGAGCGCGTGAGCGGCTCTCGCGGCTCACCCACAGGCGCATCGCGCGACCCGCCCAGGAACAGGGAACCTTTCCGCTGACCACCCACTGGTTCTCGGGTGCAGCGTTCTCGATCTCGCGCACGCGGTTCCTCGACGTCGGTGGGTTCGACGAGGCCTACTTCCTCTACTGGGAGGACGTCGACCTGTCGCGTCGACTCGCGGCCGCAGACCCCTCGGTCGTCGTGCGGGTCGCGGACACCCCGCCGGGGGCGCATCACGTCGGTGCCTCGGGAGACGCAGGCGGCCCGGTCGCCCTCGAGCGGCTGCTGTCGGCGCGTCGGTACGCCGCGACGACACCGGGCACCGGATGGTCGACCATCGCCCGGGGCCTCGGGTGGGTGGCCCGGGCTACGCCCGGATCGCGACAGCGGCCGCCGGAGCACCACGTGGCTGTGGTCTCGCTCGGCCGCATGAAGGCGAACGGTGAGCGCCGCCGCGTGCGGAGCTGGCTGCAGATCGCGGACTCGGCCCGACTCAGCTCGACGGAGCTCACCGCGCCGCCCGCATCACCCCGCCGCCTCCTGCGAGCGAGCCTTGCCCGTGACCTTCTCCTGCTGGCCCGCGGCGACCTCGTCCCCGAGGCGGTCGCCATCGACCTCGGCCGCCTCGCCAGCGCGCTTCAGCAGGAGGCTCCGACGACCATCGTCTGCGTCACGGCGCGCGCCTACCACCCGCGGTTCGCGCGGCTCGGGGCACGGGTGGTCCTCGACTACGTGGACCGCCTGAGCGACAGCTACGCCGACCGGGCGCGCGCGAGCGACACGGTCTTCCCCGCCGCGATCGGGCTTCGACTGCTCGCGTGGAGCCACCGACGCTTCGAACGACGCCGCCACCCGAGTGATGTGGCGTGCGCCACCGGTTGGGTCGACGCGCAGCTCCTCGACGTGGACTACGTGCCCATCGTCGCGTCGCCGATCCCCTCCGAAGTCTCGCCGTCGCCCGATGCGCGCGGCCTCGTGTTCGTGGGGACGCTCGACTACGCACCGAACGTCGAGGCGCTGCGCTTCCTCGCCGAGTGCTGGTCGATGCTGCTCGAGCGCGAGCCGACCGTCACGCTGCTCGTAGCGGGTGCCCGGCCCGGCCCCGCGGTCATCGAGCTCGTGCAACGTCACGGATGGGAGCTGCGGCCGGACTTCGACGACCCCGCACAGGTGTACGCCGACGCGCGGGTCGCTGTCGCACCGCTCACACTCGCGAGCGGGATGCAGATCAAGGTCCAGGACGCACTCGCCTTCGGAGTACCGGTCGTCGCGACCTCGCTGGCGCTGTCCGGCTACGCGCCGGACATCCCGGTGGCCAGGGCCGACACGCCACAGGACTTCGTCGACGCCTGCATCAGGCTCCTGCGCGACGAGCCGGCACGACAGGAGGCGGCGCGACGCGGTTCCGAGTGGCTTCGCGACTCGCTCGACGCGTCGCGCCACACCGCGCTCCTCGAACCAAGCGGTGTGCGCGTCGCGCGGGGTTAGTGCAGCACTAGGGTCGCGATGTGCAACGCGCGGTGACGGGCGGATGAGCCCGACGCTCAGCGCGGTGATCATCGCCCGCGACGAAGCCGAGATGATCGACCGCTGCGTCGCCCGTCTCAAGTTCGCCGACGAGGTGCTCGTGGTGCTCGACGACCGGACGACGGACGACACTCGACGTCGGGCCGAACAGGCGGGAGCCCGGGTCGTCGACGCCCACTTCGACTCGTTCGCCGGGTTGCGGAACCGTGCACTGCACGCGGCGACGCAGGAGTGGGTGCTCTTCGTAGACGCCGACGAACGGGTCACGAGCGCGCTCGCAGCCGAGATCCGGACCGCGATCTCTGCGGACGTCCCTGCCTACCGAGTGCCCGTCCGCAACTGGTTCTACGGCAGCCCGATCCGCGCGAGCGGCTACCGAGAGCGTCCGGTCCGGCTCTTCCGACGAGAGGGAGCCTCCTTCGAGGGCGACATCCACGAGCGCCTCGTGCTCGACGCCCAAACGCCCGCTCCCACTCTTCGCACCCCGCTCGAGCACTTCTCACACCGCTCGGTGCTGCACAACCTGGCGAAGACCTCCGCCTACGCGGACGTCCAGGCGCGCCAGATGCTCGCCGAGGGTCACCGGCGGGTCACCGCGTGGTCGCTCGTGGCGATCGCCGTCCGCACGCTCGGGCGCCACCTCGTGGTCGGGCGTGGGTTTCGGGACGGCGCGCCGGGCGTGATCGAGAGCTTCTACCAAGCGTTCTCGATCTTCTGCGTGCACGTGCGGCTCTGGGAGCTCCAGCGGGTCCCGAGCATCGAGCAGCGCTATGAAGACCTCGAGCAGCGACTTCGATGACCCTGACTCTTGAGGATCTCGCCCTCGCCCCAGGTTCGATGGTGCTCGACATCGGCTGCGCAGGTGGAGCCGGAACCGCGGCGCTCTTGGCGCAGGGCTGTCGGGCAGTCGGCGTAGAGCTCGAGCCCGCTCTCCTCGCCGAGCTCCGCAACGACCCCGCGATGCAGAGGCTCATGGCACTGCGGGGAGACGCCACTGCGCTCCCGGTCGCGGCGGCGTCCGTCGACGGCGCCTGCGCGATCGAGGTGCTCGAGCACATCGACGACACCGACGCGGTCCTCCGAGAGCTGCGCCGGGTGCTGCGCCCAGGGGGTCGAGCGTGTGTCGCGGTCCCGACTGGCTACACCGAGCGGCTGTACGCGCGGCTCCATCCGCGCTACGTCGCCAACGCCGAACACGTCCACCGATTCGACCGGCACGACCTCACTCGGCGACTCGAGGACTGTGGCTTGGCCGTCGACCGCGTCGAGACGCGCAACCTCGCGGCGTGCATCGCCTGGGTGCTGCACGCGCTCGTGCGGACGGACGCCGACGCCACCGGTCGGGTTCTCCAGCACCGTTGGATCGACATCGCCGTGGCGGCGCCCATCTGGGTCGCGCGTCGCGTGCCCGTGGTGCGGGGGCTCCTCTCGAAGGTCGAGCGCCGCATCGGAAAGAGCTGGTACTTCTTCTGTGTCGCGTCCTAGCTGTCTGATCTACGACCTGTACCTCGACACCCTCGGGGGAGGAGAACGCGTCATCCTCGAGGCCGCCGCCGCGCTGGCGACCGATCACGACGTGACGATCGCAGCGCCCCGACTTCCCTCCCGGGATCGCCTCGCTGCCCTGGGCATGGCCACCGAGGTGCCGCTGCGCCGGCTCCATCCGTCGCTGTTCCCGCTCGCGTCGGCGCGCGCCGACCTCGCCGTCTACCTCGCCAACGGGGTGCCGCTCCCCTCACTCGCACGGCGATCGCTGCTGATCGTCCAGTTTCCGTTCGGATCGCTCAGCAGGATGCCCGGCCTGCGATCGCTGCAGCGCGCCGCGCTGCGCCGCTACTCGGTCCTCGCCTACTCCGAGTTCGCCGCGCATTGGACGCGCGTGCGACTCGGGGTGGAGCCGACGGTGCTCCATCCCCCGGCCCGGCTCGGGAGTCACGATCCCGACCGCAAGGAGCACCTGATCCTGAGCGTCGGACGGTTCTTCGCGTCGCAGCACACGAAGCGCCACGACGTGCTCATCGACGCGTACCGGCGGCTCTCCCCCACCGTTCGGCAGGACTGGTCGCTCGTCCTCGCCGGCGGGCTCTACGGCGGGAGTGGGGGCGCCGCCTACCTGGATCGCCTGCGGGAGATGGCCGACGGCTCGAACATCCGCTTTGAGGTGGATGCATCCGAGGAGCGCATGCGCGACCTGTTCGCCCGCGCCACCCTCTTCTGGCACGCGACCGGGTTCGGTCGCTCGCCGCACGAGCCCGAGCGCGCCGAGCACTTCGGGCTGTCGACGGTCGAGGCGATGAGCTGGGGGGCGATCCCGCTCGTCTACGCGGACGGCGGTCAGCCGGAGATCGTCGATTCGGGATCTGGGGTCCTCTGGCAGTCGGTGGATGAGCTGTGCCGCGCCACCGAAGTGCTCGCGGCCGACTCCCTCAGCCGAACGGAGATGGCTCGGAGCGCTGCGCAGCGAGCAGCGGGGTTCCAGCCTGAGGTGTTCCGGCGCGCGATCCGTCGCCTCGCGGCGGCTCCCGCCGGATGAGGACGGCGAGGAAGCACAGCGCCATGAGCGACTGGGTCGCCACCATCGCGATCGCGGCCCCCGTCGGGCCGCGCCACGGGATGAGGATCGCGTTCAGCCCCAATGCGGCCGCGATGCCAACGGTCAGGATCCCGGTGCCCGCGCGACGTGCTCGGAGCGATGCCAGCGGGGCAATGACAGACATGACGGAGGCCGGGATCGCAGCGACTGCGAGCACCCGGATCGGCCCCACCGACCCGGAGAACTGCGCGCCGAGCAGGAGTCGCACCACGACAGGCGCCGACACCGCGAGTGCCGTCGCACCGACCGCTGCGAGCAGGACCGCAGCGCGCACGTGTCGGCGCGTCAGCTCGAGCAGGCGGTCCGCGTCCGCAGCCACCGCGGGGACGAGGAGGGCGCCGAAGGCGGTCGCGGGCAGCACCAGCCCCTCGTAGAACCTGTAGCCGGCAGCGTAGGTCCCCACGTCGACTGTGCTCGCGAGCAGCGCCAGCATCCACACGTCGACCCGGTTGTAGATCGTCACGAGGACGGCTGCGAGTCCGAGCGGGAGCACCCGGCGCAGCGGGGGCCGCCACGTGAGAGCGCTGGTCGCGGCCGGTGCGGCGCGTCTCGCGACCGCGGCCAGCCAACCCACTGCGATCGAGGTCCCCAGGCCGTATGCGAGCGCGACCGCGACCGGCGAGGACCACGCGGCCAGCAGAGCAGCACCGATGAGCAGGGTCAGGACCCGGCTCATCGCCTCGGCCGCACCCTCGGCCCCCGCTCGGCCGACGGCCCGAAGTGCCGGACCCAGGGTGGTCAACGCCGCGGACGCGACGATCCAGACCGCGTACGCGGACGCAATCCCCGCACCGCCACGGCCCCAGATCGCCGCCGCAGTCGCGACGGTCGCTGCGCCCGCACCGACCGCGAGCGGCAGGCGGACGGCCAGTGCACCGCGGACCACCGCGCGCAGCCGCCGCGGTTCGGCACCTACGGCCTCCGCGACGAGCAGCGGGTAGCCGCCTTCGACCACCACCGCGGCAACGGTACCGACACCGATCACGACTGCCAGCCGGCCGAAGTCCGCCGGCGCAAGAGCGCGGGCCGCGAGCACGAGCCAGGCCGACGCGAAGAGCGCACCCACCAGACGTCCGCCGATCAGGCTCGAGGCTGCCCGACGGTGTGCGTCCGAGCTCACCGACGGGCTCCGCCAAGCGCGTCGCGCTCGGGCAGCGTCACCGGCCGCGGCCTTCGCTCCCGAACACGGAGCGGATCGTCCGCCCGATGATGCGAAGGTCGGTGCCCATCGTCTGGTGGCGCAGGTACCAGAACTCGTACTGGAGCTTCTCCAGCGCGTCGGACTCGCTTCCCGCGTAGCCGTACTTGACCTGCGCCCACCCGGTGATGCCCGGCCGCACGCTGTGGCGCAGCTGATAGAAGGCGAGCTTCTGCTCGAGCTCGGCCACGTAGCGCGGCTGCTCGGGGCGCGGACCGACCACCGACAGGTCACCGCGCAGGACGTTGAGCACCTGGGGGAGCTCGTCGAGGTGCGTCCGGCGCAGCAGCCTGCCGACCCGCGTGATGCGAGGGTCGTCCTCGGTCGTCCATTCGTTGGGGAGCTCACCAGCATCGGTGGGTCGCATCGTTCGCAGCTTGACGATCGTGAAGAGCGCGCCGCCGCGTCCGACGCGCGCTTGGCGGTACAGCAGCGGCCCGCGGTTCGCGACGCGGTTCAGGATCGACACGACGGGAAGCAGAACAGCCAAGGGGACCAAGCCCACGAGTGCGACGCACAGGTCGAGGAGCCGCTTCGCCCGCCCGTACGGCGCGCGGTGCAGCTCGCCGATGTCGAAGAGCATCGAGGCACGTTCGAGCTCGGGGAGCGGAAGCTTGCCGAGCCACTCCTCGTAGAACCCGGTCAGGGTCCGCACCCGCAAACCTCGCACGTGGAGCTCGGCGGCCTGCGCGACCACCCGCTCGTCGGCCTGCGCGACGGCGTCGAGCACCACCACGGTCGCGTCCGACGCGGCGTCGACCAGCGGCTGCCGGCCGCCGTCGGCAGCCGCCTCCGCCGGCGAGAGCTGCGCGACGATGGAGGCCGGCTTCTCGGGCTTGGAGCCCAGCTCCAGCCGCAGCGTCTCGGCCTCGTCCGTCGTCGACACGACCACGACGCGATCTCTTCCCTCCGCGCGCAGTCGCCCGCCCGTGGCGATCTTGGAGCAGATCCGGAACCAGTCCGGCAAGAGCAGCGCCGAACCGAACACCACGAACCTGGGCAAGAGCGCGTCGCCCACGAACAGCTGCACGAGCGAGATCGCCGCCGCGCCCGCGAACGCAGCCCCGACCGACGAGCTCCGCGCCGCCCGGGACGACCGAGGGACATCGGGCAACCCGAAGCCATACGCAGACACGCACAGGATCACCGCGTACGCGATCGTCCACCCGAAGCGGTCCGACCCGGTGATCCGGTAGTGCCCGATGTAGCGCGCATGGACTTGGGCGAGGGCGAAGACGATGCCGAAGGTGCCCAGGTACAGGATCGGGCGCGAAGCGCGCTTCATCGAGCTCTCCACGCAGAGGCCATCCGCCCCAGCATCGGCGTCGTCGCCTCTGGACTCAAGGACCCCCGACGAGCAGGGGCTTCAGGAACTGACCTGTCCAGCTCGCAGAGACCCTGGCGACGTCCTCGGGCGCACCCTCGCACACGAGCGTGCCACCGCCGGAGCCGCCCTCCGGGCCGAGGTCGATGAGCCAGTCGGCCGTCTTCACCACATCGAGGTTGTGCTCGATCACGAGCACGGTGTTGCCCTGGTCGACGAGCCGGCTGAGCACCGTGAGGAGCTTGCGGATGTCCTCGAAGTGCAGGCCGGTCGTGGGCTCGTCGAGGATGTAGATGGTGTGCCCGGTCGATCGCTTGGCGAGCTCCGAGGCGAGCTTCACCCGCTGGGCCTCGCCGCCGGAGAGCGTGGTCGCAGGCTGACCGAGTCGCACGTAGCCGAGGCCGACGTCGACGAGCGTCTGCATGTGACGCGAGATCGCCGGCTGGTTGCGGAAGAACTCGAGCGCCTCCTCGCACGACAGGTCGAGCACATCAGAGACGTTCTTGTCCTTGAAGGTGATGTCGAGCGTGTCTCGGTTGTAGCGCTTGCCCTTGCACACCTCGCAGGGCACGTACACATCGGGGAGGAAGTGCATCTCGATCTTGATCGTGCCGTCACCCGCGCACGCCTCGCACCGTCCGCCGCTCACGTTGAAGCTGAAGCGGCCAGGCAGGTAGCCGCGCACCTTCGCCTCCTGCGTCGCCGCGAAGAGCTTGCGCACGTGGTCCCACACCCCGGTGTAGGTGGCCGGGTTGGAACGGGGCGTTCGACCGATCGGGCTCTGGTCGATGTTGATGACCTTGTCGAGGTGCTCCAGCCCCTCGACGGCCTTGTGGAGGCCGGGGGGCGTCTTGCTCTTGTAGATCCGCTGCATCAGCGCTCGGTAGAGGATGTCGTTGACCAACGTGCTCTTCCCGGAGCCCGACACACCCGTGACCGCCACGAACAGGCCCAGCGGGATCTCCACCGTGAGGTTCCGCAGGTTGTGCTCCCGAGCACCCTTGACGACGAGCCGCTCGCTGCCGGGCTGGCGACGCGACTCGGGCACGGGGATCGACCGCTTGCGTGCGAGGTACTGGCCGGTGATCGACGCCTTGTTCTTCAGCAGCGCCTTGACCGTTCCGGAGTGGACGACCTCGCCGCCGTGCTCGCCGGCTCCGGGTCCGATGTCGACCACGTGGTCAGCGACGGAGATGGTGTCCTCGTCGTGCTCCACCACGATGACGGTGTTGCCGAGGTCGCGGAGTCGGACGAGGGTCTCGATGAGTCGGTGGTTGTCGCGCTGGTGGAGTCCGATCGATGGCTCGTCGAGGACGTACAGCACGCCGACGAGGCCCGACCCGATCTGCGAGGCCAACCGGATGCGTTGCGCCTCACCCCCCGCCAGCGTGGCCGCCGATCGCGCGAGCGAGAGGTAGTCGAGGCCGACGTCGAGGAGGAAGCCCATCCGAGCGTTGACCTCCTTCACGACCCGTTCGGCGATGATCCGGTCGCGCTCTGAGAGGCTGAGACCGGCGAGCACCTTGGCTGCCTCCCCGATCGACATCGCGCAGATCTGGGAGATCGTGTGGCCGTCGATGGTCACCGAGAGCGGGAGCGGCCCGAGGCGCGCACCGTCGCAGACGGGGCACGGCACCTCGCGCATGTAGCCCTCGATCTGCTCGCGCTGCGTGTCGCTCTCGCTCTCGGAGTGCCGCCGCTGCAAGTACGGCACGATCCCCTCGAAGCTCGCCGTGTACGCGCGCGTGCGTCCGTAGCGGTTCTTGTAGCGCACCTGCACCTTGCCGACGCCCGTGCCGCGCAGGAAGGACTGCTGGTGCTTCTTCGAGAGCTTCGACCACGGCGTGGTGATGTCGGCGCCGATCTCCTCCGCCACGGACTCGAGGAGCCGCTTGAAGTACCGGCTGTGACCGCCGGCCCACGGGGAGATCGCCCCGTCCTCGATCGACAGGTCGACGTTGGGCACGATCAGGTCCGGATCCACCTCGAAGCGCGTGCCGAGCCCGTCGCAGGTCTCGCATGCACCGTACGGCGAGTTGAACGAGAAGTTCCTGGGAGCGAGCTCCTCGAAGGAGCCATGCCCGTTGGGGCAGGCGAGGTGCTGCGAGAAGGTGAGCGTGTCGTCGGCCTCGCCGTCCTCGGCGCCCCCGACCGCCTCGCCGTCGCGGCGGACCATCTGCACCTCGGCGACGCCGTCGGCCAGCTTCAGCGCGGTCTCGAGCGAATCGGTCAGGCGGCGTTCGAGGCCCTTCTTGACCACGAGCCGGTCGACGACCACCTCGATCGTGTGCTGCTCGTAGCGGGCGAGGTCGACCTTGTCGGTCAGCTCGTGGACCTCGCCGTCGATGCGGGCTCGAGCGAAGCCCTGTGCCGCGAGGTCGGCCAGGAGGGTCTCGTAGGTCCCCTTGCGGCCGCGCACCACCGGCGCCAGCACCTGGAAGCGACTGCCCGCGGGTAGCTCGAGGATCCGGTCGACGATCTGCTGGGGGGTCTGCCGGGTGATCTGCGCGCCGCACTCCGGGCAGTGCGGCACACCGATGCGCGCGAACAGGAGGCGGAGGTAGTCGTAGACCTCGGTGATCGTGCCGACGGTCGAGCGCGGGTTCCGCGACGCCGACTTCTGGTCGATCGAGATCGCCGGCGACAGGCCCTCGATGAAGTCGACGTCGGGCTTGTCCATCTGACCGAGGAACTGGCGGGCATACGACGACAGCGACTCGACGTAGCGCCGCTGGCCCTCGGCGTAGATCGTGTCGAAGGCGAGTGAGGACTTCCCCGACCCGGAGAGTCCTGTGAAGACGATCAGGCGGTCTCGGGGAAGGTCGATCGCGATGTTCTTGAGGTTGTGCTCCCGGGCGCCCCGGACGACGAGCGAATCAGACACCGCCACAGGCTAGCGGTCAGCGGCAGCCGACGAACGCATGTTCGGTCGGCGTTCGGGGGAGCCTCGCGGTGCCGAGACGACCACCGCCGGGCGCGGCTCGAACGGCGAGCCCGGCCCGCGCGAGCTCCTCGGGATCGATCCCCGCGTAGCCGACCCGCTCGACGCCCGCCCTGCGCAGCACGGCGACGACCTCCTTGGTGGCGTCCGGCTCGGGGACCACGACCCAGCAACGATCCGGCCATGCCCTCCAGTCCAGGCGAGCCGCCTGGTCGCTGCTGCTGATCATCACCTCCTCGTGGAGCCGATCGATCCGCTCGACCACGCGGCCGTTGTCACGACGGATCCGATCGGTCACCCCCAGCCCGACGAGCACCTGGGCAGCCAACAGTCCGGCCGCGCCGGTCGCGAACAGGCGACGTCCGGTCACGCCGCGCTCGCTCGACCAGTCGCGGTGAAGGAGCTCCACCAGCACGCATGCGGCCGCCACCGCGAGCACCGGCACCAGCGGCGAGAGGAACCGGCCGCCCCACTGGAACGATCCCCCATCCGCGTACTGCGTCCCGAGCACGACCGCCGTGAACGACGCACCTGCGATCGGCAACACGGCGGCCCAGGATCCTCGCGATGTCGACCACGCAAGTGCGAGCACGAGGATCGGAGCAGCCGCGAACAGGCCCGTCGAGGGATCCGCGGGCGCGGCGACCCAGCGGAGGAGGAGGACCGGCCCCGCGCACGCCACCGCGAGGAACGCCCACCTCGGGTCACGGTGGCGCCGCCACAGGATCACGGCTGCCCCCAAGCCAGCGACAAGCGCCAACAGCATCAGGCGCGCGGGGTCATCCAGGATCGCGCCATCCACCAGCGCGATGCGCGCGGCGACGAGACGGTCTCGGAGGCTCGCGCCGCCGGCGCGACCCTCGAGCGAGCTCGCACCCCCGTTTGGGACGTTGCCGACGATCGACGACGTCCACGAACGCTCCGCGACGAGGGCCGCTGTCGCCGCCACCGCCACGCCTGCCGCGGCGAGCCACGCTGCTCGCGCACGCTCGAACCAGGCCACGGCAACAACCCCGAGCAGGACCGCACCGGCCCAGAGCAGACCCTCCGAGCGCAGCAGCACTCCCAGGGCAGCGGCCGCGGTCGCGATGAGCAACCAGCGGCGGTCGTGTCGAGCCTTGAGCACCGAGAGCAGCAGCAGTGCAGCGGCGGCTGCCGACGGGGCATGAGCCCAGAGGATCCATGCGTTCGCGAGCACCGGAGAGGACGCTGCGATCCAGAACGCCCACGGCGACGCCCGCGGCTGACCGACCTCGCGCGCAAGGGCCCAGCACGTGACCGCGAGCGCGACGAGGCTCGCGACCCCCGCCAGCCGAAGGCCCACCTGCTCCCCCACGGCCCGGCCGCCCGCAGCCAGCGAGGTCGGCCACAGCGGGTGCTGGACGTACCAGAACGAGCCTCGCTCGGAGGTGATCGCCCCATGGGCGGGCTGGAAGCGGCCGGTCGGGTCCTGTGGGGCGAAGGCATAGCCGACGTCCCACCCGCCGGAACGCAGCGCGCGGGCCTGGACTGCGTACGCGCCTTCGTCGGTGCTGAACACGTCATCCAGGTGCAGGACCGGCCAGGTCACGACGACTCCGAGCACGAGCGCGGCCACGTGCCAGCGGAGTCTCGACATCGTGCCGAGTCTGTCAGTCCACCAGGCGGGCAGCGCTCACCCCACGTCGCGGAGCTCGCGCTTCAGGTCCTTGATCTCGTCGCGCAGGCGCGCCGCGTACTCGAACCGCAGCTCGGTGGAGGCCTCGTGCATCTCCTCTTCGAGGGTGAGGATGAGCCGTCGCAGCTCGTCGCCCGCGAGGTTCCCGAGATCAGCGTGCACCTTGTCGCGCGAACGGTCGCGCTGCCCGCGGCCCGGCATCGGCGCCGTCTCCGACGGGCGCAGCACGGCGAGGATGTCCGTGACGGCCTTGCGGATCGTCTCCGGGTTGATGCCGTGCGCCTCGTTGTGCTCGAGCTGGAGCTTGCGGCGACGCTGGGTCTCCGAGATGGCGCGGCGCATCGAGTCGGTGACCGTGACGGCGTACATGATCACTTGGCCATCGACGTTGCGCGCCGCACGACCCATCGTCTGGATCAACGAGGTCTCCGACCGCAGGAACCCCTCCTTGTCGGCATCGAGGATCGCGACGAGCGAGACCTCGGGGAGGTCAAGGCCCTCCCGCAGCAGGTTGATGCCGACCAGGACGTCGTACTCGCCGAGGCGGAGGTCACGCAGGATCTCGATCCGCTGGATCGTGTCGATGTTGGAGTGGAGGTAGCGGACTCGGAGCCCCTGCTCGAGCAGGTAGTCGGACAGGTCCTCCGCCATCTTCTTCGTGAGCGTGGTGACGAGCACTCGACCGCCCTCGGCGATGCGCCCGTTGATCTCGGCGATGAGGTCGTCGATCTGGCCCTTCGTGGGCCGGACGACGACCTCCGGGTCGACGAGGCCCGTCGGCCGAACGATCTGGCTCGCGACCTGTTCGCTGATCTGGAGCTCGAACGGGCCTGGGGTGGCCGACACGAACACGACCTGGTGCAGTCGCTCGATCACCTCCTCGAAGCGCAGCGGTCGGTTGTCGGCCGCCGAGGGCAGCCGGAAGCCGTGCTCGATGAGCTGCAGCTTCCGCGACCGATCGCCCTCGTACTGCCCGTGGAGCTGCGGGACTGCCACGTGGCTCTCGTCGATCACCATGAGGAAGTCGTCGGGGAAGAAGTCGAGCAGGGTGTTCGGGGCCTCGCCGGGTCCGCGGCCGTCGATCGGCGCCGAGTAGTTCTCGATGCCGTTGCAGTACCCGACCTCCTGCATCATCTCGAGGTCGTACTGGGTGCGCATCCGCAGGCGCTGCGCCTCGAGCAGCTTCCCCTCCTTCTCGAACGAGGCGAGGCGGAGCTGCAGCTCCTCTTCGATGCGCTCCACGGCCTTGCGCATGCGCTCGTCACCGGTGACGTAGTGCGTCGCGGGGTACACGACGAGCTCGTCAAGCACGGCCACCTGCTCCCCGGTGAGGGTGTCGACCTGCTGGATGCGCTCCACCTCGTCGCCGAAGAGCTCGATGCGCACGGCCATCTCGTCGTAGGCCGGGTGCACCTCGATCGTGTCGCCGCGAACTCGGAACTTGCCGCGCACGAGGTTCATGTCGTTGCGCTCGTAGCGCATGTCGACGAGCTTGCGCAGCACCCCGCGCTGATCGATCTCCTGACCGACCTGCACGTGCAGGAGGTTGTCGCGGTACTCCTCGGGTGAGCCGAGGCCGTAGATGCAGCTCACGGAGGCGACGACGATCACGTCGCGCCGTGTCAGGAGCGCCGAGGTGGCGGCGTGGCGGAGCCGATCGATCTCGTCGTTGACCGACGAGTCCTTCTCGATGTATGTGTCGCTCGACGCGATGTACGCCTCGGGCTGGGAGTAGTCGTAGTACGAGACGAAGTACTCGACGCGGTTGTCAGGGAAGAACTCGCGGAACTCGTTCGCGAGCTGTGCGGCGAGCGACTTGTTCGGCGCGAGGACGAGCGTGGGCCGCTGCACGTTCTCGATGGTCCACGCGATCGTGGCGCTCTTGCCCGAGCCGGTGATGCCGAGGAGGGTCTGGTACCGGTCACCGCGCTGGATGCCCTCGGTGAGCGCGGCGATCGCGGCGGGTTGATCCCCCGCGGGGGCGAAGTCGGACACCATCCGGAAGGGCGGCACCCCGGGGATGCTACCGACGCCCTGTGACAAGCCCTTAGGAGATGCGCGGATAGGGAGGCCGGCGGACTCCTCCGTGCCAGGATGGTGGCACTGTGCTGCCGGTCGCCTCGCCTATCGGCTCGGCTCGTTAGCGAGCGGGACCGAAGGTCGGGACGCACCGCTCCGGTGCGCGGAGATCGACGGCTCGGAACAGCTGCACCTTCTCGCGCCAGGCCGGCACCGGCTCCACGAGCTCCGGGGCATCGGACGCGTGCGCGAGGGCGACCACCTCGTTGCCACGCCGATAGGTGATCCGGATGTCCGGGTGCTGTGCGACGTACGCACGGAGCTGCCGCCACGTGAGCCCGTACCCGCTCGTCGAGTAGCGCCTCAGCACCGGCGAGCTCGTGCTGAGGATCTCCACGACGTCACGCTGCTCATCGGTGAGTGGAAACGTGCGGCGGACGAGGAGGTGGTTGGACTCCCCGTCGACGGTCCGGAGGTTGGCGTACATGTTCCAGCCGTAGCCCGTCTTGACCTCGAGGTACGGGGTCAGACCGTTGAGGACCACGAGGAGCGGGACCACCGCGAACAGGGCGTGATGCGGTCGGAGGTAACCAGCCACCGAGGTGCGGTGCTGTCGGAGGAACCGGAGTGCGGTTGCACCCACGAGCACTGCGTAGACCTGCCACGGCCACCAGCCCACCTCCAGCGCCGAGGTGGGCGTGAGCACGTCGAGCGCCACGAGCAGGCCGGCGACGACCGGGGCGCCGACGAGCGCGAGGTGGACACGGCCGGGGAGCGCCTCGTGACGCAGTGCCAGCCGCGCGCGGAGCGAACCCATCCGCTCCGACACCCAGGTTCCCGCTGTCGGGGGCAGGAACAGCACGAAGAGCGCGTACAGCACCGCCGAGAAGTCGAAGAACTCGTGCGTGTGATCTACCGCGATCAGCGCGTGGAACGTCAGTCCCACGAGCACGCCCAGGACTCGTGTGCGCCGCACGACCAGCAAGACGGGAACCGAGAGCTCGATCACGACTGTTGCGATGATCACGGCGTGGTCCGCCCATCGGGCACCCCCGAGCTGTGCGCCGGCAAGCCCGATCGAGCTGGTGGACTCCTTGAAGTAGAAGGCCGCGCAGCTCACCGATGGATCGAAGAACGCGCTGTTGAGCTTGGCGAAGGCCGCGAACCCGTAGAAGCCGAGGAGGCAGAGCCGCGCCGCCGGGAGCAGCCGATCTCCGAGGTCCGCTCGGTCATGGACGCGTCGGCGCAGGGCACCGACCGCCACCCCTTCGAGGATGACCAGGTTGACGAAGCCGGCGAGGAGCCAGTGGTTCCCGAGGATGGGCGCCTCCTCCCACGCCGTGAGCAGCCCGGTTGCGGCCAACGCGGCGAGCGCGAGCGGGGCGCCGGGCCGCAGCAGCACCGCACCCGCGCTGAGCGCGAGCGCGGCCTGCGCCCACGCCGGCGCGGTGAGCGTGTTCCCGAGCAGGTGCCACAGCGCCGCCAGCGCCCACATCACCGCGAACAGCGACAGCGCATCGGCCGAGCTCGGGCGGCCGCGGTGCCGGTCTCGCACTACGGCTTGTCGATCCGAGAGGCGATCTCGTGCAGCCGCGGCCACGCAGCCGCGACTGCCCGCTCGAGATCGGCGCGAGTGCCCGAGTTGTCGATGATGATGTCAGCCTTCGCGCGCCGCTCCTCGCGCGATGCCTGGCGCGAGATGCGTGCGCGGGCGTCGTCCTCTCGCATCCCGCGCTGCCGGACGAGCCGCTCGACCGCGAGCTCGGGGTCGACGTCGACCACCACGAGGGCCGCGAGGTCGTCGCGGCCGGACTCCACGAGGAGTGGCACGTCGAGCACCACGACGTGATCGGTCGCTGCCTCTTCCTCGAGACGGCGTGCGATCTCTGCTCCCACCGCCGGGTGCACGATCCGGCCAAGGTCCGCAAGCGCCTCAGCGTCGCTGAACACGATGTCCGCGACCGCCTGGCGGTCGAGGCTCCCGTCCGCTGCCACGATCACGGTCCCGAACCGCGCCACCATCGCGTCGAACACCGCCGAGCCCGGGCGCTGCACCTCACGGGTGATCGCGTCCGCGTCGATCACGACGGCCCCGCGCGCGGAGAGCAGTGCCGACACGGTCGACTTGCCGGACCCGATCCCGCCGGTGAGACCGATGAGCAGCACGGCAGCGGAGCCTACGCGACCGCCATGCGACGACTGGCCGACCCGGTCCTCGCTCGCCGTGTCGCCGCTCCCGCAGCGCCTGTTCACGCAAAACCGTCTTTTCCGGACATCTCGGAAGAACTGGCCTATGGTCGTGGCGGCACGGCGACCACCGTCTCGAACGAGCGGGCGCACTCCGGTCGCCGTCGCCGGCCGACGAGCGGAGGGAGTCCGACATGGGCAACAGAGGTCGCGCGCTGCTGATCGGCGCGCTGAGCATCTTGGCGATCGGGCTCACCGCCCCTGCGGGGTTTGCGGGCGCTGGTGGCTCCGACCAGGCGGCGCCGGCGGCGTCCACCACGAACACCTGTGGCGACGGGGTCGACAACGACGGCGACGAGCTCATCGACGCCGACGACCCTGACTGCGACGAGGGCGAGATCACCGTTCGCCGCTGCAACGACGGGATCGACAACGACGGCGACGGCAAGGTCGACGGCGCTGACCCCGGCTGCAAGAACAGCGGCGACAACAGCGAGTTCGACCGATGTGCCGATGGCCTCGACAACGACGGCGACGGCAACATCGACGCCAATGATCCTGACTGCGCGCCCGGTGGCGGTGGGGAGCAGAGCCGTGCCTGCAACGACGGGATCGACAACGACGGCGACGGCCAAGTCGACTATCCCGCCGATGACGGCTGTCGTGACGGCATCGATCAGAGCGAGCGGTTCGGCTGCGAGGACGGGATCGACAACGACGGCGACGGCCAAGTCGACTACCCCGCTGACAAGGGCTGCACGAGCGCACTCGACGACGCAGAGGGTGGCGACCCGGTCGATTCGTGCACTGACGGCGTCGACAACGACGGCGACGGCCTCACCGACGCCGAGGACGACGACTGCGACGAGGGCGCCCCGCCACCCCCGCCGCCCCCCGCTGACCCCTGCACGACCGAGGCGGGCGACCCGGGCCTGACCGGTGGCGGGACGATCGCGCAGCAGGCGTACGACGGTGGGCTCTCG
>JBQTHC010000145.1:0-18482 GCA_052390255.1 Microthrixaceae bacterium
GGGGTGCCCCTTGTCCCCGGCGCTACCATCGCCATTCCACTCGGGCGAGTGGCGGAATAGGCAGACGCGCTGGCTTCAGGTGCCAGTGTCCGAAAGGACGTGGGGGTTCAAGTCCCCCCTCGCCCACCACTGTGATGTCGCGGGACATCGAGGACAGTCCGAACCTGCGGTCAGGGTTCGGGCTGGTTCTTCTTTCGGGGTCCGTAGGGGCGTCGTGGTCCGCCGCGGGGTTGGCCGGTGCCGTGGTAGCGGCGGTCGGGGTCGATGGTGAGGGTGCGGATGATCTCGCCGGTGGCGGCGTGGATGTCCAGCTCCGCCCGCATTGCCGCTGGCACTCGGTCAGCCACGACAACCAGAGGCCGGCCGCTCTCGAGCCGCGAGCTCACCCCGGGCCGTACCGTGTTCATGCCCGTCACAACCACGTCGACCGGTGATCCGCCCACGAAATCGACCGTGATCGACGTCGGAGCTCGGCGCACTCGCTTCGCGACTCCAAGTCCGCGCACCGCCTCGGCGATCGCGTCCAGATCAGCGTCCGACGGCACACCCATGACCGCGAGGATGCCGCTCGTACGATGTTCGAGGATCCTCAAACATCAAACACTTGCTCGCGTGGCCTCCGTGAGCCGCTCGGGTCCTATCCCGGGTTGTGGGGTTCTCGTCCTTCGGCAGAGCCGCTTCACCGCGTGGCTGCGAAAGGGGGCGGGCCGAGCATGGTGATGCCGCGGGGGTTCTCGGCGGCGGTGGCCTGGAGCCCGGCGAGGTTGAGGCGGTCGGCGGTGTCGTCGAGGGCGGGTTCGCTTGCGCCCCGGTAGAAGGCTTGGCCGACGGCGCCGGGTGACTGGATGGTGAGCAGCCGCGCCTCGGCTGACACGACGATGAAGGCGTGGGCGACGCCCTTGGGGACGAAGGACATGCCGCCGCTGCGCACCCGGCTGCGGTTGCCGTCGGCCTGTACCTCGATCTCGCCGTCGATGACGTAGGTCATCTCGTGGGCTTCGGGGTGGACGTGCAGGGGCGTGGTCTTGTCCTTGACCATGGTGTCCTCGAAGAGGAAGAAGGCGCCGTCGCTCTCCTCGGCCAGCAGCTTCCAGGTGTGGAGGCCGCCGCCGAAGAAGGCTCGCTGGTCGCCCTCCCCTGCATTGCGCACGATCGGGGTCAGGACCGTCATGACTGCCTGCTCTCTGTTAGTGGGACACATGTCCCATGACGAAACTAAGGTACCATCTCGCCTGTGTCAACGGCCTATGAGCAAAACGGGCGAACCGCCCAGAAGCGGCGCACGCGTGAGGCGCTTGTCGCCGCTGCCCGCGAGATGGTTGCGGAGGGGATGACACCGACGGTCGAGGCGGCCGCGGCGGGGGCGTTGATCTCCCGGACGACCGCCTACCGGTACTTCCCGAGCCAGCGGGCCCTGCTCGCCGCCGCCCACCCCGAGACCGCGGCCGAGTCGCTCCTTCCCGAGAACCCGCCCAGCGACGCCGGGGCGCGCCTCGATCTCGTCGTCGACGCCTTCACGCGGATGATCGTCGACACCGAGGCGCAGCAGCGCACGATGTTGCGCCTCTCCCTCGAAGCAGACCCGGCCGAGCGGTCGGAGCTGCCGCTGCGGCAAGGACGTGCGATCGGATGGATCGAAGAGGCGCTCGCCCCGCTCGAGCCCGACCTGACCGGGCCCCAGCGGCATCGCCTCGCCATCGCGATCCGCGCCACCACGGGCATCGAAGCGTTGGCCTGGCTCACCGACGTCGCAGGGCTCTCTCGCGACGACGCCGTGGGGCTCATGCGATGGTCCGCCCGGGGACTGCTGGGCGCTGCGGTCGCCGACCCGACGGCCATCGACCCGCAACGATCGACGAGGACGCGCCAGAGGGGGTGACCGGCGAGGGTGGGTCGAAGCATCACCTGACCCTCGATGTGGCCAGGTTGAAGCGTCCTCCGTCCCGGTCCGAGTTCCGCAGTCGACCACCGTGTCGAAATCCGCAACTCTGACGATGAGCGCTGACGCCCTCCGGAGTACCGCTTTGATGTGACGCGTGCGCGTCAACGCTAGGGCCTGCCGATCCCCGCAGCACAGAAGCGGCGAGGAGCAGTGGGCCGGGATGCAAGCATGTGGACATGTCCGCTCGAATCATCGATGTGTGGATGCAGCACCCGACGCTGCGCCACTCGAACCACGAGATGTTCGAGTCGTTGCGCCGCTGGATGGGAGTCGAGGGTGAGTTTGACGAGCCTCTGCCCCTGGAGCTGACCATCGAGGCCATGGACGCGGGCGCAGTCGACATCGGTCTGACGGCCGCGTGGTTCGGCCCGGAGGGTTCGCTGATCGACAACGACGAGGTTGCCGCGTTCGTGAGTCGTTACCCGGACCGGTTGCGTGGTGTGGCCGGCGCTGACCTTCGTCGACCGATGGAGGCAGTGCGTGACCTGCGACGCCGGGTCGAGCAGGGGTTCGTCGCACTCCGGATCGTGCCGTGGCTGTGGGAGCTCCCACCGACCGACCGGCGCTACTACCCGCTGTACTCGGCGTGCGTGGACCTGAACATCCCGTTCTGCACCCAGGTCGGCCACACCGGCCCGCTGCGCCCGTCGGAGACCGGCCGGCCCATCCCGTACGTCGATCAGGTTGCGTTGGACTTCCCGGAGCTGGTGATCGTGTGCGGTCACATCGGCTACCCGTGGACCTCCGAGATGATCGCCGTGGCGGACAAGCACCCGAACGTCTACATCGACACCAGCGCCTACGCCGCGCATCGGTATCCGAATGAGCTCGTCGACTACATGAAGGGCCGCGGTCGAACGAAGGTGCTCTTCGGTACCAACTACCCCATGATGACGGCCGACCGGGCCCTCGCCCGCCTCGGCGAGCTCGACCTGGACGACCAGACCACTGAGCTGTTCCTGGCCGGCAACGCCGCACGCGTCTTCCGCCTGTAGCGGCGCACACGACGGCGCGCCACCGCGATCGCAACGGCTGGGCCTCACTGCCGGACGGTGATCGTCACACACTCGCGGTCGCGACGCTCACGGCCGAGGTATGAGCGCACGACGACGCGAAGATCTCCTACGACGGACGCCTAAGGCAGCATCAGTTCGCTCGGCGGGCAACTGATGGTCGGGGCCAATGGCCGGAACTGCGAGAGACTGCTGCGATGCGCTTCGCGTTCAAGACCTCGCCGCAGTCCACGACCTGGGACGACATGCTCGCCGTCTGGAAGGCGGCCGACGAGATCGAGGTGTTCGAGTCGGGCTGGACGTTCGACCACTTCGAACCGATCTTCAGCGACCGCAGCGGCCCGTGCCTCGAGGGATGGCTCACCCTCACCGCGCTCGCGCAGGCGACGAGCCGCCTCCGAGTGGGAGTGCTCGTGACCGGCGTCCCGTACCGCCATCCGGCGATCCTCGCCAACATGGCCGCGACGCTCGACCAGATCTCGCATGGCCGCCTCGAGCTGGGGCTGGGCGCGGGGTGGAACACTGACGAAGCGAACGCGTACGGGATCGACCTGCTCGGCATCAAGGAGCGCATGGACCGCTTCGACGAGGCGTGCGATGTGATCGTCGCACTGCTCACCCAGGAGCGATCGACGTACGCCGGCGCCTACTACGCCCTCGGCGAGGCGTTCTGTGAGCCGAAGTCCGTCCAGCAGCCGCATCCGCCGATCTGCATCGGCGGGAGTGGCGAGAAGCGCACCCTGCGCACGGTCGCCCGCATCGCACAGCACTGGAACTACGTCGGCGGACCAGTGGCGGAGTACCTGCGACTGAAGGAGGTGCTCGCCGAGCACTGCGCCACGTTCGGTCGCGATCCCGGCGAGATCACGACATCGGCCCACCTGCGCTTCAACCCCGACGACCCGAAGGGGGTCGCGGGCGAGGCCGAGGCGTTCGCGGAGGCCGGTCTCGACCTTGGCATCGTCTACCTGCCGCCTCCCCACACCCCTGCGGTGCTCGAGACGGTGGCCGAAGCCGTCGCCGGCATCTGACCGGGCCGTCAGCCTTCCCCCCGTTCGGGAGCCGCTCGTTCAGGCAGGCTTCAGGTCGCGTTTCGTATACGAGCACCCATGTTGAACAGATGGCGTGCAGGTGTGGTGCCCGTGGCAGCAGTGCTGCTCCTCGCAGCGGCGTGCGGCGGGTCCCGCACGAAGGATGAGGGGCTGGCCACCGATCCGAACAACGAGGGGACGAAGGTCGAGTTCGACCCAGCGAACTTCGTCGACCCCACCCTCTCCACCAACCCGTACCACCCGCTGAAACCTGGAACCCAGTGGGTGTATGGCGGCAGCACCGAGGTCGGCTCGCGGACGGTTCCTCACGGGATCATCGTCACGATCACCGACGTCATCCGCGAGATCGACGGGGTTCCCACGGTCGCGATGCTCGGCGAGTCCACCGACTCCGGGGAGATCGCCCAGATCGGCATGGACTACATGGCGCTCGACAAGGACGGCAACGTCTGGATCCTCGGCGGCTACGACGAGGACTACGAGGGCGGTCAGTACACCAACATCGACGTTGCCTGGCTGGGTTCGGGTGACGGTCAGGTCGTCGGCATCCTCTCGCCGATGGGCGTCACCAAGGACACGCCGCGCTGGTTCATCGGCCAGGCCCCCGAGGAGGCCGGTTCGGTCGGTGAGCCGGTGCGGGTCGGCGTGCGCGAGTGCGTGGCCTTCGGGTGCTTCGACGACGTGCTCGTGGTCCAAGAAGGCAACGTCGGTGCCCCCGACAACGAGAACAAGTACTACGCACCCGGCATCGGCGTCATCAAGAACGTCCCGCTCGACGCGAGCCTGCACCAGGACCGCTTCGAGCTCCTGAACTTCCTCCAGCTCGGTGCCGACGCACTGGCTGAGGCCAGCCAGACGGTCCTCGACATCGAGGCCCACGCGCTCGTGACGGCACCCGAGGTGTTCGCGGGGGAGCCTCCGGCGAGGCGGGCGTCGTGACGATGACCCCCGTCGTGCAGCTCAACGGGGTCTCCAAGTCGTTCGGGACCGCCACGGATGCGACGGTGGTGCTCGACGAGGTGCACCTCGCCATCCGCCCCGGTGACAAGGCGAGCCTGGTTGGACCGTCTGGCAGCGGGAAGTCCACGCTGCTGTCGCTGATCGCCGGTCTGCTCCGGCCCGACTCCGGCACCGTCGAGATCGACGGCGTGGCGATGAGCGAGCTCGACGACCGCGCCCGCGCCCGCCTGCGGGCCGATCGGATCGGGATCGCCCTCCAGTCCGACAACCTCATCCCGTTCCTCACCGCACGCGAGAACGTGGAGCTCGCGCTCTCCTTCGGCGCTGGGACGGCCCGGAGCCGGTCGCGCGCGGCGGTGCGCGGTCGAGCCATGGAGCTGCTGGATCGGTTTGGTGTCGGCGACCGCGCCGGCCACCGTCCCCGCCAGCTCTCGGGCGGTGAAGCCCAGCGGGTGGCGCTGGCGGTGTCGATGGCCAACGAGCCCGACCTGCTCCTGGCGGACGAGGTGGTCGCCCAGCTCGACGGCGAGACGGCGGCTCGCGTGGTCGACGCGGTGCTCGACGCCGAGTTCGCCGTGCTGTTCGTGACCCACGACCTCGCCCTGGCCGACCTCGTCGAGCTCCGCTACGCGCTCGACGACGGCGCGGTGGTCACCCGATGAGACCCGACAACACGATCGTGGTGGACGACGTCATGGTCGAGCATCGCAACAGCGCCGAGGTCGTCCGCGCGCTCGAGCCGATGTCGCTGACGGTCGAGGGCGGCACGAGCGTCGCGGTCATGGGACCCAGCGGTTGCGGCAAGTCGACTCTCCTCGGACTCCTCGCCGGCCTCGCACTCCCGACGGCCGGAACCGTCGCCATCGGCGACGAGACCATCTCCCGGCTCGACGAACGACGGCGGGTGCTGTTCCGACGGCAGCGCCTCGGCATGGTGTACCAAGCCGACAACCTGCTCCCACACCTGACGGTCGAGGAGAACGTGGGCCTGCAGCTCGCGATCTGTCACGGAGAGACGGCCCCCGACGCGCCCGAGGAGGTTGCGAAGGTGCTGGACCGGCTCGGGATCGGCGAGCTCGCCACCCGGCTCCCGGATCAGCTCTCGGGCGGGCAACGCCAACGCGCCGCGGTGGCACGGGCCATCATCCACCGACCGTCGGTGGTGCTGGCAGACGAACCCACCGGCGCCCTCGATCATCGCAGCGCGACGGCCGCGATCGAGCTCCTCGTCGAGGTGCAGCGAGAGATGCGCGCCACGCTCGTCATGGTCACCCACGATCCCGTGGTCGCCGCGCACCTCGATCGAACCATCGAGATGCGCCGACCCGTCCGAGTCAGGGAGTCAGCCGATGCTCGGTAGGTACGTGCTCGCCGACCTCATCCGCAACCCGCGCCGGACGCTGTCGACGATGGTCGGCGTGACCCTCGGGGTCGGTCTGTTCTGTGGGGTCCTGTTCTTCGTCGACGGGCTCTCGGCGTCGATGACCCAGCGCGCCGTGGCGCCGCTCGCCATCGACATGCAGCTCGTCGTCACCCAGCCCGCCGGGGCGTCGTTGACGATGAGGCAGACCACGGAGCCCTCGAGTCGACTGCAGACGGGCGCGGAGACCTCGGTGACCCTCGTGGTCACCAACACCGGTGAGGTCGACGCCCACAACGTGACGGTTAGGTCGGTGCCGGCCCACGGGCTGACCTTCGTGGCCCGCTCCGGCGGCGTCGACGGGATCCCCATCGTGGGGATCGACGACAACCCCTTCGCCCACGGCCAGGCGCTGGTCGGCTACGACCTCGGAACCCTTGCTCCGGGAAGCAGCCGGCGCGTGACCTACCGGTTGGCCGCCACACGCGAGGTTGCGGCGGACGACACCGCCGTGGTGTCGACCTACTCGAGCCGCGAGAACCCGATTCCGGTCGCGGCCAATGAGCCAGGCGCAGCCGATCTGCGGGAGCTCGCGACCAGGATCGCCGCGGTTGACGGAGTCGCGGCCGCGAGTCCGCTGTCGATCGCCGACCTCGGCGTCTCGCGTCTCAGCGCCGCCGGGACCACGCCGTCCGGCCCAGCGAAGATCTTCGCCTTCGACGACGCGTACGCAGGGCGGTACGAGTCGATCGTCCTCCTCGAGGGCGCGCTCTCGGTGGACGGAGCGGTGCTCAGTGCTGAAGCGGCAGCGGCGCTCGCGGTCTCGCCGGGCGACACCATCTCGGTGCGGCTGCCCGACAGCTCCTCGATCGACCTGACGGTGAGTGGCGTTGCGGACTTGTCCCGGGCCCGGTCGCTGTTCTCCAGCCGCCGCGGTGGCGACCTCGAGACGTTCGTCTACACGGCCAGCTCGGTGATCGTGTCTCCGGGGACCTTTGCCGACGTCATCCAACCGGCCTTCGATCGCGCTGCCGCCGCTGGCACCGGCCGGGTGAAGGCTCCCCCCATCCGCGAGGTCGACGTGGCGTTGGATCGCGACCGGCTCAACGCCGATCCGGCGACCGCACGGCTCGAGACCGGTCGCATCGGCGGCGACGTCGTCGCCGCGGGCGCACGCTCGGACTACCTGCTCGACAACATCTCCAACACGCTCGACGTCGCGTCGGGCGACGCGGAGGCCGCCAAGCGGCTGTTCCTCTTCCTCGGCATCCCGGGCGGGTTCCTCGCTGCGATGCTCGCCGCGTACTCAGGGACCGTGCTTGCCGAGGCCCAACGGCGGGAGCAGGCGACGCTCCGGGTCCGCGGGGCGGCACGGCCGCACCTGCTGCGCATGCTCGCCCTCCGAACCGGAGCGCTGACCGCGATGGGATCGACCGTCGGACTGGTCTGCGGCTACCTGCTGGCCGCCGCGATCTTGGGCAAGGAGTCGCTCGACCGGGCGAACCCGTCGAGTCTGGCCACCTCGGCCGTGCTCGGCACGCTCGGAGGCTTCACCGCCACAGGCCTCGCCCTCTACCTGACCGGCCGCCGGTCCATCGACCGGGAGATCAGCCGCGACCGCGCACGGCACACCCTGACCGTCCCCCTCTGGAGGCGGGCCCGCCTGGACATCGTCGGCGTGGCGGTCGTCGCGGTGGGAACCATCCTGGCCCTGCGAGCCGGAGCCTTCGACGGGGCGCCGGGTTCCGTGTACTTCGGTCGTGGGGTCACCCTGAACGTCGCTCTGCTCGTGCTGCCGCTCGCGGTCTGGGTCACCGGCGGCCTCCTGGGCGCCCGCGTCGTCGGCGCCCTCCTCGGGCGCACCCAGCCGCGATCCACCGCCGCCGTCGGTCGGCCGCTCCCGAGCCTCTACCGGCTCAGCGTCGGCCGGCGTCCTTGGTCCATCAGCAACGGGGCCTTCATCATCACGCTCATCGTCGCGCTGGCGACGTGTCTCTCGGCGTTCACGTCGTCCTACGACGCGGCCAAGATCCGAGACGCCCGCTACGCGACCGGCGCCGACATCCGCATCACGCCTGGGCCAGCCTCCGCGCGGCGCTACAGCGTCGACGACGCCAAGGCGTTCCAGACGCAGGGCGTCGCTGCGGTCACCCCCGTCGTGTACGAGCTGAGCAACGTCATCCTTCGCAGCCCCCGCACGTCGGACCCCGCGAACCTGGCCGCCGTGGATCCCGCCAGCTACCCGTCGGTGGCGCCGTTGGGCGGGAGCCGCTTCACCCCCGGCAACGCTGCAGCCGCCTTCCGCACCTTGCGCGACGATCCCGCCGCGATCCTCGTCAGCGAGGAGATGGCGGACTTCCTCCAGGCTGGCGTCGGCGACACCCTCCAGGTGGTGCTGGCGCGCGGCACCGATGCCCAGGTGGAGGTCCCGCTCCGCATCACCGCCCTCTTCGAACGCCTTCCCGGGTTCCCTGACGGCGCTGATGCGGTGATGGCCATCTCCGAGCACACCGCTGCGGTGCCGTCGAAGAACCCCGACTTCTTCCTCGCCGTGACCGAGCGCAACGACGACACCGGGCTGCGCGCGGCGGTGACGTCACTCCGAGCCGACGCGACGAGCGGTGGCGAGCTTCAAGTCGACACCCGCGCGACCGCCCTTGCGAGCGACCAGTCGAGCCTCGCCGCGCTCAACATCGCCGGCCTCGTCCAGCTCGACTCCACGTTCTCCCTCGCCATGGCCGTCGTGACCGTCGCGATCTTCGTGTTCGGGCTCCTGCTTCAGCGCCGTCGCGAGTACATCACCCTGCGCGCCCAGGGCCTCGAGCCGTCCAGCATCCGAAGGCTCATCACCCTCGAGGCCGCGACCGTCGCGGTGGTGGGCATCCTCGCTGGCGTGGTCGTGGGCGTCCTCATGGGCTCGTACTTCGTGAGCGTGCTCCGGCCGCTGTTCGTCCTCACCCCCGCCTACGCCGTTCCTGTCGACGGGGTCGCGGTCGCGGTGGGGCTCGTGCTCCTCGCCACCATCGCGTCGAGCACCGCCGCCTCCCGGCTGGTCAACCGCCTCGAGCCCACCGAGCTCCTCCGCGACGAGTGACGCGAGTCAGCGCCGGACAGCTGGAACCGGGCTCGACGACCCTGGCGCGAGCTCAGACCTGCTGACGCCCGTCGACGGGGCTGTCGTCGGGCTGGGCCGGACGGGACCGGTCACCCATCATCGACCGCATCATCACGAGCATCATCAGCGGGCACGCGAGGGCGACGGCGAGGATGCCGAGCGTGCTGGCCTTGACGCCGAGGGCGACGAGCAGCACCGCGGCAACGGCGAGACCGCCGAGACAGTGGCCGACGTGCAGGTTCTTCATGGGGGACCTCCTCGGTCACCTCGATCGTGCGCCTGACGACGGCGCCGAGGTAGGGCCAAAGGTACTTACCCTGGTGGGGTATCTGTACGTCGCGCGGCCTCGTAGCATCGGGCTGATGCCCTCCGCCCACGAACGTCTGCCCGGAGTCCTGTTCCTGTGCGTGCACAACGCCGGTCGATCGCAGATGGCGCTTGGCTGGTTCACGCACCTCGCGGGCGATCGAGCGATCGCCTGGTCTGGCGGCTCAGAGCCTGCGAACGAGGTGAACCCGGTCGCGGTCGAAGCCATGCGCGAGGTCGGCATCGACATCGCCGCCGAGGAGCCCAAGCGCTGGACCGCCGAGATGCTCGGCCGAGCGGATGTGGTCGTCACCATGGGCTGCGGCGACGAGTGCCCGTTCGTGCCGGGGACGCGGTACGTGGACTGGCCGCTCGATGACCCGGCCGGTCGCGGGATCGACGACGTGCGCCCGATCCGCGACGAGATCCGGCGTCGCGTCGAGGCGCTGCTCCACGAGCTCGAGGTAGAGCCGCCGCGTGAGGACTCGTCCGTCGCCACGAGCTGAGGCTGCGAGAGACCGGGCGCAGTCGGGCAGACTCGCGCCGCCGAGTGCCGAGGCCGGGGAGCCAACGTGTCGTTGACAGCACGCGCCGTCGTCGTAGGTGCAGGGATCGGTGGCTTGAGCGCGGCGATCGCGCTGTCGCGCGCGGGGTGCGAGGTCGTGCTCGTCGAGCGCGACGACACGCCGATGCCCCCCGACGTCGAAGGCGCGTTCGCGTGGGACCGGCGCGGCGCACCGCAGGTGCGTCACACCCACGGCTTCCCCGCGCTGATCCGCGTCCTGCTGCGCGACCGGTACCCGGATGTGCTGCGGTCGCTCCTCGACGCTG
The DNA here is from genome assembly GCA_052390255.1 of Microthrixaceae bacterium. Lineage (GTDB taxonomy): Bacteria > Actinomycetota > Acidimicrobiia > Acidimicrobiales > VFJN01 > VFJN01. Next base: position 10,580 of record JBQTHC010000145.1, read on the forward strand.
GCGTCACGGAGGTCAGCATCGTGCCGCCTTCGCTGCCGGCGGACTCGCCTGACTACGCGCGCCACGCCGAGGACCTGCAGGTGCTGAGCTGCCGCCGCACCACGCTCGAGTGGGTGCTCCGCCGCTGCGCCCTCGCAGAGCCGAACGTCGAGCTGCGAGTGGGTGTTGGCGTCGCGGGCCTCCTCGCCGACGCATCGACCACGCCGCTGTCCGTGCGCGGCGTCCACTTGGACGACGGCTCGTCCATCGACACGGACCTCGTCGTCGCCTCGAGCGGTCGGCGTTGTGACGTGCCCGCGTGGTTCGCGGCCCACGGCGTGGGCATCGAGGAGGTGGAGCAGCCCACGGGAACGATCTACCTCTCGCGCTTCTACCGTGCCGCCAAGGGGACCGCGGCGCCGATGGGGTATCAGGGCGGGCGCCGCGCGGGCGTCGGCTTCGTGGTCGCCGGGGCGGACAACGGCACCTACTCGGCGACGCTCGCCGTCGACGCCGACGACCACGAGCTCCGGACGCACCTGCTCGACGGTGACCGCTACGAGGCAGTGCTGCCGCTGTTCCGCGAGATGGAACCGGTCGTGCGCGCGGGGGGTTCGCCGATCACCGATGTCCAGGCGATGGGCGGCCTCATCAACCGGATCCGCCGCTTCACCGATCGTGACGGTGAGCCCCTCGCACTCGGGTTCTTCGCGATCGGCGACGCGCACACCTGCACGAACCCGCTCTACGGGCGCGGTTCGTCGTTGGCCGTGCTGCAGGCGACGCTCGTCCTCGACGCGCTCCTCGCACACCCCGAGGACCCGCGCGCCGCATCGCGCGCCTACGAGGCGGCGAGCGCTCAGCGCGTCGAACCGTGGTACGACGTGTCGGTCCTGACCGACACTGCCGCTCGCGCCGATGCGTCGTCCGTCGCGGGAGAAGGCCGGGAGGAGTCGACGGCGCCCAGCGCGCCACGACTCGACCTCGCGACCTTGCGGCGCATCGCCGCGTCCGGTGACCCGCAGCTCGCGGTGCTCGTGGCGCGCACCATGAGCCTCCTGCTCACCCCGCAGGAGGTCTTCGGGGATCCCGAGGTCGTCGCGCGCCTCGCGGCGGCCGCGACCGCGGAGCGGGTCACGACGGCGCCGTCCCGTCCGCGTCAGCCCCTCACGCGGGAAGACCTCCTCCGCGCAGGGGCGTGACGACGGGGCGTCGCGGGACGTCAGATGATGCGGCGGTAGATCGACTGCGAGGCGCCCTGCGCGAAGTAGGGGCCGATCCGATCCATGAGCGCGATCCAACGGTCGTCGGCCGCGAGGGCGGCCTCCGCGCGCTGCACCGATGCGATGTCGGGCAGACCGGTGTTCCAGCGGCAGCCGCCGAAGGGCCCGGTGGCATCCACGAGGAACGACGTGGGGACGCCGGTGATCTTGGTGGCCGTCTCGGCGATCTCCACGCCTGCCGCCATCGCCTCGCTCAGCTTGCCGTTGACCGCAGTCGCGCGTGCGACCGTGACGTAGGACGGCAGCGGGGCCGTGCGGTCGATCGTGCCGACGATCACCTGCGCGAGACCGTCCTGGAGGGGACCGACGAAGAGGTCGGCCCCGCTGTCCGCGAGGGCGATGAACGCGTCGGACACCGCGAGCTTGTCTTGGGCCGCTTCGAGCTCCTCGAGCGATTCCACGAAGCTCGCCCACACGACGGTCCCGAGCTCGGGCGACATGCTGGCGGCCCAGGAGTGGATCTCGAGGCCGCTCTCCTGGTGGACCTTGTCGGTCACTGCTGTCACGAATGCCATCGACTCGCCGACCGAGCCGGGGCGGAACCTTCCAGAGCGCGTGAACAGATACATCTGCCCTCCTCTTCGCAGGCGCAGCGCCCGAGCTGAGCGTTCGCCCACTGCTCACCGTCGCGCCGGGTGCCGACCCTGACAAGGAGCATCACCGGGCGCGCGCGTCCGAACCCGCGCGGCGTCAGCCAGTCGGGGCTGACTACCGACGAGTGGTGGCGTTCGCGGCGAGGAAGGCCTCGGCCTCCTCGAGGGTGGTCCCTCGACCGATCGCGTAGAGGATGGCGTTGAGCGTGTGCTCGTCGATGAGGTCGTACGTGCTGAAGTCCATCGCCTCGGACTGCGCCTGCCCTGGTGTGCCGGGTTGGTTGAGGGCGAACGGGACGGCGGTCGGCACGAGGTCGTAGGGAGCGGTGTCGCGTGGGTCGTCGAGATGCGTCACGAAGGCGCCGTGCTGGGGGAGCGCGGTGCGGTCGTTGATCGAGAACGGCTCGATGTCGAAGATCGTCTCGACCGTGCGCAGGAGCGACCCCATCGAACCCCACTGGTGGTTGGCGCCAGGTCGTGCCCAGGGGCTGATCACCTGGAGGTAGTCGCGCAGCGACGACACGTGGTCGGCGGCCACCTGGGTGTCGTCTTCGGTGACGAACACCGCGGTGCTGTCCCAGAACGGGCTCCGCGAGAGCGCCTCGACGATCATCCCGACCGCGACGTCGTTGTCGGCCACCATCGACTGCGGGGTGGGGCTGCCGAGGTTGGCGCCCATCGTGTGGTTCACCGGGAGGGTCATGTAGATGAAGCTCGGCATCACGTCGCGCCCGTTGTCTTCGTTGTACACGTCGGTCCAGTGGGCCAGCGTGAACTGCGGCGGCAGCGTGCGGCCTTCGCAGTCGTTGGCGGTCACCTGTCCGGCGAGGGGCACGCTGGCGCGGGGGTCCGGGTACTGCAGGCCGTCGGGCACTGGACCGTTGTCGGGCGCGGCGCCGGAGATGAACTGCGCGGCGCGACACGTGTCGAAGTACCGCAGGTCGCCTTCCTTCCACCGCGGTGCCTTGTAGGCGTCCATGTTGCCGCTCTCGAGGGCGGTGGACTCCCCGTAGATCGCCATGCTCAGCTCGCCCGGCTGGTCGCTCGGTGGTGTCGCGCCAGCCTCCTTGAAGGCCTCGAAGATGTAGCCGCCCTCGGGGTCGTCGAGCTCGTCCTCGGCGCGTCGCTGCGCCGCGTTCGCGGCAGGGTCGCCGAGCCCGGGTCGGAGCGGGTCGCCGCCGCCACGGTTGCCGCGGATGCCTTCGTCGTAGTCCGCAGGCCAGGTGCGCTCGTTGTGGTCGGTGGCGATGCCGCCCGAGGTGTACGAGTGTCCCGTGACCGACACCTCAGCGTCGGAGAAGAACCGGTCGCTCAGGCTGTACCGACTGGCGAGCGCATGGCGGTTGGGCGTGAAGGGCTGCCCGTAGAGGGTCAGCGCCGGCTCAGCGTCGAAACCGGTGCCGCCGGTCGTGTTGATGTCGCCGAAGTACTGGTCGAAGGTCTTGTTCTCCGTGACGATGTACACCACGTGCTTGATCGGTGACTCGTCTCCGTCCTTCGGACACAGCACCTCGGAGACCTCGATCCCGGCGGCGGGCGTGCACGCGTCGACCGCCACGCGGTCGAGGTGGTCGTTCTCCCGTACCTCTTCGCTCCACGTCTCGAGCTGCGCGGAGGTGGCGGGCAGATCGATCGCGCTGACGGTGCCGTTCGTGTTGCTGCCCTGGAACAGGACGCTGCCGTTCCCGCCGGCGCCTGGCCCCATGCCCTTCGCGTTCGCGACCCAGAGGCGGTAGCTGTCGGCGTCGCCCGTGATGGCGAGTGCTGAGGGGTACCAGCCGGTCGGGATGTAGCGAGGGGTGCCACCGATCCGAGCAGCGGTCGCGCCGTCGCGCACCTCGACGGCGTTGAGGCCGGCGAGCGCGATGTAGAGGTCCTGGCCGTCGGGTGACAGCGCGAACGCGTCTGGGTGCGCGCCGACGGGCGTGCCTGCGGCCGGGGCAACCGACTCCACGGCGATCTGCGTCGGAGCGCCGGCGCCGGAGACGTCAAGCACCGAGATCGTGTCGTCGTTCGTGTTCGCGACGAAGAGCCGCTCGCCGTCGGCGCTCAGCTGCACCGCGGACGGGTGGTGGCCGACGGTGACGCTGCCGATCTCGTGCGCGTCGGTCGGATCCGAGACGTCGACGACGGACACGGTGCCGCGCGAGGTGTCGCCCTCACCTGTCGCGCCGCGGCCCGCCTCGTCGGCCCAGTTGCTCACGTAGAGGCGCTGGCGCGCCGAGTCGATCGCGAGTCCGAAGGCGTCGAGCCCCACGGGGACGCGACCGAGGATCGTGTCGGTGGTCGTGTCGATGATCGTGACGCGACTGCAGAGCGCCTGTGCATCGGGGCAGGGGTCGTCAGATGTCGACGGCTCGCTCACGGTGCTTGCGACATACAGGGTGGTGCCGTCGAGCAGGAGGTGACCGGGATAGCCCGGCACGCCGATGCCGTCGCTTGCGGGGAGCTGCGCCGGGAGACCCGCTTGGGGGAACCGGCCGTTCTGCGCGTTCTGGATCGGGAACGGCTGGGCGCCCGTGACGTCGAGCGGCACCGCCGCCGGGCCGGCGAGCTGCCAGCGGAAGATCCGGTCGGCGTTGCCGCCGCTCGCGTAGATGCGTCCGCTCGGCGTCGTCGCGACACCCATGAAGAGGTTGGCTGCGGTGACAGGCACGCCGGCGAGGGTCGTGGTGTCGATCACGGTGAGCCCTTGCGGCCCGCCGCTGTCGGAGGACACGACGATCGAGCTTCCGTCCGCGCTCGGCGCGAGGCCCAACGGGAAGCGAAGGACGTCGATCTGCTTGCCGGCCGGCCGCAGGGCCCAGCCCGCAGGAGTGCGCGGCACGCCGTCGAGCTCCGGGCTCGACCCCACCTCCTCGTCGGAGGCCAGCTCACCGCTCGCGCTCCCCGACGGGCCGGCTGCGTCCGCGCCGTCGCCCGTCAGCTCGAGGAACCGAGAGGCGTTCGCGCCGACGGCGTCATTGTCGCGGTGGTTCGTCGAGGCGCGCAGGACGCCCACGACAGTCAGGCTGGAGATGAACAGGAGGCCGGCCAGCACAGCGAGGGCCCGCGGATGGTTCGAGAGTCGGCGCACCTGGCTTCATTCGGCGCTCACGCCCCTCCTTCCTGTTCGCGGTGGTTCGCGCTGTTTCGCGGCCTTTCAGTCGTCAGACGGGCGCGCTCCGCGCCGGTGGCCCACGGCGGTCTGCCAGGCTGCGCCCGATGTTCCCGGCACCGCGTCACGTCGAGCACCTCGGCGGGACGGGTTCGCTCGAGGTGCGCGAGGTGGTCGTCGACCCGAGCCTGCCGGCGCAGGGGTACGAGCTCGTGGTGCGCGCCGACGGCGCGTCGATCCGTCACGCCGATGCGGCCGGCCTGAGGTACGCGAGCGACACGCTCGCACAGCTCGCGCGGACGCCCGAGGTCCTGAGCCAGCGCATCGTGGACCACCCCGATCTCGCCGTGCGCGGCTTCATGCTGGACATCTCACGGGACCGGGTGCCCACCCTCGACACGCTCACCTGGTTGGTCGACGTGCTCGCGGCACTCCGCTACAACCACCTCGAGCTCTACATGGAGCACACGTTCGCGTACGCGGATCATGACGTGGTGTGGCGCACGGCGTCGCCGATCACGGCCGAGGAGCTGCGCTGGTTGGATGCGCGCTGCGCCGACAGCGGGATCACGCTCGTCGCGAACCAGAACACCTTCGGGCACATGGAGCGCTGGCTCCGTCATCCCGAGCATCGAGCACGGGCCGAGTGCCCGGATGGCGCGACGAACCCGTTCACCGGTCGACCGATGCCTCCCGCGACGCTCGCACCGACCGTCGACAACGCGGCGTTCGCAGTGAGCCTCGTGCGCGAGCTCGCGTCGCAGGTGATGAGCCCCCTCGTGAACATCGGCGCCGACGAGCCCTTCGAGCTGGGACAGGGCGCGAGTGCCGCCGCGGTGAGGGCGCGTGGGCGAGCGGCCGTCTACCTCGAGCACCTCGATCGGCTCATCCGCCCGCTCGTGAGCGACGGCCACCACGTCCTGTTCTGGGGTGACGTGCTGCGTCGCCATCCGGATCTCGTCGCGCAGCTCCCCGCCGACGGAGCGACCGCAGTGGTCTGGAACTACGAGGCGCCGTCGAGCGATGCCGGTCTGCTCGGCGCGCTGGGACCGGAGCTGCTCGACACGCTCGGCCTACCCGACGACGCGCACCTCGGGTTCGCCGCGCACGCACGCAGCTTCGTGGACACCGGCTACCCGTTCTGGGTCGCGCCGGGCACCTCGTCATGGAACAGCCTTGTCGGCCGGTGGACGAACGCGAGAGACAACCTGCTCGACGCGGCGCTCGTCGGCCGCCGGGAGGGGGCCGGCGGGTACCTCGTGACCGACTGGGGCGACAACGGCCACCTCCAACCGCTCGCGATCAGCCTGCTCCCGCTCGCATACGGCGCGGGCGTGGCTTGGTGCGCGGAGACGAACGCAGGGCGAGACGTCGCCGCCGTGGTCGACCGCCTCGTCGGCGTCGACGGGCTCGGTGTGCTCCTCGCCGAGCTCGGCGACCTCCACCTCCTGCCGGGGGTCACGACGATCAACGGCAGCCCGCTGTTCGCGTCGCTCGACCCATCGCGCCCGCTCGCGCTCATCGGCAAGGGCGAGCCCGAAGCCCACGCAGCGACCGCGGAGGCGCTCGAACGTGCACTCGCACATCTCGACGAGATGACCGTTCGGTCTCCGACGGAGACCGGACCCGCGGGCCCCTGCGAGCGACCGTCGATGCTCGCCGAGGTCACCGCTGCGGTGCGGCTCGCGCGCCAGGGCGCGTGGCGGCTCGCCCGGCGCGCAGGGGTCGCTGGCCCGGACGAGGGTGCGCTCGCCGCAGACCTCGCGGCATGCATCGAGCTGCAGCGCGACGCATGGCTCAGCTCCAGCCGGGTTGGTGGTCTCGACGACTCGCTGCGCCACCTGCCGTGACCGAGCCATAGAGTCCGCCTCGATGGAAGCGATCGTGACCGCGCTGGCCGAGGAGCACGCCGAGCTCGATGCGCTCGTCGGCCCGCTCACCGATGAGGGGTGGGCGGCGCCCACCCCGCGCTGCCCCGGCTGGACTGTGAGCGATGTCGTCCTGCATCTCGCGCAGACCGACGAGATGGCGCTCGGCAGCGTGTCGGGCACGTTCACCGAAGCGCTCGCACGGCTCGCTGCCAGCCCCACCGGCGCGACGTCGGTCGACGACGGTGCGGGCGCGATCGTCGCGGCCGAACGGGGCGCGCCGCCCGCCGAGGTGTATGCGCGGTGGCGCTCCGGAGCCGAAGCCCTGCGCGCGGCGCTCTCGGCAGTCGAGCCGAGCACGCGGGTGCAGTGGGTCGTCGGCGACCTCGCCGCGCGCACGCTCGCCACGACGCGCCTCGCGGAGTGCTGGATCCACACCGGCGACGTGCTCGCGGCCTTCGACCGTCCGGTCACCGCGCCACCCCGGCTGCGACACATCGCACGGCTCGCGTGGCGCACGCTGCCCTACGCGTTCGCCGGCGCTGGTCGATCCCTCGCGGGCCCGGTCGCCTTCCATCTGACCGCACCTGATGGCGGGGCCTGGGTGTTCGAACCGGACACAGCGGCAGTCACCACCATCTCCGGACCGGCACTCGACCTGTGCCAGGTCGCCGGTCAACGAGCGCGTGCCGAGGACACCGCGCTCACGGGTGCGGGTCCGGACGCGCAGGCGGTGCTCGAGCTCGTCCGCACGTTTGCGTAGTGCTCAGGCGCTCGCAGGCGCGAGGACGTCCGCCGTGAGCCGGTCGAGGCTCGCGACGAGCGTGTCCACGTCGAACGCGAGGCAGAGGACCACGAGGCGATCGACGCCGCGGTCGCGGTAGGCCGCCACGTCCTCGGGTGTCGTCGGGTTGAAGTAGGGGCAGACCGTGAGCTCGATGTCGGCGCGGGACCGGCCGTGCGCCGCCAGCGGCGCGGCGGGACGCTCGAGCGGCTCGTCGAGCGCCGCCGGCGGGGGGTTGAACGAGTACCCCCCCTGGCCGTGGGTGGCGACGCGGCGCATCGCGGCGTCGCTCTCCCCGC
>JBQTHC010000146.1:0-19181 GCA_052390255.1 Microthrixaceae bacterium
GCCTGCAAGGCCTCGGTCGACCTGTTCGGCCTCGAGAAGAACGACCTCATCGAGCAGGTGCAGGACATCATCACCGTCGGCGAGTTCTACGAGATCGCCGCCGGCGGCCAGATCATCTTCACCTGACCGTCCAGCAGTCAGAATGCGAGGCCAGCACGCTGCCTGCGTAGGAGGTCTCGCGCATGTCGAGGACGAGGACCGTGGTCGTGACCGGCTCGGCGTCGGGGATGGGTGCCGCGACTCGCGAGGCGCTCGACGCCGATGGTCAGCGGGTCATCGGCGTCGACCTGCGCGACGCGGAGGTGGTGGCGGACCTCTCGACCCCCGAGGGACGGCGTGCCGCGATCGCCGAGGTCAGCACGCGCGCTGACGGAGCGATCGACGGACTCGTCACGTGGGCTGGGCTCGCGGGGCTCACCGACGTGCCCGGCAGTCTGCTCGCGTCGGTGAACTACTTCGGGAGCGTGGAGCTGCTCGCGGGTCTGCGTCCGCTGCTGGCGCGCGGCGACCGACCCGCCGCGGTGGCCATCAGCTCCAACTCCACCACATGCCAGCCGGGCATCCCGATGGACATCGTCGAGCGCTGCCTCGCCGACGACGAACCCGGTGCGTGCGCGGCCGCTGATGCCGCCGGCTCGATCGCCACCTATCCCGCCACCAAGCTCGCCGTGGCCCGCTGGGCCCGCCGCCACGCGCCCACCGAGGAGTGGGCGGGTGCGGGCATCACCCTCAACGTCGTCGCGCCCGGTGCAGTCGAGACGCCGATGCTCGACGCCACCCGCGCCGACGCCACGATCGGGCGGTTCATCGACGCGTTCCCGGTCCCCGTCGGCCGGAAGGGCAGGGCCGAAGAGCTCGCCGCGTTCGTGCGGTTCCTGCTCGGGCCCGACGCGCGGTTCTTCTGCGGGTCGGTGGTGTTCGTCGACGGTGGCACCGACGCGCTCCTGCGCGCCGACGACGTGCCGGTGCCCATGGCCTGAGGCGGACGATCGCGCTCACGCGATCGCTGCGTCGACCTCCCGCAGGATTGCGATGACGGCGTCGACGTGGTCGCGCAGCGTGTCGTCGACGAAGGAGATGTTGCGCAGCACGTGCGGCGCGACCGGGGCCCCGGGGACAGGAGGGACCGCCCAGCCGGCCTCGTGCACGCCGGTGGAGCCACGACCGGGCGCACCCACGGAGAGGTGTGGCATCGCACGAGCGAAGCGTGACATGACATCGGGGCACCGGAAGGTGGCGGCGGGATCGTGCCAGGTCTGGTTCACCGGGAAGATCGACAGCAGCGCGTCGAACCAGCCTTCACCCGCGACGAGCAGCCGTGGATGTCGCTCGCGGAGATCACCGACCAGCGCCCGGTAGCCGTCCAGGAGGTTGTGGCGCGGATCGTTGATCCAGCAGGCGGACGTGTCGAGGAACACGCCGTCGATGTCGTGCTCGCGGGCGACCCGATCGAGCTGGCTCAGCAGGTGCGCGCGGAAGCCTGCGTGGCCGGGGTTGCAGAACACCTGGTCGTCCTCGCCTGAGCGATCGCCATCCCAGTCGGGCTTGTTGACGAGCGCGGGCATCCGGTTCGTGCGCGTCCGGAACGAGGACTCCTCCCAGGCCTCGAACGCCGCGGCATTGACGCCGTGCATCCCGAACATCGGCATGAGGCGCACGCCGAGCTCGTGGGCGCCGGCGATGAGCCGGTCGAAGCCAGCCCGGCCACCGAGCATCGCAGCGGGCTCGTAGTGCGGGTACGCGTGGTAGTAGCGGCCCTCCCAGCCGGGGAGGTACGCGAGCACCCGTCGGCCCTCGACGTGGTCGGCGACGAGCCGCAGGATCTCGGTCATCTCGTCGAACGTGTTGAACGCGTAGCCCGTCCAGTGCATCCCATGGAGCGTGACGACGAGTCGAGTGTCGGAGAACCACGCGGGAACATCGGTCCGGGCCTCCCACCGCGGGATGCGGTGGACGTCGCGAACGTGCGCGAGGTGGTCCTCGAGATCGGCCAGTGCAGCCTGCTCCGACTGGTGCACGCCCACCGTGATCGGCGGCGTCGAGGCGGTGGATCCCCATGCGTTTGCGTCTTCCTCCCACACCACCTCGACCACCGTCTTGCCTGCCGCCCATGGAGGGCAGTGCGCGTAGAGGCGCACGGGACGGACGTGGTCGTCTCGTACGGAGATCGTCACGGTGGTGCCGTCGTCGGCCGGTCCGGCCGCGGCCCACGGGGTCTCCCACTCCGGCCACGGATCATCGGCGGGCCACGGATAGCGCCACAGCAGCGGGTCGAGCGGACGCGCCTTGCGCGAGCTCCGTGCTGGCGAGGTCGCGTGCCAGAAGCCGGCCTCGACGGCGTCGGGCAGATCTCCGAACACGAGCTTCAACGCCTTGATGGGCTCGTGATGCGATGCCTCGGCGCGAAGTTGGAGGCTCGAGCCGACTCGCGTCGCGACCACTCGGGCCGACCCGTCGCACACCTGCTGCTGACCGGCCCAGGCGAGGCGCGACGCACTCGCCACCACGCCGCCATCGGCGTCGGTGCGCACCTCGAGCGCGTCAGCGGCCATGCCGTACACGTTCGAGGTCGTGAAGATCTGGAGCCCGACGGATCCGAACGGAGAGGGCAGCGGGATCTGCGGGTCCCGGGGGTCGAAGGACAGGTCGTTCGGGAACACCCGGCAGACGCTAGGGCTCGTGCCGGTCGATGCTCTCGCGACTCGCGAGCCGGAGTGGGGGTCCGAGCGGCGGACCCCCACCCCGAAGTTGCGCTTGGTTCGGCGACGCGCACCCTTCGCGGGCATCGACCTGACCGGCGTCGTTCGCATGGATCTGACGCGGGCGTCAGGTTGTTGCGCACGAGGTTCGCCGCCTCTCTGCACGCCTCCTGCAAGATCTGTCACGATTCGCGGCAATCTTCCGAGTAGGCGAGCGGGCGGTCGCCCGAGGAGCGAGAGCCGCGCTCCGAGGGGGCTCGTGACTTAGCCTGACGCCCGACAGGGGGAGGTGGACGTGGCTGACAACGGTGACCGGGGGTCGGTTCGGCTCCGCGGGGTCACGAAGCGCTTCGACGACGTCGTCGCCGTCGACGCGCTCGAACTCGATGTCGCCGCCGGACAGTTCTTCGCAATGCTCGGCCCGTCCGGGTCGGGCAAGACCACCACGCTGCGGCTGATCGCCGGCTTCGAGTTGCCCACCTCGGGCACGATCGAGCTGGGCGGCCGTGAGATCACCCGAGACCCGCCGTTCGACCGCGACGTGAACACCGTGTTCCAGGACTACGCGCTGTTCCCGCACATGAACGTCGCGGCCAACGTGGAGTACGGCCTCAGGGTCAAGCGGGTGGCGAAGCCCGAGCGCGCGCGGCGGGTGGAGGAGGCCCTCGCCAGCGTGCGCCTCGAGGGGTACGACCGACGCAAGCCCTCACAGCTCTCCGGCGGCCAGCGGCAGCGCGTCGCGCTCGCCCGCGCGCTCGTCAACCGCCCGAGCGTGCTCCTCCTCGACGAGCCCCTCGGCGCGCTCGACCGCAAGCTGCGCGAGGAGATGCAGGTCGAGTTGAAGCAGATCCAGCAGCAGGTCGGCATCACGTTCGTGTTCGTCACCCACGACCAGAGCGAGGCGCTCTCGATGAGCGACCGGGTCGCCGTGTTCAACGAGGGTCGGATCGAGCAGGTCGGCACACCGCGCGAGATCTACGAGCAGCCGGCGAACGAGTTCGTCGCCGCGTTCGTGGGCACTGCGAACCTCCTCCGCGAGGGCGATGACCTCCTGGCCGTGCGCCCCGAGCGACTGCGGTTCGGCCGCGCCGGCGTCGACGAGCACGGCGCGTCCGGCATCGTCGAGGACGTGCAGTACCTGGGTGCGATCACGCGCTACCGGGTCCGCATGTCCGACACGCATCTCGTGGTCGACCTGCCCAACGCCGATGCGACGCCTCGCCCGGGGCCGGGTGATGCGGTGGAGGTCGCGTGGCGAGGGAGCGACCGTCGGCGGGTGGGGGCAGCCTGATGACCTCAGATCGGCAATCGACAACCAAGCGAGAAACAGGGGGAAAGATGCACAAGCGACATCGGATGGCCGCGGTGGCCGTGGTGCTGGCCATCGCCGCGACTGCCTGTGGCAGCGACAAGAAGAGCGACGGCACCGCGTCGCCGCAGAAGGAGATCGGCAAGGGGGAGGGTGCGGTCTCGATCCTTGCCTGGCCCTACTACGCAGAGGACGGCACGCAGACACCCGGCCTCGACTGGGTGTCGAAGTTCGAGAAGGACACCGGGTGCAACGCCACCGTGAAGTACTTCGGCACCTCCGACGAGGCGTTCACGCTGTTCGGGACGGGCGACTACGACGTCGTGTCAGCATCGGGTGACTCGTCGATGCGAAGCGTCGCGTCGGGTGACGCAGCGCCGATCAACACCGACCTGCTCACGAACTACGCCGACCTGGCCGACTTCCTGAAGAAGCAGGCGTGGAACTCGATCGACGACACGGTCTACGGCGTGCCGCACGGCTGGGGTGCCAACGTGCTCCAGTACAACACGGACGTTGTGAAGCCGGCGCCCGACAGCTGGGGTGCGGTCTTCGACCCGGACTCGCCGTACGCCGAGAAGATCGCCGCGTACGACTCGCCGATCTACATCGCCGACGCGGCGGTGTACCTGATGAGCACCCAGCCGGACCTCGGAATCGAGAACCCCTACGCGCTCGACGAGGATCAGTTCGCCGCAGCCGTCGATCTGCTCAAGGAGCAGAAGCCTCTCCTCGCTGAGTACTGGAGCGACTACGTCGCCTACGAGGGCAACTACCGCGCCGGTAGCACCGTCATGGGCACGAGCTGGGAGATCATCGTCAACACGCTGCAGGGTGAGGACCCGCCCGTCAAGGTCGACTCCGTGCTGCCCAAGGAGGGCTCGACGGCGTGGTCCGACAACTGGATGGTCCACAGCAAGGCGAAGAACCCGAACTGTGCGTACGAGTGGCTGAACTACATCACCTCCCCGGACGTGCAGGCCACCGTGGCGTCCACCTTCGGTGAGGCTCCGGCCAACCTCAAGGCGTGCGCGACGATCGCGGATCACTGCGCCGACTACCACGCCGACGACTCCGCCTACTACGACCAGCTGCACTACTGGACGACACCCACGAAGGAATGCCTCGACGGGCGCACCGACGTGGAGTGCAAGGACTACGCCGAGTGGGTAGCGGCCTGGACCGACATCAAGGGCTGAGCACAACACACCGCCGGCGAGCGGCTCGCTTCGTCAGCAGCCACCGGGGCATCCGCCTCGGTGGCTTGCTGGCGGGGCCGCTGCTCTGGCTGATGATCGCCTACATCGGTTCGCTGGTGGCCCTGCTGGTCACCTCGCTGTTCCACAACGAGACGACGGGCGTCCTGACCGAGATGGTCACCGATCCCGCCCTCGACAACTACCGCACGATCGTCGACGCTCCCGTCTATCGGAACGTCGCCGTACGCACGGTGGGCGCCGCTCTCGCCGTCACCGCGATCGACCTCGTGATCGCGCTGCCGGTCGCGTTCTTCATGGCGAAGGTGGCGTCACCACGCTCGCGTCGACGGCTCGTCATCGCCGTGACCATGCCGCTGTGGGCCGGCTACCTGGTGAAGGCGTATGCCTGGCGGGCGATGCTCAACACCGAGAGCGGTCTGTTCCGTGAGCTCTTCGGTCTCACTCCGGGCTACGGCATCTGGGGCAGCATCGTCACCCTGTCGTACCTCTGGCTTCCGTACATGGTGATCCCCATCTACGCCGGTCTGGACCGACTGCCCGACTCGCTGCTCGAGGCGTCCACCGACCTCGGAGGCAAGGCGGGCCGCACGTTGCGATCCGTGGTGTGCCCACTGCTGATCCCGTCGATCGTGGCGGGATCGATCTTCACGTTCTCGCTCACCCTCGGCGACTTCTACGTGAACCGCATCTTCGGCGGCACCACGCAGTTCATCGGAAACAACATCTACAGCAACTTCAGCGTCAACCTGCCGCTTGCCGCCGCCTATTCGACCGTCCCGGTCCTGATCATGACCGGCTACCTCCTCGCCGCCCGTGCCGCAGGCGCGCTCGAGGAGATCTGATGTACCTGTCGCGTCGCGCCCGGGTTGCGCTGCGCCTGTTCACGGTGCTCGTGGTGGCGCTCCTGTACTTCCCGCTGCTCTACGTGATGCGGCTCAGCGTCGCGACGTCGCGCGGGTTCAGCTGGCCGCCGCGCGGCATCACCCTCGAGCACTGGAGCGCGGCAGTTGATGCCAAGGGGCCACGCGACGCTCTGTGGCACTCGCTCACCATCGCCTTTTGGGCGACGCTCGTGGCGCTGGTGCTTGGCTCGCTCGCGGCCGCGGCGCTGAGCCGCCATCAGTTCTTCGGGCGCAACGTGGTCAGTCTCATGCTGGTGCTGCCGATCGCGCTCCCGGGCATCGTCACCGGCATCGCGTTCAACTCCGGGTTCGCGCGCCTCGGCGTCGACCTGTCACGCGCCACGCTCGTCACGGCACACGCCACGTTCTGCATCGTGATCGTGTTCAACAACGTGTCGGCGCGGATGCGGCAGCTCTCGCCGAGCCTGGAGGAGGCATCGGCCGATCTGGGGGCCGACCAGCTCCAGACGTTCCGATACGTGCGCCTGCCGCTCCTGGCGAGCTCGCTGCTCGCCGGCGGTCTGCTGGCCTTCGCCTTGAGCTTCGACGAGATCATCGTCACCACGTTCACGGCGGAGGGCGGCTACCAGACACTGCCCATCTGGATCTTCCAGAGCATGTTCCGCGACGCCAGCCTTCCGCTCGTCAACGTGATGGCGACCTTCGTCGTGGTCGTGATGATCCTGCCCGTGTACCTGGCTCAGCGCCTCAGCGACGCGGCCGCCGGCGGGCGCACCTGATCGGCCGACCGAGCCACCGGTGACTGGGCAGCGGCGCGCTCGATCTCCACGATGGGCTCGGCGATAGCGTCCCGGCGATGACGGCGGACCTCCATGACCTCTCCGCCCGGTATGCCGCGGGCGCCGACCGACGTGACGCGGGGCTGTTCGTGAGCGCGTTCGTGCCGGACGGTCGCCTGCGACGCTATGAGCCCGCCGATGCGCCCGAGCCGTCGAGCGATCGTCGTGGCCACGATGCGCTCGCGGAGGTGCCGGGGCTCCTCGCTCGCTACGCGCGCACGTTCCACCTGCTCGGTCAGGCGCGCTACGACGTTGACGGCGACCATGCGACGGGCGAGGTGTACTGCCTCGCCCACCACCTCACGAACGACGCTGCGCCGGTCGTGCACGTGATGCACATCCGCTACCTCGACACCTACGCCCGCGTCGATGGGCGGTGGGGGATCGAGGACCGGCGGGTCCTCGTCGACTGGACCGAGCGACGAGTGGTCGACGAGGCCGAACGATGAGCCGGTCGGCTGCCCGCCCCACGCTCACGCTCGGGCTCCCGACGTTCGGTTCGGTCCCCGGTGGCGATTGGCGTCGCCTCCTCGAGGTGGCGCGCATCGCCGAGGACGCGGGCGTCGACCGGCTGGTCGTGACCGATCACGTGGTCAACGGACCGAACGTGGGTGCCTACCCGTGGGGCACGTTCCCCACCGGACCCGATGGCGACTGGCTCGAGCCGCTGACCGTCCTCGCGGCGCTCGCGGCGGCCACCGAGCGCGTCCGGCTCTCGACCGGGATCCTGATCGCGCCGCTGCGCCCGGCCGCACTCCTCGCGAAGACCGTCGCGACGCTCGACGTGCTCTCGGGCGGGCGCATCGATCTCGGTGTCGGCACTGGCTGGCAGCCCGAGGAGTTCGCGGCGCTCGACGTCGACTACCGCGATCGCGGGCGTCTGCTGACCGACACGATCGGCGCGTGCCGCGCGCTGTGGGAGGACCTGCCCGCGACCTTCGCGTCGCACACGGTGTCGTTCGAGGACACCTACTGCGCCCCGCGTCCGATCCAGGCGAGGCTCCCCGTGTGGTTCTCCGGCTCGCTCACCGAGCGCAACGTCCGTCGCATCGTGGAGCTGGGTGACGGTTGGATCCCGATCATGGGCTCGACCGTCGCTGACATCGAGCGCGGCGCGCGGCGTCTGCGTGACGAGCTCGCCGCGACAGGTCGCGCCCCGGACGACCTCGAGGTGCAGGGCGCGCTGGCCGTGGTTCGCGACGGCGACGGGCGACCCGACCTCGCGGCCACGATGACGGCCGCCGCCGCGCTGGTCGAGGCAGGCGTCACCAACCTGAGCACGCACCTCAAGGGCCTCGATCCAGGGCTCGACGACCCGGCCGCCGCATGCGCTGGCCTGGTCGAGGCGTTCCGCGCGTTGCACTGAGCCGCCGGCCCTCGGCGGCCCGCGATCCTGGCGGGTCGCCCTACGCTGCGGGCATGGCGAAATGGACCGCAGCGGACATCCCCGACCAAACCGGCCGCACGATCGTGATCACGGGTGCCAACAGCGGACTCGGTCTGCGCTCCGCGGAGGCGCTGGCAGCGAAGGGCGCCGAGGTGGTGATGGCGTGCCGCAACGCCGCCAAGGCGGCAGCCGCGATCGACTCGGTGAAGGCGCTTGCCAGCGGGCCGGCGCCGCGAGTCGTCTCGCTCGACCTCGCGTCGTTGGCGTCGGTGCGCGAGTGCGCGGCGGGTCTCGCGGAGGACTTCGATCACATCGACGTGCTGATGAACAACGCCGGCATCATGGCCGTGCCGAAGTCGACGACGGTCGACGGGTTCGAGAGCCAGATCGGCACGAACCACTTCGGGCACTACGCGCTCACCGGTCTGTTGCTCGCGACGCTTCTCGCCGCACCCACGCCGCGGGTCGTCACCGTGACGTCCAACGCGCACAAGTTCGGGCGCATGCACCTCGACGACCTGTTCTTCGAGCACACCCGCTACTCGCGCTGGCGCGCCTATGGGCAGTCGAAGCTGTCGAACCTGCTCTTCAGCGGCGAGCTGCAACGGCGCGCGACCGCGGCCGAGACCGCGCTGACCGCCGCCGCGGCGCATCCCGGGTACGCCGCGACGAACCTCACCTCGGGTCCGGCCACCGGTGCGGCGCTGCTCCGGCCGGTGCTCGCGGTGGCCGACAAGGTCGCCGGCCAGCCCGATCACATGGGCGCGCTGCCGCAGCTCTACGCAGCCACGATGCCCGACGTTGGCCCCGACGACTACTGGGGTCCCGACTCGTTCCGTGAGCAGCGAGGCCATCCGACGCGGGTGGGACGCACGAAGCAGGCCCAGGACCGCGACGCTGCCCGCGTGCTGTGGGAGCGCAGCGAGCAGCTCACCGGCGTCAGCTACCCATGGAACAACCAACGTCTGTGAACCCTGGCGTCCGCATGGCGGACGTGGCAGTTCACAGACGTTGGTTGTTGCCCTAGCGTCCGACGCATGACGCTGCCGACGCCCGCCCCCGACCGCACCTGCCTCGTGACGGGGGCCTCCTCCGGGATCGGGGTCGAGCTCGCGCGGCTCCTCGCCGCGCGGGGCCACGGCGTCACGCTCGTGGCGCGACGCGAGGATCGGCTCAAGGTCCTCGCCGACGAGCTGTCCACGACCTACGACGTGCGCGCCGAGGTGGCGTCGGCCGACCTGACCGACGAGGCCGCGCGGACGGCGCTCGTCGACACGATGGCCGAGCGCGGGTTGACCGTCGACGTGCTGGTCAACAACGCGGGGCTCTCCACCACCGGCGCGGTGGCCACGAGCGACATCGCCGGCGAGCTGCGCATGGTCCGGACCGACGTCGAGGCCGTCGTGCACCTGTGCAGCGCGTTCGTGCCGGGGATGGTCGAGCGTGGCCGCGGCGCCGTGCTCAACGTGGCGTCGATGGCGGCCTTCCAGCCGCTTCCCGGCCAGGCCGGCTACGGCGGATCGAAGTCGTTCGTCCTGTCCTACACGCGCGCGATGGCACAGGAGCTGCGCGGCAAGGGCGTGGTCGCCACCGCGCTGTGCCCCGGCCCCGTCGAGACCGAGTTCGCGGAGGCAGCCGGCTTCGGCGAGCTCGAGGCCGGTGACTCGCTCCCCAAGATCATGTGGCTGTCCGCGTACGACGTCGCCAAGGCCGGCATCGAGGGCCTCGAGCGTGGGCGTGACGTCGTGGTCCCCGGTACCGCCAACCGCGTCATGGCCGGCTTCGCGCAGGTCGTGCCTCACCGGTTCCTGCTGCCGGTCCTCGCCCGACAGCACCCAGCGCTGAAGGACTGACCCGTCAGGCGAAGGTGAAGCCGTGGTAGTCGGCGGCGACGATCTCCTCGCACTGCGACACGTAGGTGGGGAACCCCGGTAGCGGCATGAACACCCGTGTCTTGCCGGGCACGTTCGCGCCGACGTACCACGAGTTGCAGGTGGGGAACAGCGTGGCGTTGCCGACCGCGTTCACGTAGTCGACCCAGCCCTCCTGTGCCTCCTCGGTCGCCTCGATCGATCGCAGTCCGCTCATCCGCACGTGCTCGATCGTGTCGGTGACCAGATCGACGTGCTGCTGGATCGCTTCCATCATGTTCGCGAGCACCGACGGGCTCCCTGGGGCCGTGAGCGCGAACAGGTTCGGGAAGCCGGCGACCATCAGGCCCAGGTACGTGCGCGGGCCGGCCTCCCACGCGGTGGCGAGCGGGAGGCCGTCGCGGCCGCGGATGTCGATCCGAGCGAGCGCGCCGGTCATCGCGTCGAACCCCGTCGCGAAGACGATGGCGTCGAGGTCGTGCGTGCCCGCCGACGTGCGGATCCCCTCCGGGACGATCGCGTCGATCGGCGTCTCGCGCAGGTCGACGAGCGTCACGTTCGAACGGTTGAACGTCGCCCAGTAGCCGCTGTCCACACACAAGCGCTTGCAGCCGACGACCTGGTCTGGCGTCAGGCGTGCCGCCACCTCCGGATCGTCGACGATCGAACGGAGCTTGCCGACGATGAACGCTTGGGCAGTCTCGTTGGCGGCGGGATCGAGGAGGAGGTCGGTGTAGGCGCCGAGGAACCCGAGTCCGCCGACCTCCCAGCGTCGCTCGTACTCGGCGCGCCGCTCCTCGTCGGTCACGGCGAGCGCCGACACGTCGTTGCGGACCTGCCGTGCGCCGAACGCCGACGAGGTCCGCCGGTTCGCGGCCCGAAGGCCCGCGTAGTCGGCCTTGATCTCCTTGACCTCGATCGGATCGAGCGGCCCGTTCCATGCCGGGACCGTGTAGGTCGGCGTCCGCTGGAACACCGTGAGGTGCGCCGCCTGCTCGGCGATGATCGGGATCGACTGCACCGCCGAGGACCCTGTGCCGATCACTCCCACGCGCAGGCCCGTGAAGTCGACGCCGTCGTGCGGCCACTGTCCCGTGTGGTAGCTCGCTCCGGCGAAGGACGACCGTCCCGCGATGTCGGGCAGGTTCGCGCTGGACAGGCAGCCCGTTGCCATCACGAGGAACTGAGCGGTGACCGCGGGTCCCACGTCGGTCTCCACCCGCCACGTGGCGCTGGCCTCGTCGAAGGTGGCGGCGGTCACGCGGGTGTCGAAGCGGATGTCGCGTCGCAGGTCGAACCGGTCGGCCACGTGGGACGCATAGCGCAGGATCTCCGGCTGTGGCGCGTACCGCTCGGTCCACTCCCACTCCTGCTGCAGGTCCTCGTCGAACCCGAAGGAGTACTCCATGCTCTCGATGTCACAGCGGGCGCCCGGGTAGCGGTTCCAGTACCACGTGCCGCCCACGTCGCCGCCGGCCTCGATCGCCTGCACCGACAGCCCGAGCCCGCGCGCCCGGTGGAGCATGTACATCCCAGCGAACCCGGTCCCGACGATCGCCACGTCGACGTGCGACCCACGCGCCATCCCTGCGTCCCCCTCAGCTCGGTGGCGCGAACCTACCGAACGGCGAGGCACGAACCGGCCGAGCAGGGGGTCTGCCCGGGAACTCGCCGATCGGGTGACGGGAGGCCTGCGGGTCGGGTAGACCCCGAGGAATGGCGACGCATCGGATCAACGTGCACCCCTCCAAGCCCCTCGAGGTCGACTCCGCAGACCTCGTGATCGAGGTGATCAGCGATGACGCAAAGCTCGGAGAGCTCCGCGTGTCCCGTGGTTCGATCGACTGGGTGCCGCGCAGCCACCACACCTCGTTCTCGTTGGAGTGGGAGGGGTTCGACCGGCTGATGCAGGACAACGGCAGGCGGTCGTAGCCGACCGCGTGGCCAGACTGGGATCCATGGCGCCACGTCCGCCGCGTGCCTACGGTGATTCCGTGCGGGTGCTGATCTGTGACGACGAGGCCGACATCCGGCTGCTGTACCGGATGGCGTTCGAGGAGCTGGGCGCGGACGTCGTGGAGGCGGTCGACGGCGACGACTGCCTCGGACAGATGGCCGACGCGTGCCCCGACCTCGTGATCCTCGACCTCTTCATGCCCAAGCGGGACGGTCTTTCGGCGTTGCCCGAGCTCAAGCAGCGCTGCCCCGGGGCGCGGGTCCTCGTGGTGAGCGCCCACGCCGCGGAGCAGACCTTCACCCTTAGCCGAGCGCGCGGGGCCACTGCGTGCTTCGAGAAGCTCAGCTTCGTCACGCGGATCCCGCGCCTCGTCGAACGCTACGGCGGGGCTGCCTGACCAGGAAGCCTGATCACGGCCGCCCTGATCACACGAGCGTGAGCGCGGCTGGCGGCCTCTCCAGCACGTCGGCGGCCTCGATGCCGAGCACGCCCTCGAGCACCGCGGCGTAGACGGCGCGCAGGTCGACGGTGGTGGCGAGGTCGCCGTCGGCGAGGCGGTCGAGGGGTGGCGGCTCCCCGTGGTGCCCCGCTCGGACCTTGCCCGCGAGCAGCACGGTGCCGGCCTGCCCGTGGTCGGTGCCGGCGCTCGCGTTCGGCTCCACGCGGCGCCCGAACTCGCTGTAGACGAGGACCGTCACGGGCTTCGTCGCTGTCCGGTCGAGGAACGCACCGAGCGCGGTGTCGAGCTCGCCGAGCAAGCGGGCGTGGTCGGCGGCTTGAGCGGAGTGTGTGTCGAAGCCACCCAGGTCCACGAGGTAGGCGCGTGCGGGGAGGTCGGCGTCGATCAGCGTGGCGACGGTGTCGAGGCGGGCCGCGAGCGTCTCGGACTCGGGTGACGCAGCCACGAGCGGCGCGACCGTCGCCGCGACGGTGAGCAGATCCGCGGTGGAGCGCGCCGCGAGGTCACCCAGGTCCGAGCGCCCGGAGTCCTTCCCAGACACCGTCGCGAGGAGGTCGCGCAGCGCGTCGTCGCCGGGGAGCACGAAGGGACCGGGGGGCACCACGCTCGCGGCGCGATGCGCGCCGCGGGCGATGAGCGGGAGACCACGGCCGACCGCGACCGCGTCGAGCGGGCCCGTTGCCACGGCATCGAGCCAGCGACCGATCCACCCCGTGCTCGTGTCGTCCTCGGATCCGGCCTGCCACACGTCCATGCAGTGGAAGTGGCTGCGATCGAGGGTGCCGAAGCCCACCCCGTGCACGATCGCGAGCTGGTCGCGGTCCCACAGCTCCTTGCAGCGAGCGAGCGCTGGGTGGAGCGCGAAGCCCTCGCCGATGTCGTGGGTGGTGGCGGGATCCAGTGCGAGGGCGCCGCGCAGCGAGCGGTAGCGCGGGTCGTTGACGGGCACGACGGTGTTCAACGCGTCGTTGCCCCCGTAGAGCGTGATCACCACGAGCGTGCCGTCAGCCGCCGGGCCCTTCGGCGTCGCGGTCGTGGTGGTGCTGGCGGACTTGTCGCTCCCGGTGCAGGCGCCGACGACGGCGGCCGCGCCAAGGGCGCCGGCGCCTTGCAGGAACTGACGGCGGGAGACGGGAGGCCGCATCACGCCACCAGGTACTCCGGTGCGACGAGCGCGATCGTGAGCGCGGTCTTGGGATCGGCGGCGGCCTCGATCGCGCTCGTGGTGGCCGAGCCCCAGCCATCGACGCCGAGCAGTCGCGCGAGGGTCGCGGGGCGCTGACTCACGCGCTCGCCCACGAGTGCCTCGGTGCCCACGCGCTCCGACACGAAGCTCGCGAGCTGCAGCCGCAGCAGCGCGGATGCCGTGGACAGCCATGCCTCGTTGGCGGGCCACCCCGACACGTCGGGCGGCACGAACGGGATCTGCCCGAGCCCAGCCAGCAGCGGGAGCACGCGCTCGTCCGGGTCGATGCGCAGCGTCCGCGCGAGCCCCACCACGAGGTCGACGGGCGTCTTCACGACGGCCCGGCGGGTCTCGGCGGACAGGAACTCCGGGTGCAGGAACATGCGGCGCAGCAGGGCGGCCACGTCGAGATCCTTGGCGAACGGCGCGGCGAGCTCTCGCACGACCTCGTCATCTGGGGTCGCGGGGCGCGCGAGACGGCTCCAGAGGCGGCTCACGACGTGGGGCGCGCACGCCGGGTGCTGCGTCGCTGCGGTGACGACCTCGTCGAGACCGAGCGGCCCGGTGACGCCGAGCACGGTCTTGGTGCCCGAGTCGTGCAGGTTCGGGGCGAGCACGCCACCGCGTCCGGGGATGATGCGCCACCCGGTGAGGGCGCGCGCGGCCTCCGCGACGTCGCGCTCCGTGTACGGCTGGTCGCCATGGTCGCCGTGACCCGTGCCGAGGCCGAGGGTGAACAGCTCGAAGAGCTCGCGCGCGAAGTTCTCGTTCGGTGCGCCGGCGCGGTTGTCGCGACCGTCGAGCCAGATGAGCATCGCAGGGTCGCGGGCGACCGCGTTCACGAGGTCGTCGAACCTTCCGGGCCCCTTGTCGTAGAGGAGGCCGCGCTGGATGTAGAGCAGCTCCGCGAGGTTGACCTGCTCGAGGCTCGTCGCGAAGTGGTCGTGCCAGAGGAAGGTGAGCTTCTCGCGCAGCGGGAGATCCGCGGCCACCATGCGCCGGATCCACCAGACCGGCAGCGCGCGACGCTCCTGTTCGGCCACGCGCTGCGCGGCGCGCTTGGTCGCCTCGTCGGCGTCTCGCGCCGCGAGGTAGCCCGACGTGTCGAAGGTCGGCGGGGTGATCGCCTCAGCGGCGGCGTCATGCTCGTCGAGGACGCAGATCGCGTCGACGGCACCCTCGTAGCCGAGGTCGGTGAGCGCGTCGATCTCCTCGGGGGGCGCGCCGAACGCCGCGCGCCGCACCAGATGGGCGACGGCTCCCCGCGTGTCCGCCTGGAGCGGGGTCGAGCGCTGGCGCATCACCTGCACGTCTTCACCTTGCCAGCGCCACCTGAGAAGTCGCTGAGACTCTTCTGCGAGATCGTCGTGGCGTCAGGGAGCGCCGACGTCGGCGGGGGCGATGAAGTAGCCCGCGAGGTCGCTCACCACGTGGGTGTTGCCCCCGGAGTTGTAGAACGCCACGCTCCCGTTGGTCCCGACCCGCACGATCACCGCGTTCGGCACCACCGTCCCTGGTCTGAAGTTGAGCGACGACGTCGGCGGGCGCGTCGACTGGCCGGGGAACACGGTGAGGAAGCCGCCCGCGGAGGGGTTCACCGCGATCACGCTCAGCATGACGGCCGCCGCGTCGGCGGGCACCCGGTGGATGCGCGCGACCCGCAGCGAGAAGGTGCTGGCCGGCCCGAGCGCGCCGAGGCGCGGGCCGTTGCCCGATCGCGTGTCGAGGTCGCGCGTGGGTGGGTCGAGCGCCACGTAGCCCGCGCCGACGTTCGCCTCGTACCAGCCCGTCACGTCGATGACGACATGGGTCGAGCCGCAGCAGTTGCGGATGCGCACTCGGCCCGAGCTGCCGACGGGGACGATCACCAGGTTCGCCACCGTCTGGCCCGCCGTGAAGTTGATCGATGACGCGAGCGGTGTGGCGCTCCCCGTCGGGTAGGCGACCACGTAGCCGCCGGTGGTCGGTTGCGTCACGGTGAGGTTCATCACGACGCCTGTGGCCGTCGCCGGGACGCCGCCGAGGCCGGCCACCTGCACGTCGATGAAGCTGCCAGGCCCGATGGGCGCAGTGCGATCGGAGGAACCGGGCGAGGACTCCGAGTAGCCGAGGTTGCCAGGGCGGCTGTCGAGCGCGCGTGCTGGCGCGGCGAGCGGGGTCAAGCGATCCACGGCCGGCGCGCTCACGCCCGTCGGGCCGTACCAGCCGGCGAGGTCCATGATGACGTGGGTCGTCCCGGCGGACCCGTTGTAGAGCTGCACCCTGCCGTCGGTCCCGACTGTGGCCGTCACGTGCTGCGCGACGGTCTGGCCCTTCACGAAGTTGAGGTTCGACGCCACCGGCGCGGTGGTCCCGGGGAACACGGCGAGGTACCCGTTCTGCGTGGGCTGGGTGACGGTCACGTTCAGCACCACGGCGGTGGCGTCCGTCGGCACGCCTGCCACGCCGGCGACGCGCACGCGGAGGTTCCCCTTCGCGGGCAGCGGGTCGATGCGCCCGTCGGTCCCGAACGCCGGCTCCGACGCGCCGAGCGTGCCGGGTCTGCTGTCGAAGAGGCGGACCGGCACCACAGAGCTGAAGGGTTGCGGCACTGGGAGGTCGACGTTGCCCGCGGGTCCCATCATGAGCCGACCCGCGCCGTAGGTGTTGTCGGGGCCGGTGGTGCCGGCCTCCTGAGCGCGATCGAGGAGCAGCTGCTCGAGCTCGCCCACGTCGAGGTCGGGGTTCACGCCGAGGAGGAGAGCCGCGGCGCCGGCGACGTGAGGCGCAGCGGCCGAGGTGCCGCTGAACCCTGCCCCGCAGCCAGAGTCGGGGTACGTGCTGCCGCTGGTGCCATCCGGCCCGGAGATGTCGGGCTTGATCCGACCGTCGATGGTCGGACCACGGCTGCTGAACGGCTCCGCGGCGAGACCGTCCCAGCAGTAGGCGCCAGCCGTGAGCACGGAGGGAGATGTGGCCGGTTCGGCCACGCCACCACCCGTCACCTGCTCGAGGAGGCCGACATCGCCGTCGATGAAGATGTCGAGCCGCGGTGCCGCTCTTCCCGAATAGCGGTCAATGACGATGCCAAAGTACTGGGGCTCAACGCTGCTGCAGTTCGTGAAGGCCACACCCTCAACGGGCGGGAGCGGGCCGTCCGCTTGGTTGCCGACGCTCCAGGCCACCCTCCCGTACGCGTCGCCGCAGGGACGGTTGAGGATGTACAGGTCGAAGTCCTGGCGCGTCGTGGGCCACCCGTCCCAGCGCAACGTCACAATGGCATCTCCGCCCGCGGCCACCGCGAACTGGAGAACGTCGTCGCTCGTGAGGTTGACGAGGTCTCTTCCGCCGTCCCCCGGCACGGGGTCGCCGGTCGCCATCTGGCTGTAGTGCCGCTCGCCGTAGTTGCCGGCCGCGCCGACGTAGAGGATGCCTTGGGTGCGGAGCGCTGCGACGGCCGAGGCAGGCGTGCCCGCGCCGCCAGACCCATCGCCGCGGCCCGTGAGGGTGAACCCGATCGATCCGTTGACGATGTCGACGCCCGCAGCGCTCATCGAGCCGAGCGCCGACGCGAAGTCCACGTCGTCCTCGACGCACACGAGCCGCAAGGCGGCGCCCGGTGCCATGTCGTAGACGATCTCGGACACCGCGGTGCCATGGACCTCCGCGAGCGGTGAGGTCTGGTCACACCGGCCAAAGTCCGTCTCCACGGACCCGGACGCGGGCAGCTCGGTTCCGAGCCTGCTGGAGTAGCCGCCGAACCCCACGTCGACGATGGCCACCTTGGTGCCGGTGCCATCGTTCCCACCCGTCTGCCAGAGATCGGCGTCTGTGGTGCCGACACCCTCGGAGGTGGTGTCGATCTGCGCGGCGTACGGCTCGCGCACCACCGTGATGCCCGGCGCGTCGGCAAGGCGACCGAGGGCCGCGGCGGGGACCGACGCCTTCACGAGCCCGTCGACCTTCCGGACCACGTCGCCACCCGCGGCGGCCACGGCTGCCACCGCCCGCGCGGTGTCGGGCGTCTCCACCACGACCGTGACGCGGCGTGCCCGAGCCGCCGCACCCGCAGGTCCGGCCATGTCGGCGGCACTGGCCGTGTCGAGCGCCTTCTGGAGCTTCCCGACGAGCCGCGGGTGCGCGCGCTTCTCGCGCGGCGGGATCTCGAAGTGGAACGGTGGAGCCGGGTCCTGCGCGGCCGACGGCCGGGTCAGGCTCAGCGGGAGCCCGGTCAGCAGCGCGAGGACCATCAGCAGCCGCCCGCCTCGCCTGCGCACCATGGCATGCGCTCCCGCTGGTCCCGCTCGCATCCCCGCGGACGCGACAGCGGCCTACGGTAGCCCCTCGTGGACGACGTCGAGCACTTCAACGAGCACGGCTGGGTGCTCACCAGATCGCACCGCGACGTGGATGCGGTGGCCCGCTGGGTGGACGAGGTGGCGGCCTGGCCCGACGATGACGGCCCCTGGCTCCACCACCGGGAGATGAGCGACACCGGCCCGCAGCTCTGCCGCACCGAGAACTTCGTCCCGTTTCACGAGGGCCTCCGCAACCTGCTCACCGCGGGGACCATGCTCGCCACGGCGTCGGCGCTCCTCGGTGAGCCGGCGGTGCTCTACAAGGAGAAGATCAACTACAAGCTGCCCGGCGGCGCGGGATACGCGCCGCACCAGGACGCGCCCGCGTATCGGTTCGTGCAGACCCACGTGTCGTGCATGGTGGCGGTCGACGACTCGCTGATCGCGAACGGCTGCCTCGAGGTGGTGTCGGGTCGGCATCACGACCTGCTCCCGGTCGACGACGTGGGCTGCATCCGCGCCGACGTCGTCGCGGACATGGACTGGGCACCGGTCGAGGTGCGTGCCGGCGAGACGCTCTGGTTCCACTCGCGCACTCCGCATCGCAGCGGCCCGAACCTCGGCACCACCCCGCGGCGCGCGCTGTACCCCACCTACAACGCGTTGTCCGAAGGCGACCTTCGTGCCGCGTACTACGAGCAGAAGCGAGCCGAGCTCGCTTCTGCGGGCGAGGGCGACCGCGTGGCGGTGTCGCTCATCGGCGACTTCCAAGGGCGGCCGGTTCGATGACCGCCGCGGTGGCGACGTCGATCGACGAGGTGCTCCACCTGTACGAGCGGTGGGGGACCGAGCGCTACGACGAGGAGATCCGCCAGCTCGAGCACGCGCTGCAGACCGCGGCCCTTGCCGCTGCCGACGGATCTGACGAGGCGCTCGTCGCCGCGGCGCTCCTGCACGACGTCGGCCACCTGCTCGACCTCGCCGACGGCGACGGCACCCGCGACCGCACCGTCGACCTTCGTCACGAGGCGCGCGGCGCCGCTTACCTCGCCGCGCTGTTACCGCCGGCGGTCACTGCGCCCATCGCGCTGCACGTGCGCGCGAAGCGGTACC
>JBQTHC010000147.1:0-12135 GCA_052390255.1 Microthrixaceae bacterium
CGCCACGCGAACCCGAAACCCTGGCCCGGCGACCTTGGCGAGGTCGTAGGGGTGGTTGGGCTGGCCGAGCTCCATCATCACGTAGTTGGACACGTCGACCACGTTGTTGATCGAGCGCATGCCCACAAGCGAGAGGCGGCTCGCGAGACGCTGATCGCCTGGTCCGACCCGCACGCCGGAGAGCACCCGCGCGTGGAAGCGGCCGCAGCGGTCGGTGTCGAGGATCTCGACCGACACGCCGGACACGTGAGCGGCTGGAACGGTGGTCGGGGTGGGTTCGGGGAGGGCGAACGGGATCCTCAGCCGTGCCGCGAGGTCGCGCGCAACTCCGGCGACTGACATCGCGTCGGGACGGTTCGGGTTGATCTCGAGGTCGTAGAGCACGTCGTGATCGATGCCCATCGCCTCGGTGAAGGGCGTGCCGGGCACCGCGTGGTCGGGCAGGAGGAAGATCCCCGCGTGGTCGGTTCCGAGCCCGAGCTCGGACGACGAGCACAGCATGCCGTTGGACCAGACGCCGGCCATCTTCCGACGACCGATCTCCATGCCGCTCGGCATGACGGTGCCGATCGTGGCGAGAGGCACAAGGTCGCCGACCGACATGTTGAAGGCGCCGCAACCGACCTCGAGTGGCTGCCCGTCACCCGCGTCGACCACGACGAGGTGGATCTTGTTCGCGCCCTCGACCGGTCGCGTCTCGAGGACCTTGGCGACCACGACGCCGTCGAGCCCCTCACCGATCCGCTCGAGCGACTCCACCGCCATGCCGAGGTCGCTCATCTCCTCGCCGAGCGCGACCGGATCGCCTTCGAACGGGGCGAAGTCGCGCAACCAGGAGAGGAGGACCTTCATCGCGGCGATTCCTAGAACTGGGAGAGGAAGCGGATGTCGTTGGTGAACAGGTCACGCAGATCGCTCACGCCGTGCGCGCTGGCACCGAGGCGGTCGAGGCCGAAGCCGAAGGCGAAGCCCTGCCACTCCTCCGGATCGATCCCGCAGCTGACGAGCACGTTGGGGTGCACCATCCCGCATCCGCCGAGCTCGAGCCAGGAGCCGTCGGGTCGCCGGATGTCGTACTCGGCTGACGGTTCGGTGAACGGGAAGTAGGACGGCCGCAGTCGCGAGGTGAAGTCCCCGCCGAAGAAGGCCTTCGTGAACGTGTCGAGGGTGCCGGCGAGGTCGGCGAAGGTGATGTCACGGTCCACGACGAGGCCCTCGATCTGGTGGAAGACGGGCATGTGCGTGGCATCGGGCGTGTCCTGCCGGAAGACCCTTCCCGGCATCACCATGTAGAAGGGGGGCTCCTGACCGGTCATCACGCGCACCTGCACTGGGGAGGTGTGCGTGCGGAGCAGGGTGGAGCCGGGCGCGCCCATCTCGACGTAGAGCGTGTCGTACATGTCCCGCGCAGGGTGATCCGGCGGGAAGTTCAGCGCGCCGAAGTTGTGCCAGTCGGTCTCGACCTCAGGGCCCTCGGCCACGGTGAAGCCCATGCCCACGAAGACGTCTTCGAGGCGCTCCATGGACTGCGTCACGAGGTGCAGGTGACCCGCCACGCCGTTCGGCGGCACCTCGGTGAGGTCCATCCGCTCGACGGTGAGCCTGGAAGCCCTCGCGGCAGCTTCGAGCGCGGCGCGTCGTTCCGCAACCGCGGCTTCCAACAGCTCCCGCGCTCGGTTGATCGAGCCGCCGGCCTCGCGGCGACCTGCGTCGTCGAGCCCGCCGAGCTTTGCCTTCAGCCGAGACAGAACGGCCTTCTTGCCGAGGACCTCCTGCTCGATCGCGCGCAGCTCGTCGAGGGTCGAAGCGGCCGCGACACGGGGCACGGCCTCGGTCTCGACGGCAGCGATCTCGGTGAGCATGGTCTCGCGATGCTCTCCGGTCACGACGAACCGTCGCCAATCGATTCGAGGTCGCCGTGCAGTCGGTCGAACGCGTCCGTTGGAAGCGTGAAGCGAAACGTGCTCCCAGCACCGACAGCCGATGCGGCGGTGAGCGTGCCTCCGTGCGCCTCGACCAGACCCTGGCTGATCCAGAGACCGAGGCCGGTCCCGCTGGGTCTGCCGTGGTCACGACGGAAGAACTTCGTGAACACCCGCGGGAGATCTTCAGCGGGGATCCCTTCGCCGGCATCGCTCACCGCCACCGCGACGGAGCCGCCGTCGCTCTCGCCGGAGATCCGCATCCCCTGCGGGCTTCCGTACTTCGCCGCGTTCTCCACGAGGTTGGTGAGCACTTGCTCGACCTTGTCGGGGTCGGCGTAGACGCGCGGAACCTCCGTGGGGAAGGAGACCTCGCAGTCGAGCTCGGGGATCTGCATCGCGACCTTCTCGACCACCGATTCAGCGAGCGATGGAAGGTCGACCATCTGTCTGCGCAGCACGAGTCGGCCGGTCTCGAGCCGGGAGATGTCGAGGAGCTCCGTCACGAGACGGGTGACCCGATCAGCGTCATGATGCACCTGTTCGAGCATCGTTCGCTTCTGCTCGTCCTTCAGGCGGTCCCAGCGCGAGAGCATCAGCGACGTGTACCCCTTCACTGACGTCAGCGGGCTGCGCAGCTCGTGCGACACCGTGGAGATGATCGCGATGCCGCTGCGCTCGCCCGACGGTCGGAGCGCGAGCACGGTGACCCCCTCGCCGGAACGCACAGTTGCGGTGACCGGCACCTCAGTGCCATCGGTGCGCGTGAAGACGAGGTCGATCTCGCCCTCGGCGGTCGGGAGCGCATCCCGAAGGGCGGGCGCACCGCCGCCCGCACGCACGTCGAACGCCACGCCGACCGGCTCGCCCACCCGCACGGCCGAGTCCCGTCCGAGCAGGTCGATCGCAGCCGCGTTGATCGCGGTGAGCACACGGTCGCTGTCGAGCACGAGGATGGCGTCGGGCAGATGATCGATCTCGATCGAGCTCATCCCTCCGCGACCCTCCGCTGCCGGAGCGCCTCGAAGCACAGGATCGATCCCGCCATGGCCACGTTCAACGACTCTGACCGCCCCGCGAGCGGGATCGACACACACAGATCGACCCGGTCGCGCACCGCTGCGGGAAGTCCGTGCGCTTCGCTGCCCATGACGAGAGCGATCGGACCGGTGAGGTCGGTCTCGTCGCACGGGACCCCATCGCGGACCACGGCGGCCACCGTTCTCACACCGGCGCCCCCGAGCAGCTCCACCAGCGTCACCGCCTCTCCTCCGATCGCCACCGGGAGGTGGAACAACGCCCCGGCACTCGCACGAACGCACTTCGGGTTCCACGGGTCGACTGAACCCGCGCTGAACAGTACCGCCGCGGCCCCCGCGGCCTCCGCTGCGCGAAGCAGGGTGCCTGCGTTGCCGGGATCGTTCACGTCGACGAGCACCAGCACCAGGGGGCCGCGCGTCGCGGCCTCCACGGCGACGTCGACTCCGACCTCGTCCCGGCGAGCGATCGCAGCGATGCCTTGCGGCGTCACGGTGTCGATCGAGCGGGCCAGCACCTCCGGCGAGATGCGGCGCACGATCGCTCCCCCGGCGCCGGCGACATCGACGAGGGCGGCGTCGGCGTCGCTCGTCGCGAACACCTCCGTGGGCACGAGGCCCGCCTCGAGCGCTTCGGACAGGAGCGTGGGCCCCTCGATCACGAACGCACCCTCATCCTGGCGCGCAGCGCGGCGCCCCGAGAGGCGCCGCAGCCGCTGCACGCTCGGATGCCGGGACCCGAGCAGGTCCCGGGGTTCGCTCAGGCGGTCTCCTTGGCCGTGGCCTCGGCGGCGGCCTGCACCAGCGCGGTGAAGGCTGCGGGCTCGCGCACGGCGAGATCGGCGAGCACCTTGCGGTCGACCTCGATCTCGGCAACGCGGAGACCCGCGATGAACCTGCTGTAGCTGGTGCCGTTCTCCCGGCACGCAGCGTTGATCCGCTGGATCCACAGCGAGCGGAAGTCGCCCTTGCGCGCGCGTCGGTCTCGGAACGCGTACTGCAGGGAGTGCATGACCTGTTCGTTCGCCGCCCGGTAGGAGCGGCTCTTGTTGCCGTAGTACCCCTGGGCGCGCTCGAGCGTTGCCCGGCGCTTCTTCTTGGAATGTACGGCTCGCTTGACCCGTGCCATGTCGTTCCCTCCTTCGTCCTAGCGGCCGAGCATCCGGTTGATGCGGCTGGCATCTCCCGGCGCAACGCTCGTGTGGCCGGCGAGCCGACGCTTGCGCTTCGGCGCCTTCTTCTCGAGGATGTGGTTGTTGTTGACCTGCAGGCGCCGAAGCTTGCCGGTGCCAGTGATCTTGAAGCGCTTCGCAGCACCGCGGTGGGTCTTCATCTTGGGCATGTGTCGGTCTCTTCTGTCGGGTGTCCCCCGGGGCTCACGCCTCGGCGACGTCGGTCGTGTCGTCGGCTCCGGGCGCCTCGTCCGCCTCGGTCAGCGGAAGCTCGGTGACGATCGTGGTGTCGTTCGTGTCGGGTGTCGCCTCCACTGAGGCCGCCGCCTCGAGCTCTGCCGCAGCCGCAGCAGCAGCCTTCTGGGCGGCCGCCTGTGCACGCTTGTCGGGCGAGAGGACCATCGTCATGTTGCGGCCGTCGATCCTCGGGAAGATCTCCACCCGACCGACGTCCTTGACCGCCTGCTCGACCTGATCGAGGACCCTCCGACCGAGCTCAGGGTGCTGGTTCTCGCGCCCCCGGAACGTCAAGGTGACCTTCACCTTGTGGCCTTCGGCGAGGAAGCGCTCGACCTTGCGTGTCTTGGTGTCGAAGTCGCCACCGGAGATCTTCGGGCGGTACTTCATCTCCTTGATCACGACGTTGGTCGTCTTCCGACGGGACTCCTTGGCCTTCTGTGCCGCCTCGTACTTGTACTTGCCGTAGTCCATGACACGGCACACGGGCGGATTCGCCTGAGCGGCGACCTCGACCAGGTCGAGATCGAGCTCACGGGCGATGGCAAGGGCTTCGGGCAGCGGCTTGATGCCGATCTGCTGCCCATCGTGTCCCACCAGTCGAACTTCACGGGCCCGGATCCTGTCGTTGATCCGTGGCTCGCCATTGGCCGGCGGCGTGGCTATCGCCAGATCCTCTTCATGTAGGCGCAGCTACCTCCTGTACGCGGGATGTGTCGGGACTGCCGACGGTCCCCGGAAACGAACGAGGCGGACGCCGGAGAAGCCGACGTCCGCCAACACGGTGGCAGAGCACCGTGTCCGACCTGGTCGACCTGACGCACCGAGAGTGGCCAGGTGGGGGCGAGCCCCGCTTCCTGCTGCAGTTGTGGCGCATAGGGTACCAGCCATGCCGCGCACGACCGCAAGCCCGGACCGAGCAACGTGACGCTGTGGACCCCCGGCGGGGAGCACCGGCCCAACCCCGAACCGGCCGGGACCGCGTCGCCAGAAGACCCATCGCTCGCGGACTTGGCGCCGGAGGACCGCGAGCGGCTCGAGGCGATGCAAGCGGAGATGGCCGAGGTTCGCGAGCAGCTGCTCGCCGCTCCGGCGTCGATCGTGATCGCCAACCACGCGATGGGGATCTACGAGCTGGCCGCGCTCCACCTCACGGCTCCCGTGCCCGCACTGCCGGAGGCCTCGCTGGCGATCGATGCCCTCGCAGCCCTCCTGGACGGACTTCGCGGCCGTCTCGGCGAGGCCGAGGAGACGCTCACCGATGCCCTGGTCCAGCTGCGCAGGGCGTACCTCGAGGTGCACGGGAGGGCCGGCGTCGATGCCTCGAGGGCCGACGAGGCGTAGCATCTTCACGACAGAGGGGCGCGCGGGCGCCGGAAGCGACGGATCCGAGCATCGATGACAGCTGCGCCAGATCCAGTGTTCCCGGGTGGATCTGAGGACACGCACGTGCTTGACGATGCTCACGTGCGCGCGCTCCTCGCCGACTCCGTCGACCTGGCCGCCGTGCTCGAGCTCGAGGGTGACATCCGCTACCTGAACCGCGCCGGACGTCGGCTCCTCGGGCTCCCGCCGACCGCGGACACGAGCACCCTCGTCGCGTTCGACTTCATCGCGGCGGCCGACCAGCCGCTCCTCCTGCACGAGGTGCTCCCCGCACTCCACACTGACGGTTGGTGGACGGGCAACCTCGCGATCCGCTCCGGACCGGCGACTGACGTGCCGACCCGGTCGACGCTGCGCGTCCAGCCCGCCACGAACAGCGGTCCATCGCGGATCACTTGGCTCGCACGGGACATCAGTACAGAGAAGGCCGTCTACGAACGGCTGCACAAGAAGATCTTCGAGGACGAGCTCACCGGCCTCCCCCCTCGGTCGATCTTCCTCGACCGGATCGACCTCGCGCTGCGCCGCTCCGATGCAGACCCCAGCGAGATCGGCTTCCTCTTCGTCAGCCTCGATCGCTTCAAGGAGAAGAACGACCGCTTCGGCCGCGAACGCGGCGACCTCCTCCTCCGCGCCGTCGCCCAACGGCTCGAGGCGCTGTGCGGTCCGGGTTGCACCGTTTCGCGCTGGGGCGGCGACGAGTTCGTCGTGCTCAGCGAGAACGGCACGGACGAGGACGACATCACCCCGCTCGCGAACCAGATCGTCGACGCGTTCGCACAACCGTTCGTCGTGGACGGGATCGACCTCTTCCAAACCGCCTCCATCGGCCTCACGAGCGCAAAGCCGGGCGAGATCGGTACCGACCAGCTGCTCCGCCAGGGCGAGGCGGCCGGCCAGATGGCCAAGCGGCGCGGCGGGGGGATCGTCCACCGCTTCGACGAGGACATGCGGGCCCGGGCGATGCGGCGCGCGGAGATCGAAGACTCCCTGCGCGGTGCCGTGGAGCGCGGTGAGCTCGTGGTCCACTACCAACCAGAGGTGTCGCTTCGCACCAACCAGATCGTCGCCGTCGAGGCCCTCGTGCGGTGGCAACACCCCGCGTGGGGCCTCGTCGCACCTGCCGAGTTCGTGCCTGTCGCTGAGGCGTCCGCGCTCATCCTCGAGCTCGGGGGCTTCGTGATCGGTGAGGCGATGGACCAGTGCGCGAGGTGGCGCGCCACCTTCCCCGATCGCGCTCCCGTCGTGGCGATCAACATCTCCGCCAAGCAGTTCCTGCAAGACGACTTCGTCGAGCTCATCGCCACGATGCTCGATCGCACAGGCGCTGATCCCGGCGACATCTGCCTCGAGATCACCGAGAGCGTCCTCATGGACGACATCGACGTCACGCTGGCGACGCTGCGGCGCCTGAAGGCGCTTGGAGTGCAGCTCGCGGTGGACGACTTCGGCACCGGGTACTCGTCCCTGTCGTACCTTCGGCGCTTCCCCGTCGACATCCTCAAGGTCGATCAGTCGTTCGTGTCCGGCCTCGGGTACGACCCGGAGGACTCCGCCATCGTGCAGGCCGTGGTGCACATGGGGCGGGCCTTGCAGCTCACGACGGTCGCGGAGGGGGTCGAGACCGCCCACCACCTGATCGAGCTGCGCGAGCTCGAGTGCGACGTCGGCCAGGGCTACCACTTCGCGCGCCCCGGACCGGCCGAGACCATCACGCGGCTCCTGCACGCGGGTCCCGAGTGGCTACGGATGGTGCTGTGACGTTGCGGTCCTAGGCGCGCCGCTCGACCGCGGTCGCCTCCCAGCGCCCCGAGCCTGCCGCACGCACCGCGAAGGTCACCTCCGCACCCACGTCGATCGTGCGGGTGCCGTCGAGGATCGCGGTGCAGTGGAACGGGTACGAGACGCCGTCGGAATCGATCACGCCGAGCCCGCGCGGCTCGTCGAAGACCGTGACCGTGCCCGTCACGTCAGTGGACGATCTTCGCGAGCGGGAGCTCGATGATGTCCGAGGCCCCCGCGTCCTTGAGCGCCGGGATCAACGTGTTGATCGTGACCTTCGCGACCACCGTCTCAACGGCGTAGCCGCCATCACCGAACAGCTTCGAGACGGTCGGTGCCTTCATCGACGGCAAGATCTCGATCACGGCGTCGAGATCCGCTTCCGACACGTTGAGCTTCACGAGCACCTTGCCCCGAGCCTCCATCACACCGTCGAGC
Source organism: Microthrixaceae bacterium (assembly GCA_052390255.1). Lineage (GTDB taxonomy): Bacteria > Actinomycetota > Acidimicrobiia > Acidimicrobiales > VFJN01 > VFJN01. Next base: position 7,975 of record JBQTHC010000147.1, read on the forward strand.
AGGGTCTGGATCTGCTCCATCGCGTGGCGCTTGTCGGGGTCCTGTGCCGCGGCAGGGTTGGCGATCAGCTCCGTGTAGCTCGTCAGCACCTCGCCGATGATCTTCAGCCCCGCGGCGCGGAGCGCGCGACCCGTCTCGGTGATCTCCACGATGCAGTCGACGATGTCAGGGATCTTCGCCTCGGTGGCCCCATAGGACAGGCGGATGTCCGCGTCGATCCCGAGCTTGTCGAAGTACCGCCGCGTGAGGCCCGTGTACTCGGTGGACACGCGGAGCCCCTGTGGGAGGTCCTCGGCCCGTTCGATCGGGCTGTCCTGTGGCACGGCCACGACCATGCGGATCGGGCGCGCCGTCGCCTTGGAGTACCGCAGCTCGCCGAGCGTGACCACATCGCTGGCCGTCTCCTCGACCCAGTCGCGGCCGGTGATGCCGAGGTCGAACATCCCCTCGGCGACGTACATCGGGATCTCCTGCGGCCGCAGGATCCGGACCTCCTCGATCCGCGGGTCATCGATCGTGGCCTTGTAGTCCACGGTGGAGGACCGCTCGACCCGCAGGTCGGCGGCTTCGAAGAGCTCGAGGGTGGCCTTCTCGAGGGATCCCTTGGGCAGGACGAGGCGCAGCACGTGGCGAGGGTAGGGCAGGCGCGTCGAGGACCGAAATCCAGATCGACGCCCCTCAGGGCTGCTCGACGGGCACCAGGGTCTCGGCCGCGTGGCCCGCCACCAGGGCGGTCACGTCGTCGGTCGGGGGCGCGGGCGGCTCCGCGGCACAGTCGCTGTGATACGGATCGACCCCCTCGGCCACACCGGTGGCGAGCGGGACCTCCAGGATCGCCTTGACGCTGCCGCCGAGCGAGCAGTCGGGAACGTTGATGCTCGTGACGGTGTCGGTCGCCACCGTGTCGGACAGGAGCGCCGCCCGGTGCTCGACCACCCAGGCAACGGCGAGCTTCGCCGCCGACGCGTAGTCGGCGTCCTCCCCGGTGCCAGCGCTCACTGCGAGCGCCGGGATCCCACGGCGCGCTGCAGTGCGGGCCGCCCCGACGGTGCCCGACACGTACGCGACAGGCCCGAGGTTCTGTCCTCGGTTGATCCCGGACACGACCAGGTCCGGCGTGAGGTGCAGCTCGTCGAGCGCAACGTTGACCGCGTCGGCAGGGAAGCCATCCACGGCGGTCCCCGCCGTCCCGCTGCGGGTCGCCGAAGAGCGATGCGGCGCCCCACCCACCGTCGACTTGTCGGAGGTGCCGCTCTGGTTCGTCGCCGGAGCGACGATGCTGACCTCGACACCATCGAGCGCGGCGAGCGCAGTGGCGAGGGCGTCGATCCCCGGCGCATCGATCCCGTCGTCGTTCGTGACGACGATGCGCAGCGCCTCCGTGGCCGGGGCGGTGGTCGAGGATGAGGTCGGCTGCGTCGTGGTGGTGACGGCACCGCCACCGCCCGAGCTGCACGCACCCACGGTGAGCGCGAGGACGGCGAGGAGCGCAGCCGGACGGCGCATCGTCATGGCTGCCGCTCGAACCGCTCAGCGAGTCGCGCCATCTCGACCGCGACGACGGCCGCGTCTTCGCCGACGTTGTGCCCGCCGGGACCTTCGGAGCGCGCCAGCGCCTGGGCCTCGTCCTCTGTGGTGAGGATCCCGAAGGCCACGGGCACCCCGGTCTCGATCTGCACGAGCTGGATCCCCGCGGCTGCCTCGCCTGCCACGAGGTCGTAGTGGGTGGTCTCACCTCGGATGACCGACCCGAGGCACACGACCGCATCCACGCGCCCCGATCCGGCGAGGATGCGAGCGCCCATGGGGAGCTCGAAGCTGCCCGGGACCGTGACGTCGATCACGTCAGCAGGATCGACATCCAGCGCGGCAAGCCCGCGACCCACGCCCAGTGCGAGTCGATCGACGATGTGGGCGTTCCAACGTGCCCGGACCACGCCGATGCGCAGGCCCTTCCCGTGGAGTCCCGAGGGCGTCGAGGCCCGCTTGTCGCCTTCGGTCACGGCACGTCCTCGAGGCCTTCGAGGAGGTGGCCCATCTTCTCCCGCTTGGTGCGCAGGTAGGCGATGTTCTCCGGGTTGGCGGCGACCACCGTCGGCACCCGTTCGGTGATCTCCAGGCCGAACCCCTCGAGACCGCCGTACTTGCTCGGGTTGTTGGTGATCACCCGCATCGTGGTGATCCCGAGATCGACGAGGATCTGCGCACCGATGCCGTACTCACGGCTGTCCGAGGGCAGCCCGAGCTCGAGGTTCGCCTCGACGGTGTCGCGACCCTTCTCCTGAAGGCTGTACGCACGGATCTTGTGGCCGATGCCGACACCTCGTCCCTCGTGCCCGCGGAGGTACACCATCGCCCCGCGACCCGCCTCCGCGATGAGCTGCATCGCGGAGTCGAGCTGGACGCCGCAGTCGCAGCGAAGGGAGCCGAACACATCCCCGGTGAGGCACTCGCTGTGCACGCGAACGAGCACGTCGTGCTCACCTGACACCGCACCCTTCACCAGCGCGATGTGCTGCTCGCCATCGAGGAGCGACTCGTACGCGTAGCAGGTGAAGTCGCCCCAGCGAGTGGGGATCCGCGCTTCGGCGATGCGCCGCACCAGCTTCTCGTTCTGGCGCCGGTACCGAACGAGGTCGGCGATCGAGATCATGAGCAGTCCGTGCTTCGCAGCGAACTGCTCGAGCTCGGGGACGCGAGCCATGTCGCGCTTGTCGTCGTCGACGATCTCGCACAGCAACCCGGCCGGGTACAGCCCTGCCATGTGGCAGAGGTCGATCGTCGCCTCGGTGTGACCAGCACGCTTGAGCACGCCCCCCTCTCTGGCCATCAGGGGGTTGACGTGGCCGGGGCGTGCCAGGTCGGCGGGACGGGTCCCCGGGTTGCACAAGGCACGGATCGTGGCGCAGCGATCGTGGCTCGAGATCCCGGTGGAGGTGCCGTGTCGGTAGTCCACGGTGACGAGGAACGCGGTGCGCTGGCTCTCGGTGTTCTGCGCCACCATCAGGGGCAGGTCGAGCGCCGCGGCACGCTCCGCGGTGATCGGCGCGCAGAGGTAGCCCGAGGTGTGGTGCAGGAAGAAGGCGACCTTCTCCGGTGTCGCGAACTGCGCCGCCATGATGAGGTCACCTTCGTTCTCGCGGTCCTCGTCGTCGACGACCACGAGGATCTCTCCTCGTCCGAACGCGGCAACCGCGTCCTCGATGCGTGCGAAGGGCATGTCAGGAATCCTTCCAGGCGAGCAGTCGCTCGACGTACTTGGCGGTCACATCAACTTCCAGGTTCACCAGGGCGCCGACGCCCTTGTGCCCGAGCGTCGTCACCTCCATCGTGTGCGGGATCACCGCAACGGTGAACGAGTCGTCCATCGCGTCGACGACCGTGAGACTGATGCCGTCGATCGTGATCGATCCCTTGTGCACGACGAACCGCAGGAGCTCGCGCTCGGTTCGGACGCAGAGGTCGGGGGCCGCTCGCGTGATCTCGCCGACGGCGTCGACGTGGCCCTGCACGAGATGGCCCCCGAGCCGATCGCTCAACCGCACTGGACGTTCGAGGTTGACCCGATCACCGGGCGTGAGGGCGCCGAGGGCCGTGCGGAGGTAGGTCTCCTCCACCACATCGGCCTCCCACCATCGCGCCGAGGGATCCCACGCCACGACCGTGAGGCAGCACCCGTTCACGGCGATCGACGCGCCGAGCGACACGTCCTCGAGCACGACCTCGGCCGCGATTCGCAGCCGAGGTCCCTCGCGGGAGACGACGCTTCCGAGCTCCTCGACGATGCCCGTGAACATCTACCGCACCTCCGCCTGGGGGACGAGATCGACGCGAAGGTCGCTGCCCAGCGCCGCGACCCGACGAATCGTCCCGCGGTAGACGTCGCCAACGGTCTGCGCGCCGGGTCCAGCGAACACGCCTGCTCCGTCGTCGCCCCCGAAGAGCACGGGCGCGAGGTACAGCACGTAGCGGTTCACCAGCCCCGCGTTGTGGAAGGCATGGGCAACCCGTGCTCCGCCCTCGACGAGCACCTGGAGATGACCGAGCCCCCCGAGCTCTGTCAGGACGGCGCCAAGATCGCCCGATCGCTCGAGGCATGGACGCACGCGCGCGCGATCGGGGGCGCTGCCAAGGACGACGCGCGTCGGGTCTCCCCTCGGT
>JBQTHC010000148.1:0-6650 GCA_052390255.1 Microthrixaceae bacterium
CTCAGCGGTCGCACCGGGCGCGAGCTGCACCCCCTCGACGTGGTCGATGAGGGCCCCCGCCGCCTCCGGCAGCGCTGCGTCGTCCGCGCCAGCAAGCGCAACCGGGATCAGCGCGGTCCGACCGTCCGGCGACACCAGGCCCGCCTCAGCAGGCTGCGCCAACGGATCGACCACCCGCGCTGCGCCCTCCACGCCCTGGAGGTCGGCGACCAGGCGGTGCAGTCCGGAGGGATCATCGGCGATCTGCGACCGCTGGTGGTAGACGACGACGGCTGCCTCCGCACCGAGGCCGGGGAAGTCGGCCCGCAGCTCGTCGCGCACCCGTTGCGCGGTCGAGCCCTGCGCCTCCCACCCGGCGCCCGACAGGGCGCCGCTCAGACCGAGCGCGAGCGGTGCTGCCGCCAGCACGGCGACCAGCCACGCCACCATGACCGGCCGTCGCCGCCTGGCGGAGAACCTGGCCAGCCGGGCGAACCAGCCCTCGGTCCCGTTCGACTCGCCAGCGGACCGGGTCGTCCGTTCCACGGTGATGCTCATGCGGCACGCCTCCTCAGCGGGCGAACCGGCACGGCCGCCGGTCCCTGGAGGGGCAGGGTACCAGTACCCCCCGGGGTATCCACCACCAAGCTAGACGGACCCCCTCATAGGTCGTCTCCGCGCATCGGGTCAGGGCTGACGGGCGGTGATGAGCCACGCCGCTGACCCGAGGGTCACGCCGTCGGCCGTCACGTTGGCGCTGATGCGTCGGCGGAGCTCGGTCATCGCCTGCTCGCGGCTCGCGTCGTCGAGGTTGTCGGTGAGCCCTCGGACGAGTCCCATCTCCGCCACGAACGCCCAGGCATCGTCCACCGACTTCCCGAGCCACATCGGCGCTGAGATCGAGGTCAGGTGACCGTCGACGAACCCCGCCTCGCGCAGCAAGGTGCTCACGGCCTCGGCGTCCGCGAGGCCGAACGGGCCTGGCTCGCCCGCGGCCGGTGTCGGCAGGTCGCGTCCCGCGGCGAGGGCATCGAACAGCGTCACGAGCCATTCGTTGTGCTCGAACGCCTGCCACGACAGGAAGGCGATGCGGCCGCCTGGGCGGAGGCTGCGTCGGATGTTGGCGAACGCGGCGGGAGGATCGGCGAAGAACATGGCGCCGAACACGCTGATCGCAACGTCGAAGGTCCCGGGCTCGAACGGATGCACCTGAGCGTCCGCGTGGAGGAACTCGACGTTGGTCAACCCGTCGTCGGCGCTGCGCCGGCGGGCGTCGTCGAGCATTCGAGACGACAGGTCGACGCCCGTCACCGAGCCGTCATGCGCGCGGCGGGCGGCATCACGGCTGGACTTGCCGGTGCCGCAGCCGACGTCGAGTACACGGTCGGTGGCCTCGATGGCTGTCTCGGCCTGGAAGCGTTCGTTGATCCAGCGGTCGGTGGCGTCGTAGCGGTCGGCGTTGGCGATCCACTCGTCGGCTTCCTCGCCGTCCCAGACCTCTGCCATCTCGACGTTGGCGATCGCTGTCATGTTCTGCTCCTCTCGTGGCGTACGAGCAGAACGTCGCACGTTCGCAGCTGAGGAGCGTCGGGGCTATCCCCTAGTCCACCCCTGATCGCTACCGCGCCGCTGACGCGCCGCGTAGGCGGCTGCCTCGGTGCGGCTTCGCAGACCGAGCTTCGCCAGCAGACGACCAACGTGATGCTCGACGGTCTTGGCGCTGATGAAGAGCCGGACACCGATCTCGGCGTTGGTGAGCCCGTGACCGACCAGCGCGAGGACCTCCTCCTCGCGCTTGGTCAGGCCGGCATTGCGCTTCGGACCGGTTCGAGCCGGTGCTCCCCCCGCACGCAGCAGCGCGGCCGCCTCGTCAGCTCGGCTGACCGCACCGACCCGATCGAACACGTCGAACGCGGCGGACGCCTCAGCCAACGCGACGTCGGGGCGGTCTGCGGCCAAGAGCTTCGCCAGCCCGAGTCGAGCCTCCGCTACCTCCACGGGCATCTGCGCTGTGCCGAACAGCGTGATCGCCTCGTGCCAGCACGAACGCGCGTCGTCGTCGCCGCTCGCGACGCAGACGTTCGCCCGGGCCGCCGCTGCCAGCGCGCGAAGCGCCGCGCTGGACTGACCGTCCGCCAGCGCGGTCATTCGGGTGCTGTGCCCTCTCGCGTCGTCGATCCTCTCCACGCGCACGAGGCACTCGACGGCCAGCGCACGCAGCCGCCCCTCGTCGTAGTCCGGGAGCTCGCCATTCGCGAGCAAGCGATCCAAGAGCTCGAGCGCGACGGCGGGCTCGTCGCGCGCTAAGTGAAGGCGCACGAGCGGCACGGCGGCATCCTCGTGGTCACCGAGCCCGTCGAGGAGCTGCGCAGCGTCCTCGGTCCGACCCTGCCGCACCCGGAGCTCGGCGAGCCGGCACACCGCCGACTGCCGCAGCGCAACCCGCTCTTCGAGCAGGTCGATCGCCGTGCGCAGCTCGGACTCCGCGTCCTCCCACCGGCCAGCCGCGATGAGGATCCCCGCGTAGTGCGCCCGGCAGTAGCCCGCGACCGCCAGGAGGTTGCCGCGACGGATCACGTCGTCGGCGGCGCCGAGCCACTGCTGAGCCCGATCGACGTCCTGGGTCCGCTCGCACGCGTTGAGCAACCCACACAGGCAACCCTCGATCACGGGGAGCTCCCGGACGCCACCGCCGCAGATCGCCGCCAGCGCTTGGTCGAGATGCGCCATGCCCTCTTCGACCAAGCCGCTGAAGACCAGCATCATTCCCAGCGACGCCGTGGCATCGCACTCCAGATCTGTGTCGCCGGTCGAACGGCCGAGACCGATGGCCTCCAAGTACAAGCGGCGCTGCGCGTCCAGGTCGACGCCCCTCCGGGCCTGCTCGAAGCGGATCCAGCCCTGGGCCCGGGGGTCACCGGCTTGCTCCAACAGGCGCGACGCCTGTCCAGCCCACCCCTGGTAGACGGCCCACTCACCGAACACCCACCCTCGGAACCACCCCACCGTCCGGGCCGCCCGAGCGGCCGCGAGCAGATCACCGCGATCTCGATAGGCGGCGAACGCCTCCTCGTACGCCTGAAGCGAGCCCCGATAGTCGCCCTGCGCATGCAACGAGCGGGCGCGCTCTTCGAGTTGCGACGCGGTGTCGACCTCCACGACCACCCATTCCACCACGGGCGACCCGACATGGGTGAGGGTCCGGCGCAGCACCGCCGCGTGCATGATGCCGGGTCAGCCGAGGAGAGCGAGGCGCCGATCGAAGTCGTCGGCGAGGTCGAGCAGCGCGCCGCGGCAGTCACCGTTGAACGCCGGACCGTGCATCAGCGCGAGCGTGTCGATGTCGAGCTCCGCGAGCCGGCGGATCGTGGCGCCGCTGGAGGGGTGCAGTGACAGCGACCCGGGAGCCTCGTCCTCGGCCTGCACGGCAGGACCCACGATGTCGGCGGTGGTCGACGCTTCGTACTCACCGTGCCGGGTGAACAGATCGCCGCAGAACAGCGTCTTGGTCGTGGCGTCGTAGAGCACGCCCGCTTCCCACGCGTGGGGCACGTGGGGCGTGTCGAACCATTGGACGATGTGGCCGCCGATGTCGAGCTTCTCAGCGTCGGCGAACGGGCGTGGCGGGCGGTCGGCAAGGTCGCCGATCGACACCATGCAACCGATCTCGCTCTGCACGACCGTGGCGTGCGGCGCGACCCCGAGCCAGTCGTTCATCGACCCGGACTCGTCTGCTTCGACGTGACCGAACCCGACCCAGCGGAGCGTCTCCGGGGGCAGGACCTTCGCCACGCCAGCGGCGACGAGGGGGAACATCTGGCGCATGCCGGTGTGGAACAGGAGCGGCTCGTCGGCCACCACCAGGTACTGGTTGAAGCCGACCGGTGCGCCGACGAACGTGGCGAGCTGGTGGACGCCGTCGGCAACCTCGGTGACGCGGGTCTCCATCAGAACGGAACCTCCTGGGTGAGCAGGCCGGTGCCCGTGGCCCGGCCCGAGAGCGTGCGGCAGAACTCGATCGCGTCGATGGTGATGTGCGCACCGTTGTCTCCCAACACGTACGTGCCCCCGGCGGGGCCTGTCAGCGTGAGGACGAACGCCTGACCGTGCCGCCGAGCCCACTCGGCGACGACGTCGGCGACGATGCGTCCGTCATGGTCGCCGGTCAGCTCCAGCTCGAGACCGGTAGCCCGGGCGATGTCGACGCGGTGCATCCACGGGTCGCGGGTGAGGATGAGGTCGAGCAGGAAGCCCATGCGCCACGTCTCCTGCTTGCCGCCCACCTCCTCCTTGATCGGCATCCTGCGGAACAGGGAGGGCCTCGTCGCCCGCCACCGCGCCGCCCGCGGTCCGACCTCGTCGATCTTGGTGATCAGCTCGGACGTCGACAGGTCGGCATGGTCCGCCACCTGCTTCGCTGTCAGCGCGTCGATCATGGGCTGTCCCGATCGCTTCGCCCCCTTGCTGGCCGCGCTCATCTCACGCATCAGGGTGCGATAGCCGGTGAAGGTCGAGAGCATCCCGGTGCTGTGACCCGCCATCGCGCGCACGTCCCACAGCGAGCAGTCGGTGGGCTTCGACCAGTCGTCCGGTGTGAGCGACCGCAGCTGGTCAGCGACCCGCGCGTACTCGGTTCTCGCCAGCTCTTCGACCTCTCCCCGCGTGATCGGGGGGATCGTCTCGACAGGTGTCGCTGTCATCATCTTGTTCGCCTTCCCTTCGCTGGCTGCTTGGCCTTCTTGGTGATGTGCTCGTAGAACATCTCGACCGCCTCGTCGATCAACCGGATCCAGCGATCTCCCCCCGGATCGTTGGAGAGCTGCTGGTCCGCCAGACCGGTACCCAGAGCGGTGAACAGGTCGAGCATCGGTTGACCACGGACCCCGCAGCGCGCGAGCAACTCAGCGAGCTCTGCCAGGTTGTCCTGGGAGATCCTGAACGACTCCGGTGAGGGCTCGAACCCGGGGATCGTTCGCTGGAACAGCAGCTGGTAGCGGGCGAAGTCGGCCGCGCAGAACTCGACGAAGAAGTGGATCATGGCCTTGAGCGCATCGAGCGGGTCGTCGGGTGTCGGCATCGACGCCTGCTGCTGGTCGACGAACTGCTGCGCGCCCTGCGCGTACATGGCGTCGTAGATGGCGTTCTTCGAGTCGAAGTAGCTGTACAGCGACGGCGGCTGCATCCCGACGCTGCGGGCCAGGTCCCGAAGGGACAGGGCTGCGAGGCCGTTCGCACGCACCTGCTCCCAGGCGGCGTCGAGGATCTCGGCCTTCGTGGCCGCATGGCGTTCGGCTCGCCGATCCCTGACAGGCTGATCTAACATCATTCGGAGTATCGAACGACGCTAGTTGATTGTCAAGCACGAGTCGCGAGACGGGTCAGGCCGGGGGGCCGACGCCGACGCCGCCGCCGACGCCGCGGCGGGCGGCACCCGCGTGCGCTGGATCGAATCCCTGTCGATCGCAGGCTCAGCGAGCCCGGTTCTCCTCGATGAGACAGAGCCCGAGGTCGAGGAGGCCCGTGACGCAGGGGTCGATGATCCGGTACCAGACGTGGTTGCCGTCGCGCCGGGAGGTGAGGACCCTCTGGTCGACCAGACGTTGGAGCTGGTTGGAGACCGACTGGACGCTCATGCCCACACCGTCGGCAAGCTCGCTCACCGGCAGCTCACCGGCGCGCTCGAGCGCGTGCAGCAGCCGCAGCCGGTTCTCGTTGGCGAGCACCTTGAAGAGCGCCTCGAGCGAGCCGGCGGTGGGCCCGTCGATGAGGGACCGTTCGGCGAGGCTGCAGGGATTCTTCGGCTTGAGGGTTGACAACTCGTTCACGCCCCTACAGTATTACATGAGTTCATGTAAATCAAGAAGAGGAGAACCACGTGTCCCTGTTCCAGATCTCCATCAACGTACGTGACGTCGAAGCCGCCGTCGGGTTCTACTCGAAGCTGTTCGGCGTGGAGCCGGCCAAGCATCGGCCGGGGTACGCGAACTTCGTCGTCGCCGACCCGCCTCTCAAGTTCATCGTCATCGAGGACGAGGGCGAACCGGGCACGATCAACCACGTCGGCATCGAGGTCGCCGACACCGAAGCCGTCGTCGCCGCGACGCACCGGTTGGCCGCGCTTGGCCTGCCGTTCAAGGTCGACGACACCCACACCTGCTGCTACGCCACGCAGGACAAGGTCTGGACCCAGGATCCCGATGGCGTCCCGTGGGAGACCTACACCGTGGTCGCCGACACGGCCGACTTCGGGGCGAGGGCCCACTGATGGCACGCGACATCGACCGCGACGAGCTGTTCGAGAAGCTCGAGGCCGGGCCCGTGCGCCTCCTCGACGCCCAGGGCCCCGGGCTCTACGAGGTCGGGCACATCCCGGGCGCGATCCATGGACGCATCGACGACCCGGAAGGGGCGCTCGAGCAGCTCGGCGATGACCTCGACGCCGAGGTCATCGTGTACTGCACCGACCTGGCCTGCACCGGATCCGCGCTCGCGGCCACCCTGCTCGAGGGGCGCGGCTACCGCAACGTGCTCCGCTACGCCGGCGGCAAGCAGGACTGGCTCGACGCCGGCCACCCCGTCCACACCGGAACCTGACCCCGCCGGGGGGGGGGGGGGCGAACCCACGGCCCCCCGCCCCCCGATGGCCCCCCCATTTTTTTGGCCCCCCCCCC
>JBQTHC010000149.1:0-10512 GCA_052390255.1 Microthrixaceae bacterium
GACCGATGGGAGCTTCGCCCTGGCCTGCTGGTGCCAGTGGAGCGGCGCGCTCAAGTGACGGCTCGGGCCATCGGTGAGTGGCCCGAGGTGTCCATTCTGTTAATGGTCATCGACTCCCAGCGCGGGGTTGCCGATGGTTGGCGGACGACGGACAACCATCTGGAAGGACCCCCCGAGATGACGCACAGGCGATTCGGTAGGCGAGTCATCATCGCGACAATGACTGCGGCACTGGCGATCTTCAGTGCTCCTTCGGCCTGGGCGGACGGCAGCCCGACGGTCGTGATCACCGGCGGCTCGCTGTCGCTGACGTCTCCCGTGCCGCCGAACTTCGCGGGGGTGACGTTGAGCGGAGCGGCGCAGACCACCACGGCCACCATCCCCACGTTCTCCGCCACCGACGCCCGGGGCACCGGCGTTGGTTGGCGCATCTCGGTGGCAGGGACGCAGTTCTGCGAGCAGCTGTCGGGCGCCACCTGCGTCGTGGCGGGCAAGACGCTCCCGGTGGGCAGCCTCGCCGCGGCTGCCCCGACGGTCACCGCCGGGACCGGCAGCGGCACAGTCCCGACCGTCAGCGCGATCGCCGGGGTGGACGGTGCCACCAGCACGCTGGCCAGCGCAGCGGTGTCGAACGGCATGGGCACCTACAACTTCGGGACGTCGCTGGCCACGCTCAGCTTGGCCGCCAACGTCTACGCTAAGACCTACGTGAGCACGATCACCTACACCATTGCCACCGGTCCGTAGTACGGCCGTGGGTCGGAGTCGCAGCGCAAAGCCCGGCGTCATCGCCGGGCTTTGCACGTTCGTCGCCATCACTGCCCTGGGAGCGTTGGTCGCGGCAGCCCAGACTGCTGACACCTTCGGCGTCGAGCCGGCGCCCGGTTCGGCGGTGGAGAACGGGTACTTCAGCTTGGAGCTCGCGCCAGGTGGTACGGCCACCCAGTCGATTCGGGTTTCGAACGAGACCGGCACGGACGCCGAAGTGCGACTCGCGGCGGTCGACGCGACGACTGCGCAGCAGGGTGGGGTGGCCTACGGAGCGACTGGATCGACGCCGACTGCCGACGGGACCTGGATCGCGCTGTCCTCAACCGAGGTGCGGCTGCCCGCCGGCACGAGCCGGGACGTGGCGTTCGAGATCTCGGTGCCCGAGGGCGCCCGCCCTGGCGTCCACCTGGCAGGCATCATCGCCTACAGCCCCCAAAGCCAAACCACCGAGCCCGTCGAGACCGACGGCAAGGCGGGGGCAGCGTTGTACATCGAGAGCCGTCGAGCGTTGGCGGTGCAGATCCTGCTGCCCGGGCCCGCGGAACCGCGCCTCGTGGTGTCCGGCGTGACCACAGAGGCGCGACCCAACGGCCTCAACCTGATGGTGGGAATCTCCAACGAGGGCACGGGGCTGACGAAGGGCCGCGGACACATCACGCTGTCGGGGCCGTCGTCGTTCAGCGCCGACTTCGACATCGACACGGTCGTGCCGGCCACCTCTTTCGTCTATCCGGTGGTGTGGACGAAGACACCGGGCTCGGGCACCTACCAGGCGAAGGTCACCATCGACTACGGCGACCAGAGCGCTGCCTGGGAAGGCGCCTTCGACGTCGGCAAGGTCGAACAGGCCGACCTCGAGAACCGGGTGGTGCCCACGGAGTCGACCCCCGCCAGCGACGATCGGGGTGGCCCACCGCTCGCGCTGAGCGTGGCTGCCGTCGTGGCAGTGGGGGCGCTGGTGGCGGTGACCATGTGGTGGCGCAGGCAACGCTCGACCGAATACTCGGCCTCACACCTGAAGTGAACCGCGCGTGGTGGTCCCGGGCTGGCTCGGCCATCGCCGTCACCGCCGTGATCGCCACGCTCACCATCCCGCCAGCCGACGCCCAGATCGTCGGCCTCACCCTGATCGCGCCCACCGTCGGCGACTTCGCGCCGGTCACCATGGACGGCACGCCGCGGACCACCACCGCGGCGGTGAGCGCCTTCACCGTGAGCGACGTCAGAGTCACGGCCGAGGGTTGGCGAGTCTCCGTGTCTGCCACCCAGTTCTGCGAACAGCTGCTGTTGAGCACCTGTGCGCTCGACCCAAAGACGCTGCCACTCGGCTCGCTCGACCAGTCCAGCCCCACGGCGAGCGGTCCCGGAACAGCGCCCACCATGAGCGCCGCAGTCGGCATCGACGGGTCCACGGCAACCCTGGCGAGCGCGGCCGTCGGAACAGGGACCGGTACGTACTCGTTCTCGGGGTCGACCCTCACGCTTCGCATACCCGCAGCCGCCTATGGGCGGACCTACGTGAGCACCGTGACCTGGACGATCACCTCCGGCCCATAGCCGTACGACGTGCGGAGCGCCGGCGCAGTCGTGTGGTCTGTCAGTCGGCGGTGGACGACGAGACGCTGGCCGTCTCGGGACGCCCGTAGAGCGTGGTGCGCTGCTCGAGGGTGCGTCCGAGCGGCTCCACCCAGCTGCGGAAGCCGTCCTCGTCCATCATCGTCCCGTGCGCGGCGCCCGCGGCGCGCGAGATGTTCTCGTCCATCAGCGTGCCGCCGAGGTCGTTCGCGCCCGCCTGCAGGATCTGCATCGCCCCGCCGCGGCCCATCTTCACCCACGACACCTGGATGTTGTCGATCCAGCCGCGATAGGCGATCCGGCCGACCGCGTGCATGAGGAGCGCTTCGCGGAACGTCGGGCCGCGCCGCGCCTTGTGCTGGAGGTAGATCGGCGCCGCCATGTGCACGAACGGGAGCGGCACGAACTCGGTGAAGCCGCCGGTCTCCTTCTGGAGCGAGCGGGTGCGCACGATGTGTCGTGCCCACGAACGTGGCTGCTCGACAGAGCCGAACATGATCGTGACGTTCGAGCGGAGGCCCACCTCGTGCGCGGTGCGGTGCGCGTGGAGCCACTCGTCGGTGGTGATCTTGTCGGGGCACAGCAGGGCCCGCACCGGGTCATCGAGGATCTCCGCTGCGGTTCCCGGGAGCGTCTTCAAGCCGGCCGCCATCGCGCGGCGGAGGTAGTCGGCGAGGGGCTCGCCGAGGCGCCGCGCGCCCTCGGTGACCTCGAGCGCTGTGAAGCCGTGGATGTGGATGTCGGGCGCGACCTCCTGCACGGCGCGCGCCACGTCGATGTAGTAGTCGCCGTCGAAGTCGGGGTGGATGCCGCCTTGCAGGCACACCTCTGTGGCTCCTGTCTCGACGGCCTCGATCACCCTCGCCTGGATGTCCTCCAGGGTGAGCAGGTACGGGGTGCCGCGCAGGTTCAGGGACAGCGGCCCCTTCGAGAAGCCGCAGAACCGGCACTTGAACGTGCACACGTTCGTGTAGTTGATGTTTCGGTTGCGCACGTAGGTGACGGCGTCGCCGATCGAGGCCCGCCGCAGCTCATCGGCGACCTGTGCCACCGCTGCGACCTCGGCGCCGCGCGCCGCGAACAGGGTGACGATCTCGTCCTCTCCCACCTCCTGGCCGCTCAGGACGCCTTCGAGCACATCGCCCACGGGTCCGCACCAGCCGTCGCGCGGTCGACCCGGCACGAGGGTCACCGGATCGGCCGGGGCGCCCGAGTACCAGGCCGTGTTCCGACGGCCGATCTGCACCACCTCCGCACCTGTTCCGGCTTCCACCGCGGCCTTGATCTGCTCGGGGAAGACGCCGCCCGGATCGTCGCGTCCGAGCCCTTCCGCGTCGCTCCGGTCCAGCACGCGGAAGCGCATCGTCGGGTCGAGCCAGCGGTCCGGCTCCAGTGCGTAGCGCGGGTAGATCGTGAGCCGCGGCGCGAGCGTGAACCCGCGCGCCTCGGTGACCTCGCCGAGACGATCGAGCGCGGGCCAGGGCCGCTCCGGGTTCACGTGGTCTGCGGTGACGGGGGACACGCCGCCCCAGTCGTCGATGCCGGCTTCGAGCAGCACGCCGAAGTCGTCGGAGAGGTTCGGTGGTGCCTGGAGGTGCACCTCCGGCGGCAGGATCAGGCGCGCGAGCGCGATCGCCTGCAGGTACTCGTCGGCGGGGCAGGGGGCGGCGAGGTGCATCGCGGTGCCGGCCTTCGGGAGGAAGTTCTGGACGATCACCTCCTGCACGTGGCCGTGGCGTCGGTGCGATGCTGCGATCGCCTCGAGGGCCTCGACACGGTCGGCTGCCGCTTCGCCGATGCCCACCAGGATCCCGGTGGTGAAGGGGATCTGTGCCGCGCCGGCCGCCTCGAGCGTGGCGAGGCGGCGCGCGGGGTCCTTGTCGGGGGCGCCGCGATGGCAATCGAGATCGGCGCGCAGCGACTCGATCATCATCCCCTGGCTCGGTGCGACCGTGCGCAGCCGGCCGAGCTCCTCACCGCTGAGCGCACCCGCGTTGGCGTGCGGCAGGAGCCCGGTCTCCTCGAGGACCAGCGCGCACATCGCCACGAGGTAGTCGACGGTGCTTGCGTACCCGTGGTCAGCGAGCCAATCGGCGGCGATCGGGTAGCGGTCCTCGGGTGCCTCGCCAAGGGTGAAGAGCGCTTCGTGGCAGCCTGCCTTCGCACCCGCAGTGGCGATCGCGAGCACCTGCTCGGGAGTCAGGTAGGGCGCGGCGAGACGGGCGGGCGGCTGGGCGAAGGTGCAGTAGCCGCAACGGTCGCGGCACAGCATCGTGAGCGGGATGAAGACCTTCGGGGAGAGGGTGACGCGGCGGCCGTGCGCGTCGTCACGGATCGCTCGTGCCCGTGCCATGAGCTCGGGGAGCGGAAGTGCCAGGAGCTCGGTGGCGGGCGAGGGCGGGCCGGGCATGGCGGCACCCTATCGTCGCCCCTGATCGCTTCGGCGTTGCGACCCCGGCCCGGGCTCAGCCCGCGGCGGCGGGATCCGCGATCCAGAGCACCCTGTCGGCGTTGACGTGCGTGCCAGGGCACGAGGCATCTCCGGAGACGATGCGCGCGAGCGCGTCGCGCTTCGCGGCGCCGCTCACGGTCACGAGGACGAGCCGGGCACGGGCGATGCCCGCGAGCGTGAAGGTCATGCGCGGGTGTGGGTTCGTCTGGGTCGGGTCCTCGTTCATCACCACGAGACGACCGGGGTCGGCCTCGATCGCGGATGAGCCGGGGAACAGCGACGCGACGTGCCCGTCGGCGCCGAGGCCGAGGTGCACCACGTCGAGCCGGCCGAGCTCGCCGAGGCGCAGCTGGTACGGGTCGGCGCCCTCGTCGCAGAACATCGGGTAGGTGGCGTTCACCGCGCCGACCTGCTCGAGCAGCGACTCGCGCACGAGGTGGTAGTTGGAGTCGGGGGAGTCGTGCGGGACGCAGCGCTCGTCACCCCAGTAGACGTCGACCTTCCACCAGTCGATCTGCGAGCCGGCGTCGTCGGCGAGGCGCTCGTAGCACGCCCGCGCGGTGGGGCCACCAGAGACCGCGAGCGAGAAGCCGTCGTTCGGGCGCGCGTGGAACGCTTCGATGACGCGCTCGGCGAACTCGCCCGGGACGTCGTCGACGACGACGAGATCTCCGTGCACGCTCCGGTCAGCCCCCCGCCCGCAGCGCGTCGGCCTTCGTGTCGAGGGCATCGATGAGCTCGTCGAAGGCCTTGGCGAACGCTGCCACGCCTTGGTCCTCGAGCACCTCGGCGACCTCCTCGAGGTCCACCCCGACATCTTCGACAGCGGCGAGGACGTCCGCGGCGGCACCCGGGTCGGCATCCACGGTGCGCGCGACGACGCCGTGCGCCATGAAGGCGTCGATCGTCTCCTCCGGCATCGTGTTGACCGAGTCGGGGCCGATCAGCTGATCCACGTAGCGGGTGTCCGGATAGGCGGGGTTCTTGGTGGAGGTCGATGCCCAGAGCGGCCGTTGCACGCGCGCCCCGCGGTCGGCGAGCGCGTCCCAGCGCGGTCCGCGGAACGCCTCGGTGAAGCGCTGGTACGCCATCTGTGCTTGCGCGACGGCGGTGCGTCCACGCAGGTCCAGGGCCTGCGGCGTGCCGATCTCCTCGAGTCGGCGATCGACCTCCGTGTCGACCCGGGAGACGAAGAAGCTCGCCACGCTCGAGACCGACGAGAGGTGGCCGGGGTGTGCCTCCAACCCGCTCAGGTACGCCTCGATCACCTCTGTGTAGCGGTCGAGGCTGAAGATCAACGTGACGTTGATGCTGCGGCCCTCAGCGATCATCGTGCGGATGGGGTCGAGGCCTTCGTGGGTTCCGGGGATCTTCACGTACAGGTTCGGTGCGGCGATCGACTCGTGGAGCGAGCGCGCCGCCTCCTCGGTGCCGTGCGAGTCGCGAGCCAGCTCCGGGGCAACCTCCACCGAGACGAACCCGTCGATCCCGTCGCTTGCGTCGTAGACGGGGCGGAGGAGCTGCAGCGCGCCGTGGATGTCGGTGGTGACGAGGTCCCAGTACGCGTCGGCGACCGCGGTGCCGGAGGACACCAGGTCGCCGAACTGCTCGTCGTAGTCAGGGCCCGAGCTGATCGCCTTCTGGAAGATCGAAGGGTTCGACGTGAGGCCGCGGATGCCGCGGTCCACCCAGCGCTCGAGCTCGCCGGTCGTGAGCCAGCCGCGTCGGAGGTTGTCGAGCCAGGGGCTCTGCCCTGCGGCGTGCAGCGCTTGGAGGCGGTTGATGGGTTGCGCGCCCATCAGCCTTCTTCCTCGAGCTCGTCGATCAGCGCTCGCGCTCGTGCGGCGACGTTCTCGGGCGTGAAGCCGAGCTCAGCGAGCACGCGCTCACCAGGAGCGGAGGCCCCGAAGCGATCGATCGCGACCACGTCGTCGGCCCAGCGATCCCAGCCGAAGCTGGTTCCCGCCTCGACGGCCAGCGTCGGGACCTCCGGCGGGAGCACCGCGTCCTGGTGGCTGTCGGGCGCTGCAGCGAAGCGATCCCATGACGGCAGTGACACCACCTGTGCGTGGATGCCGTCGGCCGCGAGGATCTCGGCGGCCTCGACGCACACGGCGACCTCGCTGCCGGTGCCCACGAGCACCACATCGGGATCTTCAGCGGCGCGCAGGACGTAGCCCCCGAGCTCCACCGGCGCGCCAGCGGTGCCGTCGAGGACGGGCACGTCCTGGCGCGACAGGATCAGTGCCGTGGGGCCTGCGTGGTCGACCGCGATCTTCCATGCAGCGGCGGTCTCGTTGGCGTCGGCGGGGCGGATCACCCCGAGGCCCGGGATCGCGCGCAGGGCGGCGACGTGCTCGACGGGTTGGTGCGTGGGACCGTCCTCGCCCACGCCCACCGAGTCGTGCGTGAAGGAGTAGACGACCTTCGCTCCACTCAGCGCGGCGAGGCGGATCGAGGGTCGGCAGTAGTCGCTGAACACGAGGAACGTGCCGCCGACGGGGAGCACGCCGCCGTGCAGCGCGAGCCCGTTCATGATGGCGGCCATCGCGTGCTCGCGGACGCCGAAGTAGATCTGCCGCCCGGCAGGGTCCGACGCGGACTGGATGCCGTGGTCCTTCAGCACCGTTCCCGTGTTCGAGGTGAGGTCGGCGCCGCCGGCGACGAGCGCGGGGACGACGGGCGCAAGCGCTTGCAGACAGGCGCCGCTGGCGTTGCGCGTGGCCACCATCGTGCCCGGTTCCCACGTGGGCAGCGCGTCGGTCCACCCGGCGAGCCCCTCCGCGCGAAGGCAGGCATCGAGCTCCGCGCGATCGCCGCGGAACGCCTCGAGCCGCTTCTCCCACGCCTCACGGTCGTCGCCACCGCGCGCGCCCGCCGCGCGGTAGAGCTCGACGACGTCGTCGGGCACGAAGAAGGCCTCGTCGTGTGGGAGGTCGAGCAGCGCCTTGGTGGCGGAGATCTCGGCGTCCTTGAGCGCGTACCCGTGTGTCGCGGGGTCGTCGGTCTTGGTGGGGGAGGGGAACGCGATGTGGCTGCGGATGATCACGAGCGAGGGGCGGTCCTCGACGTCGATCGCACGCCGCAACCCAGCCTCGATCGCGTCGACGTCCTCGGCCACCTCACCGAGGTGCTCGACGTGCCAGCCGTAGGCCTCGAAGCGACGCTGTGCGTCATCCGAGAGGGACAGCTCGGTGGGGCCGTCGATCGACACGTGGTTGTCGTCGTAGATGCACACGAGTCGTCCGAGCCCGAGGTGACCCGCGAGCGAGGCGGCCTCGTGCGACAGCCCCTCGGAGAGGTCGCCGTCGCCCACGATGCAGAACGTGCGGTGGTCGACCACGTCGGACCCGAACCGGCTGCGCAGCGAACGCTCCGCGAGCGCGAGGCCAACCGCGTTGGCGATGCCCTGCCCCAGCGGGCCGGTGGTCACCTCCACACCCTCGGTGTGGCCGTGCTCAGGGTGCCCTGGGGTCTTGCTGCCCCACTGCCGGAAGGCCTTCAGGTCCTCGACGCTGAGGTCGTATCCGGTGAGGTGAAGCATCGAGTAGAGCAGGATCGACGCGTGGCCCGCAGAGAGCACGAAGCGGTCACGGTCGGGCCAGTCCGGCGCGGACGAGTCGTACCTCATGATCCGCGTCCAGAGGACGTGCGCGAGCGGCGAGAGCGCCATCGCGGTGCCCTGGTGACCCGACCGTGCGGCATGAGGGGCATCCATCGACAACCCACGAACGACGTTGATGGCTCGCTCTTCGAGCGCTGAGAGGGGCACCCGGTCACCCTACAAGAGCCCCCGCGGGCCACCTCACGGGTACCCTCCGAGCGTGACCGCGCCCGATCAGGCCCGCTCGACGCGCGAGGCGATCCTCGTCGAGGCGCGTCGCTGCTTCGCAGAGCAGGGCTTCTCCGGCACCTCCCTCAACGACATCGCCGCGGGCGTCGGGATCCGCAAGCCGAGCCTCCTGCACCACTTCCCGTCGAAGGAGGCGATCTATCGCGAGGTGTTCGAGACCTCACTGTCCGACTGGGTCACGCGCGTGGAGCGGGCCGTCGAGGTGCGCGACCAAGAAGGTTGGGGGAAGCTGGATCACGTCGTCACGACCGCGTTCGACTTCTTCCGCGAGAACCCCGACTTCGTGCGGATCATGCGCCGCGAGGCGCTCGACGGCCAGGGCCACCTCGGGGTCGACCTCGGCACGGTGCTGAAGCCGTTCTTCGACCGCGCCGTGGCGTTCTTCGACACCGAGATGGGAGAGGGTCGCTTCCGCAAGCACGACAGCGAGCAGCTCATCATCACGGGCACGAGCGCGATCCTCGGATACTTCTCCGATGTTCCGTTCTGGAACGGTGCGCTCGGCCGCGACCCGCTGTGCGACGAGATGCTCGAGGCACGACTCGAGCACCTTCGCGAGTTCTTCCGCTCCGCGCTCGAGCCGTAGCCCAAGGAGCCAGCTGCGAGCACGGCGGCGATCGCGAGGGCGATCTTCCCTCGCACTGACCGTTGGGTCACGGCTTCACCCGTTCGATGGTCATCGCCTGAGTCTTCGAGTCGGGCGTGCCGTCCTCTTCCGCGAACGGTGCCGGGAAGGGCCCCACCGTGACGAAGCTGTCCCCTCCGAACTCGGGCACGAGAGTCCTGTACTGAGCCGACTCCGGGAGCGTCCGGGCGGCAGTGTCACCCGCCCGCACCATCCGAATCTCATAGCGCGCCGGCGAGGTATGGAAGGTTCGCACCGCGACGCCGATCGATGCCGAGGTGATCGAATCGATAACCGACGGTGCCCAGTCACCCCCGATCGGAGCCCACGAACCCTCGCGCAGGGCGTAGAGGGTCAGTGGCGTGACGTCGTCAGGCTTCGATGTCGTCAGATATGGACCGGAGGCGTCGCAACCCAATCTCACAGCAGTCGCCCCGTAGCCGGTATAGAGGTCCGGCAGGTGCACCGAGGTGAGCGCGCCGTCCTCCAGCGCAACCGCCGTGAGGGCAACGCCGCCTGCCTGAGCCCCCGTTTCCTGTAGGACGTATGTCGTGTCGCCTGCGCCACACGCACCAAGCAAGCGGTCACTGCTGAGCTCCGCTGCGACGTGCCATGACCCCGCCTCGAGTACGAGGGCCTGCCGTGCTGGCCGACCTGGCTCAGAGGCCGGCCCGTTCTGCACGAGAGCGAAGGCCTTGCCAGTCGCCGTCACATCCAGCGTGACGACCTGGAAGACCATCTGCGCTTCTCGCTGCTCAAACGATGCCGGCAGTTCGAGTGATTGCCACTTCGCTGCCCCGTTGAGATCGAGGCGAAACGCGACGGCCGCACCCCCTTCGCAGCCCCAGTCGCGGGCATCCAGGCGATTGCCATTCGCGCACCGGGCACCGAGCACCAGGAATCCGTTGGCGTCTGCGGTTGCGCCAAGAACATGAACCGGTACATCGCTCCTCGGAGCGGGAAGCTCCGTCGCCTCGCCAGTGTCAACGTCCACCAGCAGTGCCGAGTCTGGGACCTGTAGGTATCCGGGCTCGTTCGTGACCGCGTCGAGCCCCCCGACCGCGAGGAGCTTGCCCTGAGTCGCGGCAAGGTGCCGCTGACCACTTACCAACCGGGCCGCAACCTCCGGCGACAGAGCTACAACCGCGCCCTGCCCCACGCCCACGTCCAAGCGGGCATCGTTACGGCCGGCATTCGCACACCCCGAAACAGCAAGTGAAAGGGCGAGGATGACCG
>JBQTHC010000150.1:0-30336 GCA_052390255.1 Microthrixaceae bacterium
GTCCTCGACGCCACGGGACGACGCGCGACCGGCGTGCGGTACCTCGATCTGACGTCGTACCCCGAACCGCGCCTCGTGGAGCTGCGCGCGGCGCGTGCCGTGGTCGTCGCGTGCGGCGCGTTCGAGACGCCGCGGTTGCTCTTGCGCAACGGTCTGGGTGGCGATCTCGTCGGCCGCTACCTCACCTATCACTTCCAGACGTTCACGGTCGGCATCTTCCCGCGCGACACCGGCGGCGAGCGCGGCCGCAGCGTGACGCACCTCCACGACGACCTCATGATCGACACGCCGGCGCTTCGCGCTGCGGCCAAGGAGGCCGGTCTGCCCTGGTTGCGCGGCGGCGTCGTCGAGCACGGCGCGGGGCCCGGACCGATCGACGAGGCCGCCACCTACCCGCGCGGCGCGGCGCATGTCACGTCGATGGCCGACAGCGCCCTGCGACGACGGCTCTGGGTCTTCACCATCCAGGGCGAGGACCTTCCCCAGGCGCAGAACCGCGTCGACCTCGACCCGTCGGTCACCGATGTGTGGGGGCTCCCCGCCGGTCGTGTCACCTATGCCCCTCACCGCCACGAGCTCGCGGCATCGGCGTACGCCGCCCCGCTCCACGAGGCGATCATGATGGACGCTGGAGCCGAGGTGGCGTTCTCGGCCACGTCGCCGCCACAGGAGGACATCGACCTGCACGCCACGTCGAGCCCGCTGGGCATCGCGCCGGCAAGCCGGCACGTGATGGGCACGGCGCGCATGGGTGGTGACCGCGCGTCCTCGGTCGTGTCCCCGGAACAGCGGCTCTGGGACGTCGACAACCTCCTCGTGTGCGACTCGTCGGTGTTCGTCACCTCCGCCGGCTACAACCCGACGCTGACGCTCGCCGCGCTCGCCCACCGCGCCGCCACCCTCCTCGCCGGCTGAGCCTGTCCCGCTCCGCGCACGTTCGACGAAGCCGGGGTTCACCCGTCCATCTGACACTCGCGTCAACTACGCTGCTGCGCCCATGGGGGATCTGCCTGAGCGCATGGCCGCAGCGGTGCTGCAGGGGCCCGGACGACTCGAGGTGACCGAGGTCGCCGTGCCGGCGGTCGGAGCCGACGAGGTGCTCGTCGCCATCGAGCTGTGCGGCATCTGCGGCAGCGACCTCCACATGGTGCTCGACGGGTGGGGTGCGCCGGGCAGCTGGCAGGGTCACGAGTGGATCGGCACGATCGCGGCGGTCGGCGACGCCGTCACTCGGTGGCAGCCGGGCGACGTCGTGGTCGGCGGGCCGACCGTACGGTGCGGCACATGTGCGATGTGCGTCGCAGGCCGGCCGTCGCTGTGCGAGACGCGCGACACCCCCGGGATCGGGCCCGAGCAGGGAGGCTTCGCGGCGTACAAGCTCTCGGCCGCCGACGAGGTGCTCCCGATGCCCACGGGCCTCGATCGGCGAGCGTCAGCGCTCACGGAACCGCTGGCGGTCGCGCTCCACGGCATCCACCAGGGCAAGGCAGAGGCCGGGCAGCGCGTGCTGGTGCTCGGCGCCGGGCCCATCGGTGCGCTCACGATCGCCGCACTCCGCGCACTCGGCGTCGACGACGTGACGTGCGCGGAGCCATCGCCGATTCGCCAGGAGCTCGCCGCCAGGGTGGGCGCCACTCGTGTGATCCATCCCGACGACCTCGAGGTGCCGAGCATCGCCGAGCCTGGCCTCGTCGTCGACGGCGCGGTCGATCTCGTGCTCGAGTGCTCCGGCAAGGCCCGCGCGATGGAGGCCGGCCTCGCACAGCTCGTGCGCGGCGGCACCCTCGTGCTCGTCGGCGCGGGGATCGAGTCGCCACGCTTCGACCCCAACCGCATCCTGCTGAACGAGCTCGTCATCACGGGTGCGTTCACCTACGACGGCGGCGGGTTCGACCAGGCACTCGACCTGCTCGCCACGGGCGCGTTGCCCGTCGACGCGCTGCTCGAGCCCGACGAGGTACCTCTCGACGGTCTCCTCGACGCGATGCGCGGCCTCGCGGACGGTCGCCTCGCGGGCAAGGTGCTGGTGCGCCCATGACTGGTCCCGCGTTCGCGAAGCCGCCTCGGCTCAACCATGTGGCGATGTCGGTTGCCCCCGACGCGCTCGACGAGACCGGGCGGGCAGCGCTCGTCGCGTTCTACGGCGACGTGTTCGGCCTCGAGGAGTACCCCGACCTCACGCAGGACCGCAGACGCCTCGTATTCCGGGCCCACAGCCATGAGCAGTTCGTCTTCCTGATCGCAGAAGACGCCCCCATGACCGCGCCCCGGCTCGACCACTTCGGGATGTCTGTGGCGACCCTGGACGACTTCCACGATGTGGCGCGGCGCGCCGCTGCGTGGAAGGCGAAGGAGCCCGACGACGTCGACCTGATCGAGCCGACCGTCGAGGAGTACGTCGGCGCGCTCCGGCTCCACAGCTTCTACGTGCGCTACCGGCTCCCGCTCATGGTGGAGACGCAGCACTTCGAGTACCTCTAGTCGGTCGTCGTCGCTCGCCTTCGGCGAGCTCCTCGGAGCTGGGCTGGTGCTCGCCTGCGGCTCGCACGGAACTGCGTGTCGCTCGGGGGTGGCGGAGCCACTCCTCGCCTGGTGGGGGCTCGCCGGCGGAGCCTCTGCCCCCACACCCCCGCCGGCGAGCCCGGCACATCGCGACCCGCCGAGCTCAGGTCATCGGTGCGATGGCTTGTCCGGTGAGGGTTCGGAAGCGGTCGTAGCGCGCCGACGCGGCCTCGACCCAGTCGGCGTCGGGCTCGATCGTGAGACGCGTGCGTGCCCAGCGCGAGGCGTCGGTCATCGACGTCTCGAAGCCGGCCACGCAGCGGGCGACGAACGCGGACCCGAGCGCCGCACCCTCGGGCACCGCGGCCACGTCGACGGGCAAGCCCGTGCAGTCGGCGAGCGCGCGCATCCATGCCTCCACCTGCGTGCCGCCGCCAGTGGCGACGATGCGTCGAGGCTCGAGGCCCGCGGCCCGACTGAGGTCGATGTGGTGACGGACCACGAAGCCCGCGGCCTCGTAGGCCGCGCGCATGAGGTGCGCGGCCTCGTGATGCACCGCGGCATCGTGGAGCGAGGCGCGGATGTCACGCCGGTGCAGCGGCGTGCGCTCGCCGCGGACATAGGGCAGCCACACGGGCAGATCCCCCGGTGCCACGTCGCTCATGTCGGCGGCGGCCCGCTCGCCCAACCAGCGGCGTGCACGCTCGAGGAAGAGGCCACCCGCGTTGCTCGGTCCGCCGATCATCGTCTTGCCGGCCGCGGTGTGCGGGATGGTCCACAACCCGGAAACCTCAGACCACTCGTCGATCACTCCCCACGTGATCAGTGTCGTCCCGCACAGCACAAGCACGTCGCCAGCGGCGTCGGCCCCTGCAACGAGCTGCTCGGCGAGCGCGTCGATCGTGCCGCCGCCCACCAGCGCACCCGTGGCCGGCAACCCCTCGCGCACACGACCGAGCGGCTCGACGCCTGATGAGATGTCAGGGAGCTTGTCGGGCCTGGTGCCCGCGGCCGCGGCGAGGCCCGCGTCCCACCCGACGAAGTCGAACAACGGGTAGGCCGTCATGGCCGTGGTGGAATCGATGCCACCGCGACCGCACAGTGCGTGGTTCGCGACCGCTTGGGCCGGCCAGTAGCCCGCCGCGTCAGGTGTCGACGCGGCCTCCCACGCGAGGAAGGCCAGCAGCTCGCCGCTGTCGCCCGCCCGCGTGACGTCCTGACCCTCGCGCTCGCCACGCAGGTCGCCGTAGAGGAGACCTGGCCCCGCGGCGGTGCCGGCCGCGGTGACCGCGCCGAGCGATGGGACCATCGCAGAGACGTTGACGGCCGCGATGTCGCCCGCGCCAGCGACCGCGCTCAGCGCTTCGATCACGTTGGCGCGCCAGGCGAGGTCGATGTCGTGCTCGAACGCGCCGGCGACCGGCGTGTGAACCGGGTGCGGGATCCGTGCTCGGGCGAGCACCGTGCCATCGCCACCGGCGGCCACCGCCTTGACCGACGTGGTTCCGATGTCGATCCCGACGGTGACCCGACCCTCGCTCACCCCCCGATCTGACACGCGTGTCAGCCTATGCTCTGCCCCACGTCGGCCTGGGGGGATGCATGGACCTGCTGATCGGCACCGTGATCGGACGCTGGTACGTCACGCTGTTCGGCCTCACGTTCCTCTGGCGGGCGTCTCGCCAGCTCGGGTGGCGGCGCACCGGCATCTACACCGCCGTCGCACTCGTCGTGGGCATCGCCGCGGAGAACGGCTCGGTGCACTGGGGCTTCCCATACACGCACTACACGTTCAACGGCGCGCTGCGCGACGACGAGATCTTCGCGTTCGACGTCCCGCTCATGGTGCCGATGAGCTACACGTTCATGGCGTACTTCGCGTTCTCCGCCGGACGGCTGATCGCGTCGGGCCCGGTCCGCACGAGGGCGCCGCGCGCGTGGCACGAGCTGGCCGTCGCGCTCATGCTCGCCGTGTGGGCGCTCTGGGTGCTCGACCCGGTGAGCAGGCTCGGACACCGCTTCTACCTCGGTGAGCTGTTCCGCTACCGCGGTCCGGGCTTCTGGTTCGGCTTGCCGCTCGGGTCACAGGTGGGGTTCGCGGCGACCGCGGCGATCCTCATCGGCGTGCTCCACGTGCTCGACCGCGACGCACCCAGCGAAGTGCTGCCGGGCGGCCTACGCGATCACCCGCACCTCGTGGCGCTCATCACGTACCACGCCCAGGTGTTCCACCTCGCGGCCGTCGCGTTCTACCTCGACGCGGACACCCTCGGCGGCGCTGCCGTGCTCATGTGGGTGCCCGCGGCGGTGATCACCGCGGTGCACTGGAGCCAGCTCCGACCCACGCGTTCACCCGTCGCGGACGAGGTTCGGGCGGAGGCGCTCGCCACCGGCGCGGCGGATCGGGTGATGCGGTGAAGGCGCTCGTGTTCGGCGTCGACTCGCAGCCGTGGACGCCGCCACACGATGCGAATCCGCTCGCCCGGAACCTCGCGGTGACGCCGGTCGCCCTGCGCGAGATCCCCGATGCGCAGCCGCTGCGGCCCGACTGGTTGGTCACCCGTCCGCTTCTCACCGGCATCTGCGGGTCGGACTCGAAGCAGATCCTGCTGGACTTCGACGGCGACAGCGACAGCGCGATGAGCGGTCTCTGCTCGTTCCCGCAGGTGATGGGCCACGAGGTGATCGCCCGCGTGACCGAGCTCGGCCCCGAAGCTGAGGGCTTCGACGTGGGCCAGCGCGTGGTGCTCAACCCGTGGCTGTCTTGCGCGCCCCGCGGCATCAACCCCATCTGCCCAGCGTGCGTAGCCGGCGACTACAGCCTCTGCTGGAGCTTCACCGACGGCACGATCAGCAAGGGCATCCACACCGGGGTGTCGAGTGACGCCACTGGCGGCTACGCCGAGCTGATGCCAGCGCACTCCTCGATGCTCTTCGCGGTGCCCGACGCGATCGACGACGAGCATGCGATCTTCGCCGACCCCTTCGCTGTCTCCCTCCACGGCATCACGCGGCATCCGCCGCCCCCCGGCGGCAAGGCGCTCGTGTGGGGTGCCGGCGCGCTCGGCTCGGCCGCGGTCGCGATCCTGCGTGCGCTCTACCCAGACGTGGAGGTGGCGGTCGTCGCGCGGTTCGACGCGCAGGCCGAGTTCGCGCAGAAGCTCGGCGCGCACAAGGTGCTTCGCCTCGCCACGAAGCTCGAGCTCGTCGAGGAGCTGGCCGCGTGGTCGGGTGGCGTGCTGCGTCCCACCATGGAGGGGCTCGACGGCATCCCGATGTGCCACCCCGGCGGGATCGACGTCGCGTACGACACCATCGCGAAGCCCGAGACCTTCGAGGTGGAGGTGCGGGTGCTCAAGGCGCGCAGCACGCTCGTGAAGAGCGGCGTGCACGCTCCTGGACGCTGGGAGTGGAGCCCGCTCTACTTCAAGGAGATCAGCTGGGTCGGCTCCAACGCGTTCGGCATCGAGGAGGTCGAGGGCGAGCGCAAGCACGGGATCCAGCACTACCTCGACCTCGTGATGGCCGGGCGCGTCGACCTCTCCGGGATGCTCACCCACACGTTCGGCCTCAGCGAGTGGCACGACGCGTTCTACGCGATCGCCGACCAGGAGCGCTCCGGCGCCATCAAGGTCGCGATCGACCCGGCCCGATGACTGCTCCGATCCCCTCAGGCACGCCCCTCGAACGAGCAGAGGGATCGTGAGGATCCAGGGAAGCGTGGCGCTCGTGACCGGTGCCTCATCGGGCATCGGCGCGGCCACCGCGGTCGAGCTCGCGCGGCGCGGAGCCACGGTCGTCGTCACCGCTCGCCGCGAGGCGGAGCTCGAGACCACGGCGAACCGATGCCAAGCGCACACCGCCGCGAGCTTCGCGATCACCGCCGACCTCGGTGTCGCCGGAGAGGGCGCTCGCGTCGTCGCCACCGCCGCGGAACGGCTGGGCCGAGTCGACATCCTGGTCAACAACGCGGGCATCAGCCTTCACCGCCACGCGCTCGGCACGAGCGCAGCTGATGTGGAGCACGTGATGCGGATCAACTTCCTGTCGGCGGTGCAGACGACGACAGCGGCGCTGCCAGGCATGGTCGAGCGCGGCCGCGGGTCTGTCGTCAGCATCACGTCCGTGGCCGGCTACATCCCGAACCCGAACGAGTCGGCCTACGGCGCCTCGAAGGCGGCGCTGCACCTGTGGTCGCACGGTCTCGGCGTCGACCTGCACGGCACGGGTGTGCACGTTGGCGTGCTCAGCCCCGGACCGATCGACACGCCGATCTGGGAGCTCGACGAGACGCCGTCCAGCTACAAGGGCAAGAAGTACGCGCCGGAGGTGGTGGCCGCGGGTGTCGCGAGGATGATCGAAGGCGAGATCGCGCACGCCACGGTGCCGCGTCGCTTCGGCGCGGTCGGTCCGATGTACTCCCTTCCGCTGATCGGTCGCGCCGTCCGGCGCGGACTGATCGCGTTCGACCGGCGGGGCAAGGCCGACCCGTGACGCACGTGCTGGAACCCCTCTCTGCCGACGAGATCACCACTGCGGTCGCTGCGGTGCGCGCGACCGGGCGTCTCGGCGACGCAGCCCGCTTCTCCACGATCACCGTCGACGAG
The DNA here is from genome assembly GCA_052390255.1 of Microthrixaceae bacterium. Lineage (GTDB taxonomy): Bacteria > Actinomycetota > Acidimicrobiia > Acidimicrobiales > VFJN01 > VFJN01. Next base: position 7,110 of record JBQTHC010000150.1, read on the forward strand.
CCGCCGAAGGATGTGCGCGACACGCGCGAGCGACGCGCTCGGCTCCTCATCGTGCCTGGCCCGGAGTGTCGGCTCGTCGAGGCAGTCGTGGCGCTCGCCACGAGCGAGGTCGTCAGCTGGGTGGAGCGGGAGGGCGTGCGCCCCGCGCTCGGCTTCGAGGAGTCCTTCAAGGCGATCATCGCCCTGCACGAGCACGAGGGCTTCAAGGCGGCACTCACCGCTCGCGGCATCACCGATCTCCACAAGCTCCAGATCGACCCGTGGCCCACCGGCAGCTTCGGCATCGCCGTGGAGGACGACCGGCGCATCGTGCGCTGCCTCTTCTACTACCGCGACGACCCGGGCCACAACGGCTACGCCCGTCCGATCGAGGGTCTGCTCGCGGTGGTCGACATGGCTCGTGGCGAGGTGCTCGAGGTGATCGATCAGGTTGCGGCGCCGATCCCCACGGAGATCGGCAGCTACTACCCAGAGCACAACAGCCCGCTGCGCGAGGACCTGCGACCGCTCGAGGTCGCGCAACCAGACGGCGTCAGCTTCACCGTCGAGGGCAACCTGCTGCGCTGGCAGCGCTGGTCGCTGCGCGTCCTGCTCGACCCACTCGAGGGGCTCGTGCTCCATCACGTGGGCTACGAGGACGACGGGCGCGTGCGGTCGATCCTCCACCGTGCATCGATCAGCGAGATGGTGGTGCCCTACGGCGACCCGGATCCGTCCCATCGCTGGAAGAACGCGTTCGACGTGGGCGAGTGGGGGCTCGGTCGCATGGCCAACTCGCTCACCTTGGGATGCGATTGCCTCGGCGAGATCCACTACCTCGATGCCGTGATCGCCGACGAGCATGGCAACCCGAACACCACCGTCAACGCCATCTGCATCCACGAGGAGGACTACGGCATCCTCTGGAAGCACACCGACCTGGTCACCGGGCGCGCGGAGGTGCGGCGGTCGCGCCGACTCGTCGTGTCGTCGATCGCGACCGTCGGCAACTACGAGTACGGCTTCTACTGGTACTTCTACCAAGACGGCTCGATCGAGCTGGAGGTGAAGCTCACCGGCATCATGTCCACCAAGGCGATGAGCGACAGCGAACGATCGCCCTACTCCCCTGCCATCGCGCCCGGCCTCGCGGCGCCGGTGCACCAGCACCTGTTCTGCGCGCGACTCGACTTCGACGTGGACGGACCGATCAACGAGGTGCACGAGACGAATGTCGAGCCGTCGCCAGCCGATGACGACAACCCGTGGAGGAACGCGTTCGCGCCGCACACGACGACGTTCGATCGAGAGCTCGCCGCGCAGCGCGACGTCGACCCTGTTCGCAGCCGGTCGTGGAAGGTCGTCAACCCCCGCGTCCGCAACCGCCTCGGCGAGCCGGTGGCGTACAAGCTTCTCCCTGGCTCGACGCCCACGCTCTTGGCGCAGGAGGGTTCGAGCATCCGCGAGCGTGCCCGCTTCGCGACGCACAACCTCTGGGTCACGCCGTACTCCCCCGACGAGCGGCGACCCGCGGGCGACTACCCCAACCAGCACGTCGGTGGCGACGGCCTCCCCCGCTGGACGGCGGAAGACCGCTCGCTGCTCGACACCGACGTGGTGGTGTGGCACACCTTCGGCGTGACGCACATCCCCCGCCCGGAGGACTGGCCCGTGATGCCCGTGGAGCGATGCGGGTTCTCGCTCGTGCCGGTCGGCTTCTTCGACCGCAACCCGGCACTCGACGTTGCCCCGCCGAACCGCTGTCACTGACATGTCCCCGATCGCCTTCATCTGTGCCATGCCGATGGAGCTCAAGCCGCTCGTGAAGCGCCTGCAGCTGCGCAGGACGAACGTCGGAGGCGTCGACGTGCGCGCTGGGTCGCTCGGCGATCGTGAGGTGGTCGCGATCGTCACCGGCATGGGAACCGACCTTGCGACGCGAGGCACCCAGCAGCTGCTCGATGCCGTGACCCCGGAACGAGTGGTGGTCGTCGGCATCACGGGCGCCGTGGAGAGCGAGACGCCGATCGGCGCGCTGATCCTGCCCGAGGTGGTCGTCAACAGCGAGACCGGCTCGGAGCATCGTCCGCACCACCTCGGCGAGGGCACGCCACGCGGCACGCTGTGGACGACGAACGTGATCACCCCCGCGCACGAGCTGCCAGCCCTGCGAGCGCGCGGCGTGGTGGCGCTCGACATGGAGACCGCCGCGATCGCCGCGTGCTGTGAGGCCCTCGGCATCCCGTGGTCGGTGTTCCGTGTCATCAGCGATCGGGCGAGCGACGGCTCGGTCGTCGAGGAGGTCTTCGCGATGAGCAACCAGGACGGCACGCCGAACCCGCGGGCGGTCCTGCGGTACGTGCTCCGGCACCCACACCACGTCCCCCGGCTGGCGTCACTGGCGAAGGGCGCCAGGCTGGCGACCGAGCGCGCCGCCGACGCGGCCATCGCCGCCGTGTCCGCGTCGTAGCACGCCGAGCTCGTGTCACGAGAACTGCGACATCACGTCGGTTCCCGTGACACGTCCGCCAGCCCCCCAGCTCGTGTCACGAAGGCTGCGACGTCGTGCCCGATCCGGTGACACGACCATGTCCTACGGCGAGAAGGGGATCGCCGCCTCGACCCAGGCGCTGCGCATCCGGATCAGCCCCTCGGTGACGCGGGCGACGAGCTCGTCGTCGCGACTCGGGTCCCCCACCTCGAGCCAGGTGAGCACGGACTCGACGAGCCAGCTGATCACCACCTCCGCCGACCACGCGTCGAACATCGGGTCGTCGCTGGCGATCTGCATGAGGTCGCGCACGGCACCGACCGCGATCTCCCGCAGCTCGTGGGAGTACGCCGCGAACTGCGGCTCGCGCGGGGCGTGGCGCCACAGCAGCACGAACGCCGCGGGGTCCTCGCGCGCCACCATCAGGAGCGTTCGGGCACCGATCCCAGGTCGCGTGGGCTCCGCGAGCTGGCGCAGCAGCTCCTCTCCCTGGCGGTCGAAGACCCGCTGGAGGATGGCGCGGTACAGCTCCTCCTTCGAGTCGAAGTGGCGGTAGACGATGAGCTTCGTCACGCCGCAGGCGTCGGCGACGTCCTCCATCGAGGTGGCGGCGAAGCCCGCCTCGGCGAAGGCGGCCGCGGCTCCACGGAGGATCGCTGCATGACGCTCCTCCCGTCGCAGCAGTCGCCTCGCTGGGGTCTCGACCATCGTCGCGAGCCTTTCATGGCGGGCGATCCTTGCAGGTGTATACCCACGAGTATACAGTTGGTCATGCGGCGCCTGCCCGGGCGGCGATCCGAGGGGGACCCATGACCACCGACCAGGTGACCTTCACCGAAGCCGAGCTGCTCGCGGACCACGACATGGCCGAGCCGCTCGTCGAGGGCGGCGTCCGCTGCCACGGCGGCTTCGACGAGTCCGGCGCCTACGTGTCACCGCGCACCAAGTTCCGGGTGCCAGCCATCGAGGCATGGGAGGCACAGAACACCGCGACCTTCGGCACCGAGCCGCTCAACGCGCCACTCGAGACCTGGCCGGCGCACTTCCCCAACCTGGCGCAGGCACGCCACCTGATCACGAGCGGCGTCCCCGAGCCGCTGATCGCCACGCTCACGCGGATCGGGACCGTGGAAGGGTTCGGCGCGAACATCCGCTTCCTGCAGCCGGGCAACATGCAGCAGCACTTCGAGGAGGACATCCGAGGGACCGGCATCGACCACCTCGGCCGTGGCCTCTTCGAGGCCCACGGGCGTGACGAGGCCGGCTGGGAGGAGGAGGCGGGTCACAAGGACATGTGGTTCGCGGCGCGCGACATCGCCTTCGACACGCCGACCGCCAAGGTCGACATCGACGCGATGCTCGCCCGCATGGGCTTCGGGCAGCCCGGCTCGCCCGGAGGCGGCCTCGAGCTCGAGCGCGCCTTGCCCGACGACGTCGACATGAACCTCGAGCTGATCGCCAACCTGATGATCCGCGTGCTGTTCATCGAGGTGCAGGCCTTCCACACCTTCGCGTGGGCCGACGCTTGGCTCTCCGACACCGAGCTCGTCTCCGGCGAGGGCCGCGCCGCCGACCTCGTGTCGTACATCCGAGCCGACGAGACGCCCCACGTCGGCTACCTCAAGACGGTGCTCACCGAGATGCGCGACCGCACGTGGATCGGCACGAGCGGCAAGAAGCACAAGGGCACCGACATGATCAGCACGCTGTGGGACCGCGGGCTCGCGCAGTCGCTCGGCGCCGGGCGCGAGCAGACCCGCAAGGCGGTGCTCGGCGAGGTGGAGCACTGGTGCATGCAGCGCGACCGGGGCGCGGACATCCTGGCCGAGTTCCACTCCTTGGCCGACGCCAGCCCCGAAGCAGCCTGAGCCCGTGAAGTTCGGGATCTTCTACGAACACCAGCTGCCCCGCCCGTGGGAGGACAGCAGCGAGCTGACGCTCATCCAGAACGCGCTCGAGCAGGTGGAGCTCGCCGACCGGATGGGCTTCGACGTGGTGTGGGAGGTGGAGCACCACTTCCTGGAGGAGTACTCCCACTCCAGCGCGCCGGAGGTGTTCCTCGCCGCGGCGAGCCAGCGCACGAAGGACATCCGCCTCGGCCACGGGATCATCCAGACGGCGCCGCAGTACAACCACCCCGCGCGCACTGCTGAGCGCCTTGCGACGCTCGACCTCGTCTCGGGCGGTCGGGTGGAGTTCGGCTCAGGCGAGTCGTCGTCGGAAGCCGAGCTCGCCGGCTTCGGGATCGATCCCTTCTACAAGCGCGACGCATGGCTCGAGGGCCTCGAGGTCACGCTGCGCTGCCTCACCGAGACGCCGTTCACCGGGGTCGACGGCAGGTTCGTCACCATGCCGCCGCGCAACGTCGTGCCCAAGCCCGTCCAGAAGCCGCACCCGCCGTTGTGGGTCGCGTGCTCACGGCGCGACACGATCCTGCTCGCCGCCGAGAAGGGGATCGGATCCCTGACGTTCGCGTTCATCGACCCTGAAGAGGCGGTCCACTGGGTCGCCGACTACGAGGCCACGCTCGCCGAGCGCTGCGTGCCTGTGGGCGAGCGGGTGAACGCCAACGTCGCGTGCGTCACGCCGATGATGTGCGCGCCCACCGAGGAGGCGGCGGTGGAGCGCGGGCTCGAAGGCGGCAACTTCTTCGGCTACTCGCTCGGGCACTACTACATCTTCGGGGACCACGTACCGGGCACCACCGACGTGTGGCGTGAGTTCATCGAGACGCGCGCGGAGAAGGGCTACTCCCCCGACATCGAGGCGGCTCTGAAGGAGGAACGCCTCGGTGCGAAGGTCGCGAGCGGCGACACCACGGGCCTGCGCGGCGCCACCGGCACCCCCGACCAGATCCGTGAGTACGTCTCGCGCTACGAGGACGCCGGCATCGACCAGCTCATCTTCGTGATGCAGGCAGGCAAGAACCGACACGAGGACATCTGCGAGGCGATCGAGCTCTTCGGCAAGGAGGTGCTGCCCGCCTTCAAGGAGCGAGACGAGGCGCACGTCAAGGCCAAGACAGCGCGACTCGCACCGGTGGTGGATGCGGCGATGGCGCGCAAGGTGCGCACCGCCCCTCCGCTGCCTGAGGGCTACCACTTCCCCGCGATGCCTCGGAAGATGGTCGACGCATCGGGCAACGAGCAAGCGAAGGAGTGGCTCGACAAGTTCGCGGAGAGCAGCGCGACCGGCGACGCCACCTCCGCGTTCGACCAGCTCAACTCCTGAGCACCCCGCCGTCGCGTCGTCGTCGGTCGACGGCCTCGACGCTGTCAGCCGCGGTCGAACACCTTCGTCACCACGCGGCTGGCCGCTTCGGCAGACGGCCCCTCCCACGTGACCGAGCCGTGGTCGAGCAGCACGACGCGATCGCACAGCGCGAGCGCATGGCCGACGTGCTGCTCGACGATCAAGAGCGCCGTGCCACCCTGGCGGAGCCGCTCGAGCGTGGCGTAGACCTCGTCGACGACGATCGGCGCAAGACCGAGCGACAGCTCGTCGGCGACCAGGAGCTTGGGAGCTTCGACGAGGACGCGAGCCATCGAGAGCATGCGCTGCTCGCCGCCCGAGAGCGTGCCCGCGACCTGGTTGCGTCGGGATGCCAGCACGGGGAACAGCTCGAACGCGGCCCCCAGGGCTCCCGCAACTCCGGTACGCCCACGGGACCGCCGGAACGAGAGGGTCAGGTTCTCCTCGACCGACAGCGTCGCGAACACGGACCGGCCTTCCGGCGCATGTGCCACTCCCGCACGAGCGAACCGGTGTGCTTGTGCGGCCGTCATGTCGTTGCCTTCGACGAGCACGCTGCCCTCGGTCGGCGCGACCAAGCCGGTGGCGACGCGAGCCACGGTGGTCTTGCCCACCCCGTTCGCGCCGAGCAGCGCGACCGCTTCGCCCGGCCTCACCTCGAGCGACACGTGGAACAGCGCCTGGAACGGGCCGTAGCCGGCGCTCACGTCACGGAGCTCGAGCACAGGCGTCACGACGTGGACCCAACGTCGCCGAGGTACGCCTCGCGGACGATCTTGCTCTTCATCACGTCGGCGGTCGGACCTTCCGCGATCATGCAGCCGAAGTCGAGCACGTAGGTGCGTTGGGTGAACTCCGCGACGAACTCGACGTCGTGCTCCACCAGGAGGATCGCGAACCCGTGCTCAGCCTGCACCGCCCGCAGCGTGCGCGCGAGGTGCGCCGTCTCCTCTCGGTCGAGGCCCGAGGAGGGCTCGTCGAGCAGGAGCAGGCGTGGGCGCGTCATGAGCGCCCGACCCACCTCCACGAGCCGACCGCGCCCGAGGCTGAGGTGCTCGATCGGCTCGTTCGCCACCTCACGCAGGCCCAACAAGCGCAGCACGTCGTCGCAGCGTGCGATCTCCTCGGTCGTGGGCCGGCCTCTGCCGATGAGGTCCTTCCAAAGGCGGCCGTCGCCGCGCCGCGTCCGCTCCGCGATGAGGAGGTGCTCCCGGACGGTCGACTCCGCGAACAGCTCGATCCGCTGAAACGTGCGACCGATCCCCCGGCGCGCGCGTGCGTGCACGGGCAGCGAGCTGATGTCGGTCCCGTCGAGTCGGACGCGGCCGTGCTCTGGGCGCAGCACGCCGAGCACGCAGTTGAAGAAGGTGGTCTTGCCTGCACCGTTCGGGCCGATGAGACCGACCCGCTCCCCCTCCTGCACCGACAGGGCGAGGTCACGCAGGGCGACGATGCCGGAGAAGGACTTCCGGATCCCGACGGCTTCGAGGACCGCCGTCACGGCGGTGTCTCCTCGAGCGTGCCGACCTCGTCCGGGATGCGTCGGCGCGCGCGGAGGCGCGCGAGCAACGCCTCGGTCCGCTCTCCGGCACGACGCTTGCCGTGCTCCACGAGTCCCTCCGGGTGCCGGGAGAACTGGATGGTGCCGAGACCGAACAGGATGAAGCGCCACTTCGGCGACACGGGGAAGATGCCCGGGACCCGCTCCCCACCGCGCAGGATCCAGCCGAACACGGCGCCCTTGAGGACCACCGCGTCGAACAGCGCGTAGGCCGCGCCCGCCTGCGCGGCGCCCTCCACGGTGCGCGAGCCGAGGGACACCACGAGCACGAGCCAGAACAGCGCTGCGAACGGTGCAAAGTTGCCTTGGTAGTTCACGTTGCGCTGATGGATGCTCAGCATCGCCCCACCCAGCCCGGCGATGAACGCAGAGATCGCGAACGCAGTCACTCTGGCGCGGGCAGGCGAGATGCCGATCGACTCGGCGGCGACCTCGCTCCCGCGCAGCGCTCGCAGCGTCTGCCCCACCGTGCCGCTTCGGATCTGGATGACCGCCCCCGACACCGCGATGAACACGACGAGCGCGAGCGCGAGGAAGGTTCGATCGTTGGCCATGTCCCATGGCCCGATCGTGGGGCGCGGCACACGCGTGCCTTGGAGCAGGGACGTGCCGCCGCCCCCGATCCAGGGCAGTCGCACCATGACCGCGTCGAAGAAGAAGGCGAACGCGAGCGTGGCGATCGCCACCCAGATGCCGCCGAGGCGCAGCACGGGCAACGACAGCACGGCCCCGGTGACCGCGGCGACGCACGCACCGATGACCGCCGCCAGGAGGACCGACATCCCGTGGCGGTCAGCGAGCTGGAAGACGGTGAAGCCGCCGATCGCCGCGAAGGTCCCCTGGCACAGCGAGATCTGTCCCGCGAACCCGGTGATCACGGTGATCGACAGGTAGATCGTCGACAGGATCACGGCCTGCGTGACCAAGAAGAGCCATGCCCCGTCGGCTCGCGTGAACACGAGCAGCCCCGTCACCGAGAAGAACACCAGCGCGAAGATGCGGGTGGCTCGGGTGAGCGCGTCACTTCGCGTCGCGGCCGCGAGGGACGGCGGCGGCGGGTCGACGCCAGCGAGAGGATCGTTCGCGACCTGCGAGCGGCGGATGGCCGGCCACAGGACCAGGACCGCGAACAGCGCGACGAAGGGCATGGCCGGTGTGACGTTCTCCTGGATGGGTCGCAGCCACTGGACGTCGTCTGACCAGCGCGGGAGGAACGTGTTGATGAGTGCGATGAGGACCCCGAGCCCGAGGCCGCCCACCAGCGCCCGCGGCAGGCTGACGAGTCGGCCGAGTGCGGCGGCCGCGATCGCGACCACCACGAGGTTGAAGAAGTCCGGCGCCGCAAGGGTGTTGAAGCGAGGCGCGATGAGGACCCCGGCCATGCCGGCGAAGAGGCTGGACAGCGCCCAGCTGAAGGCGGACACGCGGTCGGCTCGGATGCCGTTGAGCTCGGCCATCCGCGGGCTCTCGACCACAGCGCGCATGCGGAGCCCGATCGCGGTGAACCGGAACAGCGCAGCGAGCCCCACCATCCCTGTCACGGCGACGACGACGGCGGCAAGCTCGTCGCGGCTGAACGCGTAGACCCCGAACGGGTCGTAGTAGACGAGGCCACCGCCAGGCACGATGCCGGTCGGCGTGCGTCCGGCCACTGCCGTGAACCCGATGATGAGGTCGAACAGGTTCGGCAGAGCGATCGACAGGCCGATCGCGACAACGAGCCTCGCCACCGCGGACCCCGTACGGAGGTTCCGAAAGATGAGCCGCTCGAGCACGAGCCCGACAAGCGGGGCGAGGACGAAGACCGACACCACGAGCGCCGGGAGGATCGACCACCCCCACTCGGTTCGAGCCTGGAAGAACAGCGCGGCGGACATGTACGCCTGCGCGCCGAACGCGAGGTTGAAGACGCCAGAGGTCTTGTACGTGAGGACGAAGCCGAGCGCGATCAGCGCATAGACGGTGCCCGGAGGCATCCCCTGGAGGAGCGCTCGGAAGAGATCGTCGACCACCGACGCTGCGAGCACCATGACGAGGGGCCTGAGGCTGGATCAGCCGAAGGAGGTCGGAACCGGCTCGGCCCACGCCGTGTCGCCGCCGTCCCAGCAGAGCCACGGACGATCCTTCGGGCCCACGGTGACGAACTTGCCGTTCTCGATGCGCACCAGCGTGGTGCACTCCCCGCTCGTGTCAGTGCTGCGCGTCGCCTGGGTGAACGGGATGTGCGCCTCCGTCCAGTCAATGGGCTCGATCAGGCCACCGGCCGTGAAGTCGGTGAGCGCGTTCGTCGCCGCCGTGACCTTGTCGCGATCGAAGTTCGGGCCTGCCGCAAGGAGACCTTCGTAGGCGAGCGTGGCATTGATCCAGCCGACCATCGCGAGCTCGGAGGGCTCGCTGCCTTGCTTGCCCATCCAGGTGAGGAAGTCGCTGAGCGCAGTGCCGCTCGTGTCCGCCTCGAACGGGATGAACTGCACCGTGACGAAGTCGCCCTCGAAGATCCCACCCGCCTCGGTCACGAAGGACTGGTTGTACGTGTTGGGGTGGTACAGCACGACGTCCTGCATGCCCTGACGCTCGAGCTCCTGCGCCAGCTTCTTCATCCCGTTCAGGTCGATGCACGTGGAGATGAAGTCGACTCCCGCCTTCTTCATCGCCGTCACCTGCGGGCCGATGCCGCTCGGGAGGCCATAGTCGAGGTTGTCGTTCACGTAGGCGACGTCCGCACCGATGTCGCTCGAGTACAGCTCGATGGAATCCGCGACCGTCTTCGTGCACACCTTCGAGTTCTCACTGATGCCGTAGCCGACCGTTGCGACGCGCTTGGCGCCGGCGATCTTCACCGCATACGGCACCCCGCGGCCGGTGCAGTCCGCGCAGCGGATCGCGATGCTCGGGAAGATGTGCGACCGGTTCGCCGCGTCGGCCGGATGGATGCCCCAGGTGTAGGTGGGCACGCCAGCGGCGTCGAGGTCTCCCCACCCGCTGGGCAGGAGCGTGGCCTCGAACGCGCCGAACACCTTGTTGCCCGACGTGACCTCGAGCGCGCGCACCTGGTTGTTGCCGAGCTCGTCATCGAGCTCCTGGGTGACGACGAGGTTGCGCTTGTAGATGCCGCCCTCAGCGTTGCGGAAGGCGAAGTAGGCCTTGATGCCGTCGAGGTAGCAGTCGAGGATGCAGTTGCCCAACGGGTTGTTGGCCTTCGTGCCGACGACCGCGAACGCGATCTCCTTGTCGCTCACACCGGGCACGCCCGAGATCGACACGAACGTGTCGCGTTGGCCGGCGGCCGCGCTGGTCGTCGGTCCGTCGTCGGCGGTCGTGGTCGGGTTGCTCGAGCTGTTCGAGTTCCCACACGCCGTCGCAGCGACCCCCAGGACTGTCAGCACGGCGATGCGCCGCCAGAGCGATCGTGACACGGTTCCCCCCGGATGGCTGGTGAGGCGATCGACACTCAAGGTGACGCGCCGGTCAGTTCGTTCGCACGCTAACCGAGCCGTCGTCGCAGTGGCGGAGATCGTGGCGTCGACGTGCGCAAAGCGGACGGCCCAGGCGATACTCCAGCGCGTGGCCCTGGGGTGGACATGACACCGGTGCGGTTCGGCATCCTCGGCGCGGCGCGCATCGCACCGGCAGCGCTCGTCAAGCCGGCCCGAGCTGTTGCGGACGCGGCGGTCGTGACCCTCGCCGCGCGCGACCGCGCACGCGCCGAGGGGTTCGCGAAGAAGCACGCGATCCCCAACGTCGCGGACAGCTACGACGACGTCGTCACCGACCCAGACGTCGACGCGATCTACATCCCGCTGCCGAACAGCCACCACGCGGCGTGGACGATCGCCGCGCTCGAGGCCGGCAAGCACGTCCTCTGTGAGAAGCCGTTCACCTCGAACGCGGCTGAGGCAGAGGCGGTGGCGCAGGTCGCGGCGCAGCACCCCGATCTCGTGGTCATGGAGGCGTTCCACTACCGCTACCACCCTGTCGCGATCCGGATGCGGGAGATCATCGACAGCGGCGAGCTCGGCGCGCTGCGCCACGTCGAAGCCGCGCTCTGCTTCCCACTGCCTCGCTTCGGCGACATCCGCTACCGCTACGACCTCGCGGGCGGGGCGACGATGGACGCCGGCTGCTACGCCGTTCACCTGGCGCGGCTGCTCGGCGGTGAGGAGCCCGCGGTCACGCGGGCCCAGGCGAAGCTGCGAGGGACCGACATCGACCGCGCGATGACCGCTGAGCTCCGGTTCCCGAGCGGGCACACCGGTCGCGTCACCGCGTCGATGTGGTCGTCGACGCTGCTGCGCATCTCCGCGCGAGCGGTCGGCGACGGCGGGGAGCTCTCCGTGTTCAACCCGGTTGGCCCGCAGTACTTCCATCGCATGGTCGTGCGAGCCGGCGGCAAGCGCCGAGTGGAGCGCCTGAGCCGCCGCCCCACCTACGAGTACCAGCTCGACGCCTTCTGCGACGCGGTCCTGCGAGGAGGTCCCGTGCTCACGCCGCCAGCGGACTCGATCGCGAACATGCGGGTGATCGACGCGATCTACGAGGCGGCCGGCCTCCCGGTGCGCTCCGCGCGCTGACCCGGGCCCGCGATCAGGTGTCCGCCGCGAGCACGAGCTTGCGATGGAGCTCGGTCGTGAGCTGGTGGATCGCCTTCACGATCTGGTCCGCTTCCACGTTCGTCTCGTAGTCGTGGATCGCGAGCTCTGAGGAGACCTGATCCTCACGCTTCGCGGCGATCAGCAAGATTGCCCCTTGCATCGCCGCCAAGCACGACAGGAGGAGGTTCAGCAGGATGAAGGGGTAGGGGTCGAAGCCGACGTTGCGATTCCCGATCATCCAGCCCGCCAGGAAGACGACCGCGCCGTAGACGAACCCCCAGGAACCCATCCGGTTGCGGATGATGTCGGCGGCACGCTCGCCGCGGGTCAGCTGATCGCCCGATCGGACGCCGGGGTGACGGTGCCAGTGTGGGGATGTGCGCATGCTCCGGAGGGTACGACCGGTCTAGATCTCCGTGCCGTCGCCCTCCGTTCGGGTTCTTGGGTCGTTGCGTCGCGGTCTTCCGAACGAAACGACCCAAGAACACGAAGGGGAGCGGACGCGACGATGGGGCGGCGCGCTTGGCGCCGCCCCATCGCGAGCTCGTCGAGGCCGCCGCCTCAGCGAGTGCTCGTTGAGCTGATCGAGGCTACGACGGCGACTGCGCGCGGCGACGGGACGCCGACAGTGCGGCGCCACCCGCCGCGAGTGCACCGAGCGCTCCGACGGTCAGCGGCAGCGTGGCAGTGCCGGTGCGAGGGAGGTCGACCGCGGTCACCGTGAGCGACAGCACGTCGACAGAAGCGCCGCCACAGCTCACGGAGACCGAGACCGCACCCGACGAGCCGGCGGGGACCGTGGCCGGGAAGCTGAACGTGCCGGTGGAGGTGGCGGTGCCGGAGCCGATCCGGGTGCCACCGACCGACGCGGTCACCGCGCCACCGTTCGCTGCACCCGAACCCGTCACGGTCACGGTCTGACCGGCGGAGGGGGTCGTGTCCGACACGGTGGCGGCGCAGCCTCCATAGCTCTGAGCGCTGGCCGACGGAGCGAGCACGGCGGCGCCGGCGACAGTGACCAGCGCACCGGAGAACAGAATTCGACGAAGCATGTGATTGGACTCCCCCACGATTTGGTCGCCCGAAGGAAACGGGTGAGCCGCAGTATGTCGAAGGATCGGCCGCGCGTCTACCGCTCTTTCTGAGATTGCCGAATTAGGACTATGCCAAACGGAATCTCCCTGGGCATTCGGTGAATAGCGCCTCGATCGATCTCGGAAGAATCACCAATCATGACCGAAGTGCGAAGGACACATCGAAGTCGGCCGTTTCGCGCAGCTTGGAGGTTCCCTCCCCGTCGCCGTCGGCTCGCCAGCCGGCGGCGGCGCGCACGCGAACGGTGAGCTCGTCGCTGTTCACCAGCGGCTGAGGCACCACCTCGAGGTGGTAGCCGCGCCGGATGTCGAGGTCACCCGCGAGCTCGAAGACGATCGTGACCTCGCGCCCGGCTGGGACGTCGACGAGCGCTGTGTAGCGGAAGCGGTCGTACGCCCGGCTCGCGCCGCGCCCAACCGGACGCCCGTCCTGGAGCACGTCGACGAGCTGCAGCGGCGTGTACACCGACACGGTCGTGGAGTTCGTCCCGAACGGCTGCCCGAGGTGGTTGCCGAGCACGGGGAAGGGGAGCCCGCGTGCGGGGGCGTCGTTGCGGATCCGGACGGTGAGCGTCGCGGAGACCGTGGAGCGGCCCGGATCGACCGCAACCTCGTAGTCGATCGACCGCTGCATCATCGCGTCGATCTTGCTGAGCCCCCGGTTCGAGGCCCGCACGGAGAGGAAGTCCCCCTCCACCGGAGGACGCGCACCGTCGAGCCGCAGCCGCTCGAACAGCTTCTGCTCGTCGCGCTGGAAGCTGTGCAGCAGGAGCCGCCGTTCGTGGGCCACGGGCGCGAGCGCATCGACGATGGTGGCCGGACCGGGGAGCTCCCTCGACGTGAGCTCCTTGAACACCGTCCGGGCAGCGTCGACCAGGAACTCGTGGCGGCTGTCGTCGGGGAACGCGACGTACTGCTCGCGGAGCAGGAACGCCGCGGCGGTCTCGGCCGTGAGCGCCTTGTCGTAGTCGGGCACACGGATCGGCCCAGTCAGCTCGAGGAACGCTGCGAGCGCCTGGGGATCCATGTAGAGGACGCCGTCGATGGGGTACGGCGCGGGGGTCGTCCACATCTGGCGAGCCGCCTCCGCGACGGTCGGGAAGTCCGCTGTGCCGGTGATGTTCTGCCAGAACCGCTCCGGTGCGAGCGCCAGCAGATGACTGGGTAGGGCCGAGCGATCGCTGAGCGTGCGGCCGCGGAGCTCGCGATTGATGTCACGCACGCGACCGGTGGTCGCGAGGCTGAGCTTGCCCCGGTCTGCTCGCAGGATGCCGTAGGCACCCATGAAGCCGCCGAGCTCCCGTGTCTCTGCCGGCGTGCCGAACGCGATGAAGTAGTTGCGAACCCCGCCTCCGCCGAGCAGGTCGGGCAGCACCTTGACCGCCGCGGACGCGGTCGCCGCGTCGGAAGCAGCCGCGTGGATCTGCCCTTGGAAGTCATCGATCCGTCGTGCGACTGGCGCGACGACCGACTCGGAGCCGGCGCGGTCCACCACGTCTCCTGCACGGGCGAGTGCCTTCTCGGCGTCAGCGAGCGGGCCCGCGAGCGCGCGCACGCGCGCAAGATCGAGACGCCCGTCCACGAACCGGATGTCCTGGACCTGCGCGGTGCGCGCCGAGCGCGCGGCGGCGTCGGCGAGGTCCGCGCCAGCAACCGATACATCGGACACGACGCGGACGTGCGTGGCGACCACCGGGACGATGCGCGCTGGCCGAAGCCACCAGGACTCGAGCTTGTCGCGCGCGGAGCGAAAGGAGGCCGCCGCGGCCTCGAAGCGATCGGCGGCGTCATCGCTCTCACCGGCGCGCGCATCGGCGAGCCCCGCCTTGGCCCGTGCGATCCCGCTCACGAGGTCGTGCCGCGCCACCAGGACCATCGTGACCATGCCGCCGATCACCACGAGCAAGACCGACCCGGCCAGGATCGAGGTGCGCGTGAGGCGCGACCGGGCGAACGTCGTCGCGAACGCGTCGGTCGAGACGACGAGGCATGCGATGGCGGCCGCCGCGAGCAGCACGTTGCGAGGCACCGAATCGCCGGGGAGGTGCAGCATCACCTGCGTCGTCAACCCACCCACCGCGGCTCGCGTCAGCGGACGCAGCCGGGGGGACCAGCTCGCCCCGACGAGCGCGGCCGCCAGCACGAGCCACACACCCGACGCGCCCACCAGGATCAGCAGCGACGCCGCGACGCGCCCCCGCCGCGCTGCTCGGCTCGAGGTCAGTGCGACGGAGGTGCCCAAGAGCAGAGCGGCGCTGAGGTCGACCGCCATGACACCGGTCGGTTGAGCGCGCACGATCATGGCTGCGACACCGCTTGCGAGCGCGACCGACAAGACGGCGCGGCGATGGCTCGTGCTCGCAGTCACCGCTCACTGCTCCCGCGGACATCGATGACCGAGTGCTGCGACTTGCGATGCCTTGTGCTCGGACGACCGGACCCCGGATAGGTCGTCCGCCGGGTCACGGCGGTCCGCTGCTCAACGTGAGCTGGACCACGGTGCCCTTGGGCACCTTGGTGCCGACGGCTGGCTCGACGGCGATCACCCTGTTCTTCCCCACCGTCACCGACGGGGCGGTCACGACCTTCGCCTCGAGACCGAGGTTGCGCAGGATCACGCTCGCACCGAGCCCGTCCTTGCCGAGGAGCGTCGGCACGAGCACCAGGTTCGCGGCGAGGGTGGTGGTCGAGGAGCTGCCGGTGGTCGACGTGGACGTGACCGAGGCGCGTGGCAACCGGTCGCTGTCCGCGTCGTACGAACGCTGCAGCGCCCACCCGCTCATCCCGAGCGAGACCAGCGCCACCACGATCGCCACGAGGGAGAGCCGCTTCATCCGGCGCATGGTACGCCCGCTGGCAACACCGCGTCCGACGAACATCTCACGCATGGTGGCGGGCACCCGGGTGGACGTCCTATTTGCACCTTTGGTGAGGCGACGCGCCGCGGCTATTCAGTGCTTTCGCCCGCCCTCTCTGGAAGAGACCGTAGACCGTCATCGACTCCTGCTGTTAGGAAGGCTTGGTTCGTGACGGCAGCGATTCTGCTTCGTGAACTGAGCATCTTCATCGGGCGACACCTACGGGGGAACCAGCGCATGCAACGATTCCGAACACGTCTACTCGCGGTCGCATTCGCGACCGCGATCGCAGCACCGCTCATCGGGCCGGCGAACCCAGCAAGCGCCATCCCGGCGCCGGACGGCTGCAACGCCACAACGGTTCCCGCAGCGCTCATCGCGTGGTACCCGGCCAACCCGGCATCGCAGAGCTCGCTGAAGGCGAACTGCAGCCTGAACAACCAGCCGGGCACCTCGCAGGTGACGCCGAGCTTCACGGTGCACGAAGCCAACGTGATCCAGTACCACAACGGTGCCGCCCGCGCGGTCACCACCTCGGCCACGGCCTCCGCTGGTGCAACCACGGTGCAGCTCAGCACTGCGTCGAATGGCATCGTGGGCCTCCCCGTGTCGCCCGCGCAGATGAACCGGGTCATCACCGGTCACGCTGGCCTTCCCACGCGCACGTTCGTCAAGAGCATGTCAGCGGGCGGTCTGCTCACCCTGAGCACGCCGGTTGGTGCCGGCGGCATCCCGTCGGGCACGGTCCTCAAGATCGAGAACGCCCCGGGTGCGCGCAGCGTCACCGATGCAGTCCTCGGCGGACCCACCACGACGCTCAGCTCCGCAACGGCGAACTTCGACTCGACGACTGACGTCGGCCTGCTCGTGAGCGGCACAGGGATCGCCGCGTTCACCACGATCAGCAGCGTCACCAACTCCACCACCGCGGTGCTCAGCGCTCCGATGACCCTCACGGGTGCCACCGTGTCGATCGGCGGCTCGCTGCTCACCACCACGGCGCGGCAGGTCACCGGCGCGACGATCACGTCTGCGGTCCGCATCAACTCGACCGCGGCAGGCTGGACGTCGACCGACATCGGGCTGAAGGTCACCGGCGGCTGCAACCAGCTGACGGCGGTCACGACGGACGACACCGTCATCCCGGCCAACACCTACATCACGGCCACGCCGTCGGGCGCGAACGCTGACACCACCGGCGGGCTTCCGTCCGGCTCGAGCGGTTGCACGCTCGTCGTCGGCGAGTCCAACGCCAACGCCACCGGCAACGGCGACGTCGCGGGCACCCAGGGCGTGCAGCTCAACCTGAACCCGTCGCTCGTGGCGGGATCGGACGACTGCGCGAACGACCAGCCCGAGGGCTTCGTCATCGTGATGAAGTACTACAACCCGGGAAGCTTCCAGGGCACGGGCCTCACCAACGCCCAGCCCGGTCCGACCCCGACGGCTCCGACGGCGGCGCCGACGAAGGCTGTTGGCCAGCTGTTCTTCGACACCTCAGCAGCTGACTTCTCCGCCTTCATCATCGAGCGCAAGTCGCTGACCGCCGGTGATCCGATCGGTTCGGTGCACTACGACGTCGTGACGCCGTTCGCACCGACGGGCCTCGCCATGTGCCCCGGCACGGCGACGTCGCCAGGCCTGACCTTCTCGCTGGCAGTGTTCGGCACGACCACGACCCAGTCCACGCTGGCGTCGGGCACCGGTCGTCCGGGTACCAGCCAGCTCCGGTCGGTCCTGCCGTCGACCAGCGGTGGCTACACCACCACGGCCTACGTCACGTCCGAGGGTCCGGCAGCGCCGTTCACGCCGGCCTCGGCGTTCAACCGGCTCTGCATCTACCCGGTGGGCTCCCCGAACCCGGCCAACTTCCAGTGCGGTCCGGGCTGATCACCTAGTTCCAAGAAACCTCTGATGGTGGGGTGGGACCCGCGGGTCCCACCCCACCGTCGCGTCTGCTAGGGATGTGCACATGCGGGTACGACGCATCGCGCGGCTCATCGCGCTGGTCGTGACAGGGCTCCTCGTCGCAGCGGGTCCGTCAGCAGCGCAGGACGACCACGACGACGGGACGAGCACCACCGCACCCGCGCCCGAGGGCAGCGTCGGGATCGGCGACGGCATCTACCTCACCAAGGCGGTGGTCGTCGCGCCCGACGGGACGACCCGCTCGCTCGACGCACGCCAAGCCGCGGTGTTCGTGCAGTCCTGGCTCGCGTCGGCGTTCTTCGGTGGGCCGGAGATCGTGGCCGACCCGCCTTCAGATCTCCCGGTGTACCGCGTCGACTCCACGGGCATCTGGGGGACGGGCGGGCAGGGGACCGTCTCTGCCTACTACGCCACCGACGGCACGACCCCCTACATCGGGTTCCCCGGGATGGTGGTCTGGAGCGACCCGAGCGAGATCCCCCCACCCGGCCAGTGGTTCACCGCGCCGACGCGCGTGATCGACACGTTCCAAGGCAAGGGCGAGCTGCAGGACACGCTGGGGATCGACCAGGACAAGCGTGGTCCGGTCACCACTGGGGGGGACGCGCCCGCCGCGGCTGACGACTCGACGCCGGTGTGGGTCGCGATCGTGGCCGGGGCACTCGCGGTGGTCGGTGGCGGTTGGGTCTGGTTCCGACGCCGGCGCTCCTCGCCGTAGGGCGAAGGGACCACTCGAGGCGCCCGTGGGCACGAGCCCGGTCGCACTCAGCGTCGTCGTCGTCGCGCACGGGATGGAGCGCGAGCTCCCTCGCACGCTGACCTCGCTCACGCTGCCGTACCAGCGAGCGATCGAGGACGCCGAGTACGAGGTCATCGTCGTCGACAACGGCTCTTCGACGCCCGTGACCGATGCCGTTCCCGCCACGCTGCGGTCCAGCGTGCGCATCCATCGGATCGACGCCGCGTCACCCTCGCCGGCACACGCGGCGAACGTCGGCGTCGAGCTCGCTACCGGAGCGCTGGTGGGGTTGATCATCGACGGAGCGCGTCTCGCGTCGCCGGGTCTCCTCGCACTCGCACGGCACGCGGCGGAGCTGGATCCGCGCGCGGTCGTGACGGCACCCGCCTGGCACCTCGGTACAGATGCGGAGACCGGCGACCAGGCAGCGGAGGACGCGCTGCTGGAGTCGGTGCGGTGGGAGCACGACGGGTACGACCTGTTCTCGATCTCCAGGCCGGCACCGTCCTCGGCGCGCGGGCTGTTCGGACCGATGGGCGAGAGCAGCTCGCTCTTCATGGCGCGCGCCCTCTGGGACGAGCTCGGCGGTCTCGACGAGGCCTTCTCGCTTCCAGGCGGCGGACTCGTGAACCACGACCTCTACGAGCGCGCGCTCGGACTCCCGGGCGCGAACCTGATCGTGCTGCTCGGCGAGGGCACCTTCCACCAGAGCCACGGCGGCGCGGCCACCTCTGGACGCATCAGCCGAGACGAGATGCGCGCCGACTTCGAGGCGATCCGAGGCCGGCCTCACCGTCCGCCGTCGGCCCGGCCGACCTTCCTCGGCGCGGCGCCACGGCAATACCTCCCGTACCTCGAGCAGTCGATCGCACTCGCACGTGCGCGCGACCAGCAGTGATCAGCGCGCGTCCGGTTGGTGGCGGACGGTCGCGGGGATCCCGACTGCAGTCGCGCCGGCCGGGATGTCGGTGATCACCACCGCGTTCGCGCCGATGCTCGCGCGTCGACCGATCCTCACCCTGCCAAGGACCTTCGCGCCGGTCCCGATCGACACACCGGATTCGATGACCGGACCGTGAAGGCTGTCGTCGCGGAGCCCGACCGTGACAAACGGGGCGATGAGCACGTTCGCGCCGACCTCGGTGAGCCCGTCGATCACGACCTGCCCGTGCAGGAGGTACAGGCCCGGCTCGATGATCACGGGATCGCCGATCGCGACCTGGCCGAGCGCCATCGCAGCCCGGTGCGCGAGACGCGGGAGTCCCGGCACGCCGAGCGCCTGCAGCCGTGCCTTGAGCCGATAGCACGCTTGTGCCAGGAAGGCGTCCGTGACGACCATCAACCGGAGGATCTGGCAGAGCGCGTCGAGCCGGGACCGGAACTCGAAGCGCTCGCCGCGATAGGCGGCGGTCGTGCGAGCGTCGAGCGTGAGCGCCTGCCAGAGCGGTGGGTGCCGGGCACGCACGTGCGCCAGCGGGTGCGGCGCACGCGTCGTTCGCTTCATGCGGCGTCGCCCCTCCCCCGTGGCAGGCGTCCTTCTTGCGAGGGGCCGATTCTACCGTCTCGCGCCGTCGCGTTCGGCCACTCTGGAGAGCGCCGCACAGTAGAATGTTGCGAGGGAGGGATGGCCGATGGCCGACGCGTCAGTGACGCGTGACGACGTGGCGCACATCGTGGAGCAGGCCGAGGCCATGCTCCTCGCTGGCGACGCGCGGGGCGCGGCAGACGCGCTGACGCACGCGAACCGGGAGGCGAGCGACGTGCGCCTCGAGCAGGCGCTCGTCCACATCCGGCACCAGGGGTGCGCGGCGTGTCCGGCGCCGTCACCGAGGGCGCCCCGCCCAGCCATCGAGCCGGGGATCCCCGGCCCCACGCTGTTCGAGATCGAGGCAGCCGACCTCTCTGTGGAGGCGGTGCGCGAGGGGTTTGCGGACAGCGGCTGCGTGCTGGTGCGAGGCCTTGTCGCCCCCGAGCGAGTCGACCGGCTCGTGGCGGGGATCGACGCCTCGTTCGCCGCCTTCGACGCATCCGAGCTGGGCGAGCCGTACGACGAGTCCTGGTACGTGCCCTTCCCGATGCCCGACGTCATCTCTCCCGAGTCAGCCGGCCAGGCGGTGATCACGCCCGCTGGAGCACCCGGCGCGAACCCGCTCCCCGCGGTCGCTCATCGTCGACTCGTGCGCAAGGCCGGCGGAGTCTGGACGGTCGACTCCCCTCGGATGCTCTTCGAGTTCTTCGAGCTCGTCGACGATCTCGGCATCGGCGACCTGATCACGGAGTTCTTCGGCGAGCGTCCCTTCCTATCCGCGAACAAGTGCACCCTGCGGAGGGTGCCGCCCGAGAACATGGCGGGTGGTTGGCACCAAGACGGCGCGTTCCTCGGTCAGGAGGTCGCCGCGTTCAATGCCTGGTTCGCGCTGACGCGGTGTGGCCGGGACGCGCCCGGGCTCGACATCGTGCCCGCGCGGTTCGACGAGCTGCTCAGCGCGGGCGGTGAGCACGCGTACTTCAAGTGGTCGCTATCTGATGAAGCGGTCGCCGCGGGGGCGGGCCCGGCCTCCGTGGTGCGCCCGGAGTTCGAGGCAGGCGACGCCTTGCTCTTCGATCACCGACTCGTCCACCGCACGGCGAACTCGGCATCCATGGCACACGACCGCCACGCCATCGAGTCCTGGTGGTTCGCGCCGTCCGCGTTCCCGCCGAGCCAGCTGCCGCTCTTCTACTGAGCCGTCCCGGGCAGGTTGGTTCGCCACCCGGACGGACCGGTGAACGTGCGCAGGGACCACAGCCCTGCACTGGCCACCGTGAGCGACACCACGAGCATGGCGACACCGCCGGACCGTCGCGCCACGATCGCTGCGAGCGCTGCGAGCATGGCCTGCGCTGCGACGCAGGCGATCGATGCGCGCTCGGGCGACCAGCCGCGCGCGATCAGCTGGTCGTACACGTGGCCGCGGTCACCCGAGAAGAGTGGGCGCCTCGCCCGTGCGCGTCGGACGATCGCCACGGCCGCGTCACCGACCGGCACCCCGAGGAGCAGCACCGCTGCGGCCGCCACGCTCGCCGACCCGCCCTCGACCGTCGTGGTCGCGAACAGAGTGGCGAGCGCTGTCCCGATGAGATAGCTGCCGGCATCGCCGAGATAGATGCGCGCGGGGGGCCTGTTCCACAGCAGGAACCCGGCCAAGGCTCCCGCGAGGGCCCAGCCGATGGTCCGCCCCGCTCCATCGAGCACGATGACGAAACCGAGCGCGGATACGAGGGCGACACCAGATGCAAGACCGTCGAGGCCGTCGAGCAGGTTGACTGCGTTGATCAGCGTGACCGTGACGATCGCCGCGAGCGGCCACCACGGCCACGACACGTCGACCACAACCGCGACGAGCAGCCCGATGATTCCTTCGACCAAGAGGCGGCCACCGGGCGGGAGATCGCGCAGGTCGTCTGCCAGCCCGAGAAGGGCTGCTGCGCCCATGGGGATCGCGAGCGACGGGCGCGTGGCGACCGTGGGTGCGACCAGCCCAGCGAGCACCGCGACGCCACCGAGGTAGGGAACCGGGCGGACCTGGATCTTGAGCGGGCCCGGGTGATCCACGACGCCGATCCGAAGCGCGAGCCGCGCGAGCAGCGGCGTGATCGACGCGGTGAGCACGAGGCTCACGAGCAGTGCCACACCAGCACCTCCTGCACGGTCCCGCGGTGCACCTCGACGGTGGACATCGACTCGAACCCGCACGCCTCATAGGTGCGACGGGCCGCGGCGTTGCGGGATGCCGTCACGACGTGCGCATGGGCGACACCCCGCGCACGGAGCTCATCGATCGCCGCGGCGACCAGCAGCCGACCCAGGCCGCGACCGCGCGCACGTTGCGCAACGGCGATCGCGAGGATCTCGGCGCCCTCACGGTCGTCGTCGCTCGTGATCCCGTGCCGCAGCGTCTCGAGCACCTTGCGCGGATGAGCAGCGATCCGGGGAGCGGCGCGAAGCGCAGCGGCCAGCCCGTCGCGCACGAGGAACGCGCGGTAGAGGCGGCCCGTTCGCTCCGAGACGGCGACGAAGCCGACCACCGAGCCGGTGCTCTCGGAGGCCACGAGGACGAACGAACCGCGATCCGCGTGGACGCGCCGGTACAGGCGCGTGAGGAAGGCCTCGCCGAGGAGGCTCAGGAAGCCCTCCGAGATCTCGGAGGCGTGCAACACCGCGACGAGCGGCGCATCCGCGGGCTCGGCGGGGCGGATCATCGTCAACGCCGAATGCCGTGCGCGGCGGCCGGCGCCGGTAGGCCGCGCGCGTGCAGCGCCCGCTCGTACGTCGCGAGGCTCACGTCGATGCAGCGCTGCTGATCGAAGAGGCGCAGGGCCCTCGCTCGTGCCGCGCGGCCCATCTCGGCGCGCAGGGTCGGGTCGACGACGAGGTGGCGCACGGCGGCGGCGAGCGCCTGCGGGGCGCGCACAGGCACCAGCAGCCCGGTCACGCCGTGCTCGACCACCTGGCGACAGCCGCGGACGTCGGTAGCGACGATCGGAACACCCATCGCAGCGGCCTCCATCGCGGCTCGGGGCACGCCCTCCCGATGCGACGCGAGCACGAACACGTCCATGCCCGTGTACAGCCAGTCGATGTCATGGCGCGCGCCCCTCATCCGGACGCCGCTGGCCAGCGCCGCGGCCCGGTCGGCGGTCGTCAAGGCGCCCGACGTCTCCGGCTCGGCGAAGCCGATCACCGAGACCC
>JBQTHC010000151.1:0-13647 GCA_052390255.1 Microthrixaceae bacterium
GTGTAGAGCTGGCGGGGGCGCACGATCTTCTGGTCCTGCTCGAGCAGCTCCTCCCAGTGCGTGAGCCAGCCCACCGTGCGGGGGATGGCGAACAGCACCGTGAACATCTCCATCGGGAACCCGAGCGCCTGGTAGATGAGGCCCGAGTAGAAGTCGACGTTCGGATAGAGCTTCCGCGAGATGAAGTACTCGTCGGCGAGCGCGACCTCTTCGAGCTTCAGCGCGATGTCGAGCAGCGGGTTCTTCCCGGTGATCTCGAACACCTCGTACGCGGACTCCTTGATGATCCGCGCGCGCGGGTCGTAGTTCTTGTACACCCGGTGGCCGAAGCCCTGGAGCCGACCGTGGCCCTCCTTGACTGCCTCGACGAACGCCGGGACCGCATCCATCGAGCCGATGCTCGTGAGCATGCGGATCACCGCCTCGTTCGCCCCACCGTGGCGAGGGCCATAGAGCGCAGCCGCAGCCGCGGCAGTGCTCACGTAGGGGTCGGCATGTGCCGAGCCCACCGTGCGCATCGCGGTGGTGCCGCAGTTCTGCTCGTGGTCGGCATGGAGGATGAACAGCACGTCGAGGGCGCGCGCGAGGGCCGGGTTCGCGTCGTAGCGCGGCTCAGCGATCTTCCACAGCATCGACAGGAAGTTCTCGGTGAAGGACAGCGAGTTGTCGGGGTACACGAACGGCATCCCCACGCTGAAGCGGTGGCACGCTGCGGCCAGCGTCGGGAGCTTGGCGATGATCCGCACGATCTGCCGCTGGCGGTTGTCCGGGTCGTGGATCTCGCTGGCGTCGGGGTAGAAGGTGGACAGCGCGGCGATCGCCGACACCAGCATCCCCATCGGATGCGCGTCGTGGTGGAACCCCTCGAGGAACCGCTTGCGCACGTTCTCGTGGATGAACGTGTGGTAGGTGATGTCGTGCACCCACGGCTCGAACTGGTCTTTGGTGGGGAGCTCGCCGTGGATGAGGAGGTATGCCACCTCGAGGTAGCTCGACTGCTCGGCGAGCTGCTCGATCGGGTAACCGCGGTAGCGCAGGATGCCGTTCTCACCGTCGAGGTCGGTGATCGCGCTCGACGTCGATGCCGTCGTCATCAGTGCTGGGTCGTAGAACCAGGTGCCGGGCAGCAGCTTGCGCCACGCCGCGGCGTCGACCCCACCGTTGACGATCGGGACCTCCACCGACTCGCCGGTGCGGTTGTCGGTGATCGTGATGCTCTCAGCCACGTCTGCCGAGACTAGTGCCGGTCGCCGGGAGGCACGTGCGGAGGCAGGAGCGCAGCGACGTGTCGTTCACTCGTGTGCGGTGGCCGGAGGCGGGCCGGCTTTGCCGGTCGCCGGGAGGCACGTGCGGAGGCAGGAGCGCAGCGACGCCCGGAGCACGCGTGTTTACAGCGGCGAGTTGTCGTGCTTGCGCGCCACGAGGCGCTCTTGCTTCGTGGCGAGCATGTCGAAGGCCGCGGCGACCTCCCGTCGCGTGTCGGCGGGATCGATGACGGCGTCGACGAAGCCTCGGTCGGCGGCGACATAGGGGTTGAGGAAGCGGCGGTCGTAGTCCGACTGGAGCTCGAGGCGCCGCTCCGGAGTGGCCCGACGGTGGAGCACCTCCACCGCGCCCTTGGCGCCCATCACCGCGATCTCGGCGGAGGGCCAGGCGAGGTAGAGGTCGCTCCCCATCGAACGGCAGTCCATGACGATGTAGGCGCCGCCGTATGCCTTGCGGAGCGCGATCGCCACTCGGGGCACGGTCGCTCGGGCGTATGCGAACGCGAGCTGCGCGCCGTGGCGGATCATGCCGCGCCACTCGAGGTCTTTGCCGGGGTAGAAGCCCGGCGTGTCGATCAGCGTGAGCAGCGGGATGCCGAACGCGTCGCAGAACGACACGAAGCGCGCTCCCTTCTGCGAGGCGGCGATGTCGAGCGTGCCCGCGATCGAGATCGGCTGGTTCGCGACGATGCCGACGGGCCGACCCGCGATCGTGGCGAGCGCGGTCACGAGGTTTGGTGCCCATCCGGCGCGAAGCTCGAGCAGCGCGCCGTCGTCGACGACCGCCGTCGCGATGTCGCGCACGTCATACCCGCCCGTCGACGAAGCGGGGATGCACGCTCCCGCCTCGGGCGTCGCGCGGTCTGCGGGGTCGGTCGTCCAGCGATGAGGAGCCCTCTCGTCAACGTTGGAGGGCAGGTACGCGAGGAGGTCGCCAAGCGCGTCGAGAGCGGCCGAGCGATCGGCCACCACCAGCGACGCGACGCCGGTTGCCCCGCTGTGCACACCCGAGCCACCGAGCTCGACCGCGTCGAGACGCTCGCCCGTGAAGGTCTCCACCATGCGCGGGCCGCTGACGAATGCGTGCGCTTCGTCCGTCATCACGACGTGATCCGCGAGCCCGAGGAGGAGCGCGGGTCCCGACAGCACGGGACCGGTTGCCGCAAGCAGCACCGGGATGCGCCCGGAGCAGCGACTGAGGGCAGCGGCGGCGCTGCCCCAGCCGTGGAGGGCAGCCACGCCATCTCGCACGTCGGCGCCGCTCGACGCGAGCAACCCGACCACCGGGATCCCTGCACGCAGCGCGTGAAGCGCCGCCGCGGCGAAGGTGTGGCCGTCCGCCTCGGAGATCGCGCCGCGCCGCTCGTTCGAAGCCACCTCCACGAGGACGACCTCGCGCCCGGCGAGCGTCGTGAGCTCTGCGGCGAGGGAGCCCGGGTGATCGGCGGCGACCGGCACCAGCGGGGACGCAGAGGACATGCGCTGTTGCGACTCGACGAGCGATGGAGTTGTTACGGGCGGCCGCGCTTCGCGCTGATCGGGTGCACGCCATCCATGCCGTCGGCCTCCTCCTCGACCACGCGGGTGACCACGCCGTGGATGGCGCGCGCAGGCGCGGAAGGAAGCCCCCTGCGCCGCCGCGCGAGCCCGACCGTCCGGCGGGCGAGCCCGCGGACGGCGACGCGCTCCCAGTCCCCGGTGAGCCACGGCGGCGCGGCGGTGGCAGGGATGATCGCTGCCCCGAACCCTTGGAACGCGAGCGACGTGATCAGCCGCAAGCCGTCCACCTCGGCGAACGCTCGCAACGTGGTGCCCGCGGCGGCCGCCTCCGTGTCGAGCTCGTCTCTGAAGGACGTGCCCGTGGGCTCGAGCAGGAGCTCATGCTCGCCGAGCTCTGCGAGCGTCACCGAACCCTGCCCAGCGAGTGGATGGCCCACCGGCGCGATCACGAGGCGATCCTCGTCGAACAGCGCGTCGTGCACGAGGTCCGGCTCGGACAGGGGCAAGTTCACGACCGCGAGGTCGAGGCTGTCGCTCAGCAGCTGCGGGACGAGCGAGGTGGTGGTGGCGTCGACGACCACCACGCGGATGCCTGGGTGCTCGACGGCCGCTCGCTCGAGCACCAGCGGCACGAGCCAGCGGCCCACCGTGCCGATGCACCCGAGCCGCACCGTTCCGGTGACCTCGTCACGGAGCGCCGCGACGTCGGCGGTGATGGCGTCGAGCTCCACCTGGATGTGGCGGGCGCGGTGCAGGACCGCCTCGCCCTCCTGGGTGAGGCGCCCGCTCCCTCGATCGAAGAGCGTGGCACCGAGCTCCTGCTCGAGACGGGCGATGTGCGTCGAGATGTTCGATTGCACGGTGTGCAGTGAACGGGCGGCGGCGGTGATGCTTCCGCCCTCCGCGACGGCGACGAGTGCGGCCAGCTGGCGAAGATCCATCGCTGATAATGATGCCACCTATCGGTAACAACTGTTTGACGGATTGCTAGCCCATTTGTACCATCGTGCGTACAAGAGGCAGCACCCACCCCTTGGGTGCCCTCCAAGCGTGCAGAGGCCGGATCCCCCCTCCGGCCCGCCGCAAGCAGCGGGAACGCCGACCTCCCCCCGGGTCGGCGTTTCCGCGTCGAGCGGCACTACGTTGCGGGCATGGCTTCTGGTGCTGCGTTCTTCGACCTCGACCGAACGCTGCTGCGGGGCGCCTCCGGGCCGGTGATCGGAGCCGCGCTCAAGCAAGCCGGCGTCACCGACCGAAGCATCCCGGGCGAGCAGATCGTGTATCGGCTCTACGACATCCTCGGGGAGAACCGACCGAGCATGGAGGTGACGCGCCGGGCGGTGCGCTTCGCGTCCGGCTGGGTCCGTTCGCAGGTGCAAGAGGCCGGGAAGATCGCGGCTGAGGCGCTCGCGGACACGATCCAGCCGTTTGCACGTCCGATCTTCGACGAGCACCGCGCGGCCGGTCGAGCGCTCGTGCTCGCCACCACCACGCCCTACGACCTCGTGAAGCCACTCGCCGATGCGCTGGGCTTCGACGACGTCGTAGCGACCCGCTATGGGGAAAAGGACGGCGCATATGACGGCACGCTCGACGGTGAGTTCGTGTGGGGTGCGGGCAAGCTCCGTGCGATCCAAGCGTGGGCGTCCGAGCACGGCGTGGACCTCGACGCGAGCTGGGCGTACTCCGACAGCTTCTACGACGTCCCCATGCTCGGCGCGGTGCGCAACCCTGTCGTGGTCAACCCCGATCCGCGGATGCTCGTCGTTGCCCTCCTGCGGCGCTGGCCGGTCGTGCACCTCGACGTGCCGGGCGGCGTCGTGAAGCTGCCGGTCGTGGGCATCGAGCCGCAGCAGGCGCTGATGCCGTTCGCGCGACCAGAGCTGATCCCGTACGCGCGCTTCGACATCGCGGGCACCGACAACATCCCGGCCGAGGGCCCGGCGATCGTCGTCGGCAACCATCGCAGCTACTTCGACCCGCTGGCGATGGCGCTGATGCTGGCGCGGCGCGGTCGGCCCGTGCGCTTCCTCGGCAAGAAGGAGGTCTTCGACGCGCCGATCATCGGCCAGCTCGCGAAGGCCGTTGGCGGCATCCGCGTCGAGCGCGGCACCGGCTCGGACGAGCCGCTTGCCGCCGCGGCACGCGCCCTCGAAGCGGGTGAGGTGGTCGCGCTCATGCCGGAGGGGACGATCCCCCGTGGACCGGCGTTCTTCGATCCGGTCCTCAAGGGTCGATGGGGTGCTGCTCGACTCGCCGCGATGACCGGTGCGCCAGTGATCCCGGTGGGCTTGTGGGGCACCGAGCGGGTCTGGCCCCGCAGCGAGCGACTGCCGAACCTGCTGGCGATCCGTAACCCGCCGAAGGTCCGCATCCGCGTCGGCAAGGCAGTCGCCGGCCTCACGGGCGAGTCTCCCGACGAGGACACGAAGAAGATCATGTCGGCCATCTCCAAGCTCCTCCCGGCCGAGGCGCGCAAGAAGAAGGTGCCCACCCCCGAGGAGCTGGCACGCACCTACCCGGGCGGGAAGATCAAGGACACCGACGAGACCACGCGCCGGCCCGGTACCGACTAGCTCAGCCGGCAATCAGCGGCCGAAGGCAAGCCGGCTTTGCCGGTTGCCGGGAGGCACCGGCGGAGGCAGGAGCGAAGCGACGCCCGGAGCCGGCAATCAGTGCAGCGAGCTCAGCCGAGCTGCTTCTGCCGGATGATGTTGAGTGCGCCGCCGGCACGGAACCACTCGATCTGCTCCGGGCTGAAGGTGTGGTTGCCGAGGAACTCCACGACCCTGCCGTCGGGCTTGTGGATCTCGCACCGCACGGCCGTGTCGGGCGCGAGGTCGCGCAATCCGAGCACGCTGATCATGTCGAGCTCGTCGATCTCGTCGTAGGTCGCTGGGTCCGCGAAGGTGAGTGGGAGCAAGCCCTGCTTCTTCAGGTTGGTCTCGTGGATCCTGGCGAACGAGCGGGCGAGGATCACCTTGCCGTTGCGGAACCGAGGTTCCATGGCGGCGTGCTCGCGGGAGCTGCCCTCTCCCATGTTCTCGTCGCCGATCGCCACCCACCCGACGCCCGCGTCGTGGAGGCGCTTCGCGATCTCGGGGAACGTCCGGGTCTCACCGTCGAGGGGATCCCTTCCGGAGCCGGCCACCCCGGTGTAGGCGTTGACCGCGCCGAGGTAGAGGTTGCCGGAGATGTTCTCGAGGTGCCCGCGGTACTTGAGCCACGGCCCGGCCGCGGAGATGTGGTCGGTCGTGCACTTTCCGGCTGCCTTCAGCAGGACCGGAAGGCGGTCGAAGTCCTGGCCGTCCCACGGAGCGAACGCCTCGAGCAGCTGGAGGCGCTCGCTGCCCGGATCGACGACGACCTCCACGCCGCTGCGGTCGAGCGGCGGGGCCTGGAAGGTGTCCTCACCGGGATCGAAGCCGCCTTCGGGGAGCGCCTCGCCGATCGGCGGATCGAGCCGCACCTCCTCGCCCCGGTCGTTCACCAAGCTGTCGGTGCGCGGGTCGAAGTCGAGCGTGCCGGCGAGCGCGAGCGCGATCACGGTCTCGGGGCTCGTGACGAACGCGAGCGTGTTGGCGTTGCCGTCGTTTCGCTTGGGGAAGTTGCGGTTGTAGCTGTTCACGATCGTGTTGGGCTTGGAGGTGTCGAGGTCGGTCCGGTCCCACTGCCCGATGCACGGACCGCATGCGTTGGCGAGCACCGTGCCACCGATCGCCTCGAGGTCGGCGAGCAGGCCATCACGTGCGATCGTGGCGCGGGTCTGCTCGGAGCCCGGCGTGATCATGAGCTGTGTCTTCGCGTGCAAGCCCTTGGCGGCGGCCTGCCGAGCGATCGACGCGGCACGCGTGATGTCCTCGTAGGAGCTGTTCGTGCAGGAGCCGACGAGCGCCGAGGAGATCTCGAGCGGCCAGCCCTCGGCGCGCGCGTGGTCGCCGACCTCGGCCAGCTGATGCGCGCGATCGGGGGAGTGCGGTCCGTTGATCATCGGCCCGAGCTCGTCGAGGTTGACCTCGATGACGCGATCGAAGTGGCTGGCGGGGTCGGCGAGCACGGTGTCGTCGGGCCGAAGGTCGCCGACGACCGCGTCAGCCGCGTGGGCGATCGCGCTGCGGCCGGTCGCGCGCAGGTACGCAGCCATGTTGGCGTCGTACGGAAACACGGACGTCGTGGCGCCGATCTCGGCGCCCATGTTGCAGACCGTCGCCTTCCCGGTGGCGGTGATGGAGTCGGCACCGGGGCCGAAGTACTCGATGATCGCGCCCGTCCCGCCCTTGACGGTGAGGATCTCGGCCACCTTCAAGATGATGTCCTTGGGACTCGACCAGCCGGACAAGCGTCCCGTGAGGTGGACGCCGATCAGCGTGGGCCAGCGGACGTTGAAGGGGAAGCCCGTCATGACATCGACCGCGTCCGCGCCGCCGACCCCGATCGCCACCATCCCGAGCCCGCCGGCGTTGGGGGTGTGGCTGTCGGTGCCGATCATCATGCCGCCCGGGAACGCGTAGTTCTCGAGCACCACCTGGTGGATGATCCCGCTCCCGGGCTTCCAGAACCCGATGCCGTACTTGGCGGACACCGTGCGCAGGAACTCGTAGACCTCGCTGTTCGTGTCGAGCGCGAACTTCAGGTCGAGCGCCGCCCCCGCCTTGGCAAGGATGAGGTGGTCGCAGTGGACGGTCGAGGGGACAGCGACCTGCTCGAGCCCGGCCGTCATGAACTGGAGCAGCGCCATCTGCGCGGTGGCGTCCTGCATCGCGACTCGATCCGGGTCGAAGTCGTTGTAGGTGTGGCCGCGCACGATGTCGGCGCCGGCATCGCGCATGTGGTTGAGGAGCACCTTCTCGGCGAGCGTCAGCCCGCGCCCGAGCCGGGACCGCCCGAGCGCGGCCCGCTCCGGGAGGCGGGCATAGACCTCCTCGACCAGCTCGATCGGGGTGCTTGCGGTGATCTCCGATCCGGACATTGATGGGTCCCCTTGCGTCGTCCGTCGATATAGACAACTATAATACAAGTGAGAGAGATCCGCTACCTGGCGATCGCCGACGACCTCCGAGGACGGGTCAGCGCCGGCGAGTTCGCGGCAGGTCGCCTCCTCCCCAGTGAGTCCGAGCTGTCGGCATCCTACGCAGCGAGCCGGATCACGATCCGCAAGGCGCTCGAGGTGCTCCGAGATGAAGGACTCGTCGACGCCCGACAGGGCTTCGGCTGGTTCGCCGCGGTGGACCCGCTGCGTCAGGCGTTGGCTCGGCTCGGAACGATCGAAGGCCAGCTTGCTGCGTCTGGTCTGCGCTCGGATCGGCGGATCCTCGGCTTCGGGTTCGTCCCTGCCCCGCCGCGGGCGCGGCAGGTGCTCGGCGCTGCGACCGTGCTCGAGGTGCAACGGCTCAACCTCGCTGACGGCGAACCCTTCGCCCGCGTCACGGTCTGGTGCCCGGAGGACCTCGGCGCCCACCTCTCGCGTGCCGATGTGGAGCGCGCACCGTTCTACGAGCTCCTCGACGTGCCGCTCGGCGGTGCCGTGCAGACGATCGGCGCCGCGCTCGTCGACGCGTTCGACGCGACCCTGCTCGAGGTGCCCGTCGGGTCGCCGATCCTGCGCTGCGAGCGGGTCACATCGACTCCCGACGGGCGACCGGTGCTCCTCTCCGAGCACGTCTTCCCGGCGCATCGCACCGAGTTCGTGGTCGACCTCCCGGTCTCGGAGCCGAGCATCGCACCGAGCGGGTTGCGCCTTTTGGGGTGACCCAGCGCTCTAACCTCCTGCCGTGGACAAGGCGGACGACCCAGCTCGGCCATGGGCGACCGACCTCGACGCGCCGGGTTCGATGCGACGGTTCTTCGACCTGTCGCTCGATCTCCTCGCGGTGCTCGACCTCGACACGACGATCCTCGCGGCGAGCGCGTCGTTCGAGTCCACCCTCGGATGGCGTCCGTCGGAGATCGTCGGCCGTCCCCTTCTCGAGTTCTTCCACCCGGACGACATGCCTCGCATCAACGAGGAGCTCGCGGGGTTGTTGCAGGGCGAGGACGCGTCGGTGGTGGTGGTGCGCGTGCTGTGCGGGAACGGCGCGTACCGCTGGGTGCAGGGGAACGCTCGCTCTGACCTCACGTCCGGTCGGATCTACGTGACCGCCGCGGAGATCACCGAGCGCATGCGCCTCGAGGAGTCGCTGC
Source organism: Microthrixaceae bacterium (assembly GCA_052390255.1). Taxonomy (GTDB): domain Bacteria; phylum Actinomycetota; class Acidimicrobiia; order Acidimicrobiales; family VFJN01; genus VFJN01. The sequence continues at coordinate 8,946 of JBQTHC010000151.1, forward strand.
GACATCACCTCGCGCTCGAGGAGCTCGTGGCGTCGATCGCATCTCGGCTCATCGGCGCGGATCAGCCCAGGATCCTCGAGGAGATCGAGAAGGCCATGGCCGAGCTCGCGCAGGCGATGGGCGCGGACCGCGGACACTTCCTGCGCGGCCAGCGCGGCTCCGACGAGACCACCTACGTCGAGTGGCGGAACATGGAGACCTCGCCGCGCGAGCACGCACCGGCACCGGACCCTGAGGTGCAGCGATGGTGGCGTGACGCACTCCGCGGGTCACGCCTCCTGCGGCTCGACGACGTCGAGGACCTCGCCCAGGAGGCGCCGCACGTGGTCGCTGCGATGCGCGACGACGGGGTCCGCTCGCTGCTGCACGTGCCCTTGTCGCCGTATCACGGCCACTGGGGGTTCCTCACGATGGTCGCGGTGCGCGACCGCGTGAGCTTCGGGGAGGACGCCAGCGCGCTCCTCCGGCTCGCCGGGGAGTGCTTCATGACCGCGCTCGGCCAAGCAGACGACGCGGTCGCGCTGCAAGACGCGCGGGATCAGCTGGAGCGCCGCAACCGCGAGCTCGAACGCACGAACGAGGAGCTCGAGGGCTTTGCCCACTCGGCCGCTCACGACCTCAAGGCGCCGCTGGCGCTCGTGGAGATGGCGCTCACCGCGGCGCCCAACGCTGGGCAGCAGTCCGAGGAGCTCCTCGGGATCGCACGACGCGCCGCAACCCGGATGCGCCAGCTGATCGAAGACCTCCTCACCTTCGCTGCGGCTGGGTCTGCCATCGGCGCGCCCGAGCCCGTGGACCTCGACCGCTTGCTCGATCACGTGCTCGTCGACCTCGAACCGGTCATCGCGGCGTGCCAAGGCCGGATCGAGCGAACACCCCTGGGCACCGTCCCTGGTCACCGCGCGCTGCTGGGCCAGCTGCTGCAGAACCTCGTGAGCAACGCGCTGAAGTTCGCGCGCGCCGAGGTGCCACCGCTCGTGCGCGTCGATGCCGACGTGCAGCCCGATGGCGTCACCGTGCGAGTGCTCGACAACGGGATCGGCATCGATCCCGCGCACCGCGCCGAGGTGTTCGGTGTGTTCACCCGCTTGAACGCTCCCGACGACTACCCCGGGAGCGGGATCGGTCTCGCGACCTGCGCAAAGGTCGTGCAGCACCATGCGGGTCGCATCTGGATCGAGGATGGCATCGACGGTGGCACCGCGGTCCTCGTGTGGCTGCCGCTCGCTCAGGCCTCGAACAGCTCGTAGATCCATCCGGACAGGCTGACGACCCATGGTCGTCCGGTCGGACCGATCACGATGCTCACCGGCTCATCGATGTGGATCCCGAGGTCGACGACCTCGGGATCCACGCGTGCCGAAGTGCGGTCACGGCGCCCGTCGGCGTCGAGCGCACGGAGTCGCCCCCCACAGAAGTCGGTGAACAGCACCCACCCCTCGAGCGCCGGGATGCGCTGACCGCGGAGCACGGGCCCCGCCACGATCGCGCACTGGCCGCCCGGGTGCCCGTACACGTGTGTCGGCCGGAGCACGCGCCCGAGCGGCGTGCCGCCCTCGAAGTCCTCGTCGCCTTCGGTGCGATCCCACCCGAGGTTGCGTCCGGCGTCGCCACCACGTCCGAGCCGGAGCCGGTTGAGCTCCTCCCAGCAGGACTGGCCGACATCGCCCAGCCACAGCTCGTTCGTGGGCTCGTCGAGCGTGATCCGGAAGGGGTTGCGCACGCCCAGCGCGAAGATCTCCGGCGCCCAGCCGACCTCCTCGCGGAAGGGGTTGTCCGGCGGGATGCGATAGGGCCGCCCGGCCTCGGGCGTCGGGATGATCCGCAGCACCTTGCCGAGGAGCGTCGAGGGATCCTGCGCGTTGTCGCGCGGATCGCCGAGCCCGCCCCCGTCACCGGTCCCGACGAACAGGGCGCCGTCCGGGGTCATCGCGATCGACCCGCCGTGGTGCTGGTCGGATCGCGGGTGGTCGATGCGCAGGATCGTGCGACCCTCGCCGTCACGCGGGATGCCAGCGTCGTCGAGGGGGTGTGCGGTGACGACGTCGTCGCGATCCAGCGTCTGACGGACGAGGTACAGCCAGCGGCCGTCCGGCGCATATGCCACGCCGAGCAGGCCGCCGTCGCCGTCGCTCGACGTGCTGGCGTGAAGATCGAGGACGACCCGGTCCGTGACCGCCCCGTCGACGATCAGCACGACCCGGCCGCTGCGCTCGGCGACCACTCCCTGGCCGAGGCGCACGGGATCGAGCGCGACGGAGGTCGGCCGGTCTGCCGACCCGACGGGTCGAGCGAACAGGTGCACGTCTGCCGGGAGGGGCAACACCGCGGCCTCGCGAGGGGCGGGGCACGGGCGGTCGGTCGCGGCGCGGCTCGGCGAGGTGGGGTCGGCGCGCCACGCGGCGAGCGTCGCGCCGCCACCACCCAGCGCGGCCATCGCGACGACGATGGCGGTGATCGCCCCGAGCGACGCGAGGCGAGTCCCGCGGCAGGGCGGTGAATCGGGGGGCGCGCTCACCCGGGAACCAGGGCGAGGGTCAAGATCGTCAGAGCGGTGATGCTCGCCGTCACGTGGCCAGGCGCTCTGTTCGCAATCGCCGTGACCGCGGTCGCCCTCGGGATGATGGGCCGACTGCTCTCCGGCGCGCCGGGGCTCGTCACCCGTTCGCTCAGAGCTTCGGCCACGACCGAGTCTGCCGACGACGCTTCCGGCTCCGATCGCCCAGTGCCCATGCCCGACGCCACGCCGGAGCATCGGGACCGGTGAGCGCCGGGGTGGACCCGGTCGCCGCGCGCCGGCGCGCCTGCCACCAGTCGGTGGTGGCCTCGTCTGCGAGCTCAGCGACGGCCCGCTCGATGCGCTCCGCGAAGCGAGCGGCGCTCTCACCCTCGAGCGGTTGCAGCGGCACGCCGTAGGTGACACGGACCGCGGCGGGCGTCGGCATCTTGGCGCCCTTGCGCAGGATGCGTGCGGTGCCCTCGATGTGGAGCGGGACCACGGGAACGTCGCAGCGGCTCGCAAGGTAGGCGGCGCCGCCCCGGAAGGGCTGACCCCAGCCGTCGGGTGACCTGCCCCCTTCGGGGAAGATCAGCATCGACCACCCCTGATCGATGAGGGCGGCGGCTTGGTCGGCCGAGCGCCGTGTCGCCTTCGAGCGCTCGATCGGGATCGCACCGATCACCAGCGCCGAGGCCACGGAGGTCAGCCGCGTGCGGAAGAAGTAGTCGGCTGCCGCGCCGACGAAGACCTTGTGGCGCCAGGGCTCGGGGATCGAGGTGAGGACCACCGGCGTGTCGAGGTGGCTGTGGTGGTTGCCGGCGAAGATCACGGGACGATCGGCGAGCCCGGCGAGTCGATCGATGCCATCCCGCTCCGGCGCGCCGAGCGCGGCGACGAGCGGACGCATCACGCCTTCGAGGAGCGCAAGACGAGTGAAGCGGGCCGGGAACCGACGGGCCCAGTCGGTGTCGTAGTCCGCGCCGAGGTTGCGCGGGCGCGGCAGCGCCTCGACGCCACCGGGCAGCGTCGGCGCCGTGTACGGGAACGCCATGCGCCGCCGGATCGACGTCGTGGCGTGCCGGATCCCGCGCTGGACGGGGCTCGTCATGTGACGTCGGCCATCACGATCGGCGGGTTGTGCAGATGGGTGATCGTGGCGTCGCGTCCGACGACGTCCGCCGCCATCTCGAGCGCGTCGGTGAGCGTTGATGCCGGGGTGAACCCGAGGCGTCGTACCGAGCGCGCCTCGCCACCGACGATGATCACCTTGCCGACGTGGCTCATGCCGTGGCAGCCCCAGTACCACATGTAGAAGGGGTGTACGCCGTGGTAGGCGTAGCTCGTCCGATAGAGGTGCCGGTACCACTCGTCTTCGGCGTACTGCTTCTCGTAGCGCGCCTCGATCTCGAGCGGATCCGTCGTCTCGGCCAGCACCTGCTCGAAGAAGTCGATGTAGCTCGGATGGTGGACCGCGTTGAACTCCCAGGGCGTCGGGTGGCTGAGGATGATCACGCCTCCCTCCCGCACGAGTGGACGCCCGCGGTACATGTTGAAGAAGTAGCCGAGCCCGAGGCACATCACGAGGATCGGGTTCATGACCGAGTTCACGTTGTACGGGCAGATGTACGGGAGCCCCATCGTGAGGATGTCGGTCTGGCCCTCGATGGGGACGAGCTGCTGGGCGAACACGTTCGCGGTGGTCACCTCGTGCACCGCCTCGACCTCGCCGGCCTGCACGGAGGTCACGCCATAGGGCGCCTTCCACGAGTTGAAGATCTTGCGACGGGCGCCGATCGGCAGGCGGTCCAACCCGGCCTTCATCCCGATGAACGAGGCACGGTCGCGCGCTGTCCACTCCCACTCGCGCTTCTGGAGGACCGACATCGGGCCGGAGGTCCCGAACGTGTCGTTGTTGAGGGTTGTCTCGATCTGGAACACCTTCACGCCTGCGTCTCGCAGCACCTCGCCCATGCGCCAGTTGCTCGAGTGGAGCTCGCTGGCGTGGCGGTCCATGAAGCTGCGCGACTGCTGCATCGTCGCCACGTTGTGGTGGTGGCGCAGCGAGCGGTACGACGACAGACCCGTGGCGGTGGACTTCCAGCCGCCGTCCATCTACACGAGGTTGATGTTCACGTACACGTTGTGGTCGCTGTCTGCCGCACGATTGGTGATCTCCACCTCCTCGCCGTGGCGCGTCGTGCC
>JBQTHC010000152.1:0-28194 GCA_052390255.1 Microthrixaceae bacterium
CTGTACTTCCGCGGCCCCGACGGTGAGCGGCTCGAGCTCATCGCCGTTCCGCTCCGCTGGATGTACGGCGTGCGGGTCGACTGAGGACGGGTTCTGTGGGCGCCACGGCACGCTTTGCGTGCTGTGGCGCCCACAGAACCCGTCCTCAGTCGACCCGCTCGCCGTACATCCAGCGGAGCGGATCGGCGATGAGCTCGAGCCGCTCACCGTCGGGGCCGCGGAAGTACAGCGACGTACCGTCGACGTGGTCGTAGGCCACGCCGGCCGCGTCGAGGCGCGCCTTGGCGGCCTCCCAGTGGTGGACCTCCATCGAGATCGCAAGGTGGTGCAGGCCGCCGAGCACCTCTGCGTACTCGCCGGGATCGACGCCGGGGAGGTCGAAGAAGGCGATCGTGTTGCCAGCGCCGAGATCGAAGAAGAAGTGCGTCGAACCGGCAAGGTCGCGGTTCTCGAACATCGAGGTGAGCGGGAACCCCAGCACGTCCTGGTAGAAGCGCGTCGTCCGCTCCACGTCGCTGCTGATGAGCGCCACGTGGTGCACGCCGCGGGCGCTCGACGGGGAACGGTCGTCTCGCGCGCGCAGGTGTGACGCACGGATGCGGTCCCGCTCCTCGGCGAGGCGCGAGCGCTCCGAGTCGGTGACGGGCTGCGCTCCGGCCGAGTAGGAAGCGGTCTGCTCCTCGTGAGCGGGTTCGGCACCCATGGGGTCAGCCGTTCGTGGCCTCGTGCAGCGCCACCGCGAGCGCTCCGAGCTCGTCGCGCTCGGTGTCGTCGAGCGCCTCGTAGGCGTGCGCGATCGACGCGGTGGTCTGTGCCTCGGCGGCCTCCCACGCGGGGAGCAGCCCGTCCGCGTCGGCCGGCTCCGACCATCCGAACAGCGCCACCATGTGGGGCGACTTGATCGACAAGGCCTGGAGTGGGGTGAGCCCGTTGCTGATGATGGCGGCACCGTGCAGACCGTTGCGCAGCTCTCGCAGGGTGTTCAGGTGGCGAACCGCGGCGGCCTTCGGGGATGAGGGCACCGCGAGTGCGCGCCAGCCCGCGAACACCGACGCGCACGCGGGGCGAGCGCCAGCCACGACCTTGCCGGCGAGCTCAGCGAGGCGAGCGGCATCGAGGTCGTCGGGCACGTGCGCCTCGGCCCAGGTGGCACAGCAGGCGGCGAACTCCGTGGCCGCCTGAGCGGGCGGCATCACCGCTCGACCCTGGTCCCACAGCGTGCGGATGCCACCAGGCTCGAAGAAGGTGAACGCGGCAGACACCACATCGGCGTCGACGTCGCCGAGCACGCCGCCGCGGCCTGTCACGTAGAAGTCGAGCCCCTGGAACCCCAGCTCGGCACCGCGCTTGTAGGTGCTGCCGTCGAGCATGAAGTGGCTGCCGATCGTGCTGACCGCGGCAGCGGTGCGGTCGGCGGCGGTGAGCGCGTCCATTCGTGTGTTCCCCCTTGTGGCGCCCCGGCGGCGCACTGCTGTCTATCGCGATCTCGCGCCGATCACTCCACCCGTCAGCGGAGGCCGTCGAGCTCCTGGACGACTCGCTCGGCGATCGCCAGCGACGAGGTGGCTGCAGGCGAGGGGGCGTTGCGCAGGTGGAGCACCCGCTCGGACGCGTCGAACCGGAAGTCGTCGACCATCGTGCCGTCGATCCCCACGGCCTGCGCTCGGACGCCGGCGCGAGCGCGGACGAGATCGCCGCGCTGGAGCTCGGGCACGTAGCGGCGCGCCGACGCGAGGAAGGCCCGACGGCTCAAGGAGCGCGCCACCTCCTCCGCGCCCGTTCGGAGGTTCTGCCGGGCGAGCCGACGGAACCCCGGCCAGCTGACGGTGTGCCACAGGTCGCGCGCGTCGACGTCGCGCCACCGGTAGCCCTCCTGTGCGAGTGCGAGCACGGCGTTGGGGCCCACGAGCACGTCACCGGTGACGGTCCGCGTGAGATGGATCCCGAGGAACGGGTAGCGCGGGTCGGGCACCGGGTAGATCAGACCGTTCACGAGGTGCTGCCGGCCGGGCGCGAGACGGAAGTACTCGCCGCGGAACGGGATGATGCGCGGATCTTCGGGGGCACCCGCGAGCGCCGCCACGCGATCGGCGTGGAGCCCCGCGCAGGCGACGACGAAGTCGAAGTGCTCAGCCGCGCCGTCGCTCGTGGTGACGGTCACCCCGCTGCGATGCTCGTCGATCCCGACGACGCGGCTCCCGAGCCGCACGGTGCCGCCGCGATCGGCCACGTCCGACGCGAGGGCGTGGACGAACCCGCCGAAGTCGACGATCGCTGTCGTGGGCGAGTGCACGGCTGCCACCCCTCGGGCGTGTGGTTCGATCGCCCGGAGCTCGGCCTGCTCGATCAGGCGAATGCCCGGCACGCCGTTCGCGGTGCCGCGATCGAAGATGTCGCCGAGTCGAGCTCGCTCCTCGTCCGACGATGCCACGATCACCTTGCCGCACTCCTCGTAGGCCACGCCGCGCGACTCGCAGTACGGCTTGAGCAGCTCGACGCCGCGCCGGCACAACGTGGCCTTGAGCGACCCCGGGAGGTAGTAGATCCCCGAGTGCGCGACCCCGCTGTTGCGCCCGGTCTGGTGGCGGGCGAGGCCGGCCTCCTTGTCGAACACCGTCACCGTCGATCCGCGCCGCGTGTACTCGGCGGCCACGGCCATGCCGATCACGCCTGCGCCGATCACGCCGATGCGAGCCATGCGCGGCAACGTAGTGCGGACGCGGCGGTCCGCCGCGAGCGCTACCGGCAGCGCTGGAAGGCGTCGGTGAGCGACTGCTGGAAGTCGTCGGTCTCGAACACGGCGCCAGCCGGGTCGGTGATCTGCTCGTAGGTCAGCGTGTCGAGCACGTCGCGCGCGTAGCAGCGCGCGCCGGCAGCATCGAGCGCGGTCGCCGCGTCGGCGATCAGGTAGCCCCAGAGGCTCGGCACGTTGAGGGCTGCTTCCGAGCGCCCGGTCAGGTGCATGTCGGCGGACGCGCCGGGATCGCACGCCTCGAGACCCGGGTGTCCCTCGACGTCGATCGCCTTCGCCCGCCCACCGGGCATCGCCGCGGCCCACGTGTCGAGCGCCTCCGCCATCTCGGCTTCGTCACTGCGGGAGTCCCCGACGAAGCCCGCGCGGATGCAGGTCCGGTCGCCGCGCTCGAACACGGCGTACGCGTCGCCGCCCCAGCCGAGGGCAGCGTCGAAGGCCTGGATCGGGTCGATGCGCTCGGCGAGGAGCAGGTACCACGACGGGACGCCGAAGCGCCCGTCGTCGAGGACCTTCACGCGCTTCGCGAGCCCGAGGTCGATCCGCTCGGGCTTCTCGCGCGCCAGGAAGCTCGCGGGATCGAAGAGGTGCTCCTCGGTCTCGGGCGGCTTGCGAAAGGCGCGATCGATCGCTCGGTTGCCGCCGTCGTTGGCGAGCATCGTGACGAAGGGTTGCCCGAGCAGGTACGGGACGCCGAAGGCCGCGTTCACGAACGGAGGCACATCGCGCGTCGACACCTTGCTCTCCTCGAGCTCGCCCGCGTACTCCTTGTCGTACGCGTCCTGCTCGCTCGTCGAGAGCTCGCCCAGGGTGTAGTCGTGCTCGACGCGCAGCGCGTCACCCTCGATCAGCGCCCGGAAGGCGGTGGCCGCACCATCATCGAGGTCGGGGTCATAGATCCGATCGAGGTCGAAGTGCTGATCCTGCAGTGCGTGGGTGAGCTCGTGCACGAGCGTCACCCGAAGGCCGACGGTCATCGTGGTCCCGCGGACGATCACGCGCTGGCGGACGGGGTCGTAGAAGGCGAGCGTGCCGCCGTCGGACACGGCGTTGAGCGCCTCGAAGAGATCGAGCTTGCCGGAGGCCAGACCGAGCGCCCGCAGCTCGCCCGCGTACCGATCGAGCTCGGCGCGGTCCTGGGGCGCCACGTCGGCCGCCTCGTCCGTGGATGCCTTCGTGTAGTCCGACGCGGACAGGAAGTCGACGTACACGGCGTGGTCGAACGTGAGGTCCCGGTCTTCCTCGACGAAGGCCACCAAGTCGGTGACCCGGGGGTCCCAGACGTCGGGGTGCGGCGGCCCCGAGTCCAGCGCGCGAGTCGCCAGCGCGACCGCTGCGACCACGAGGGTCCCGATGATCGCAACCGCGATCGCGGGGGTCGCGCGCGACCGACGCGGTCCGACACCGATGGGCGGCGGTGGCGGGGGTGGCGGGGGTGGCGGCGGCGATGAACCGGCGTCCCACCGCCCCGGCAGCGCGGGCGCCGCGGGCGGCGGTGGCCAGAAGTCGGCGGGCTCGTCAGGCAAGCGGGGCCAGCCCGATCGCCTCGGCCTCGAGATCGGCGGCGTCGATCGTCGCGATCGGCTCGGCGGCAGTCGCGCGTCCGCTGACGTGCGTGGCGAGCGCCACGATCGAGGCCGCGACGTTGCCGGCGAGGAAGGCCGTCGCGGCACCGTCGAGCCCGCGGTCCGGCACGAGCACGAGGGCCGGTCCGAGGATCGCGGCGGTGAGGGTGAGCGTGATCGCGACCGTCAAGCCGGACCGGTGTCGCACGCGGGCCTCGGTGAGGTAGACGGAGGTGACGGCCCAGGGGATCGATGCGGCAACGAGCGCGGGCAGCACGTCGGCCGCCTCCTGGTAGTCGGCGCCGTAGAGGCGCGTCACCAGGCCGCGGCCCGCCATCGCCACCAGCGTGCCGAGCACCATCAGCCCTCCGGCGACCACGATCGCGAGGCGCACCTGGCTCCGCAGGTGCGCGCCGTCACGACCCCCCTCGGCCAGCAGCGCTTGACCGATCGCCATCGGCACGTACGCGGCCATCGCAGCGATGCCCCACGCCACGTAGAAGCTCGCGTTCCGATCGGCGTGCACGTTGACCAGCACGATCACCGGCATCGCGAACGTGGGGGCCTGGTAGGTGAGCGTGCTCGCCCAGTTGACGAGCGAGTAGCGCACCATCGCACGCGTGGTTGCGGGGCGCGGGCCGAGCCGGTGGCGTCCTCCGGTGACCCTCGGCAGCAGCGCGATCCCCACGTAGCCCGACAGCGCGGTGGGGAGCGCGGCCACGACGAGGAGCCAGACCGCTCGATCGCTGTCGATGGGCATCGCGAGGAGCGGCAGGCGAGCCGCACCGACGATCGTGGCCCGCGCGAGGACGAGTCCCCACCGCCGCTGCGTCATCAGCCGAACGTCGAGGAGGAGGGACAGCGCCGTGCCCGCGCACAGTGTGAGGAAGAGCGCCGGGCCGAGGACGCCGTGCCAGCCACGCAGCTCGTCGACCGCGCTCGGGCTCACGACGACGAGGTACGCGATCGCGAAGGTCGCCGACGCCGCCGCAGTGGCGAGCGCGCCCCACGCGAAGAGCACGTGGTCGTCGCGGCTGCGACCGGCTGCATAGCGGGCGGCCGCGACGGGCTGGCCGAGGCCGCCGAGGAACGCAACGAACAGGACCGAGGTGAACAGCGCGGTGGCATGGCCGACATCGGTCTGCGTGTCGTTGCGTGCGGCGATCAACCAGAAGAGGGCGCCCGACGCCGCCTGCACGCCGGCCGTCAGCACGAGCGCCGCCGAGCCCGTGAGGAGGTGTCGGTGCCCCGATGCCCGGAGTCGCAGCGCGCGCCACATCGGGCGAGAGGCTACTGGCGCGCACGCGCTCGCCCGGCGTCCCTACGGGTGAGCGGTGTGGGCGCGCAAGCAGAGCGCGAGGTGCGCGTCGATGAACGAGTCGAGGTGGGGCCACGGCATCGTGGGGCGGGCCACCAGCAGCGAGGTGAGCCCGTGGATGTTGGCCCACACGTGCAGCGCCGTCGTGAACCCATCGCCAGCGGGCTCGATGGCACCGGCGTCGATCGCGGCTTCTATGCCTTCGACGAGGTGCGCGAACGAGCCCGTGGCGAGCAGGTCAGACCACTGGTCAGGCGTTGCTGCGGCGGCGCCCATGAACATGATCCGGTAGTGCTCGGGATGCTCGATCCCGAACCGGACATATGCCTTGCCCCGGGCATGGAGCGCGAGCACCGGGTCCGCGACGCCTGCGGCCGCCGCCTCGATCACGTCGTCGAGCAGCGCGAAGTGCCGCGCGCAGACCTCGAAGAGCAGGTGGGTCTTGTCGTCGAAGTGCCGGTAGATCGACGGCGGCGTGACACCCGTGGCGCGGGCCACGGCACGGATCGACACTGCGTCCTGTGACCCGGTCTCGAGCAGCAGGCGCTCGGTCGCGACGAGGATCTCCTCGCGCAGCAGGTCGCCATCGCCCTTGCGGGCGCGCGGTCGTCGCCCTTGCCCGTCCACCGAGCGTGCGCGCCGTTGCTCAGCGACCTCCTCGCTCACGGCTCGTCGTCGCTCCGTGCGGCAGCGACGAGCTGGCGCGTCCGGATCGGGCGCGGCGGGTGCCCGTTGTGCGCCGGTCGCATCCGAGGTGCGGCGGGCTCCGCCACAGCCGGATCGGCGGCATCGAGGTCGACGTGCTCACTGATCCCGATGCGACGGTGGAGGCGACGCAGGGGAGCTGGCGCCCACCAGTTCCACGCGCCGGCGAGGCGCATGAAGGCCGGCACGAGCGTGCCGCGGATCACGAACGCGTCCATCAGCACGGCCAGGGTCAGGCCGATGCCGAAGAGCTTGATGAAGGTGACCTGGCTGGTCGCGAACGCGATGAACACGACCGCGATGAGCAGCGCTGCAGCGGTCACGATCCGACCCGTGCGCTCGAGGCCGCGGGCCACCGACAGCTCGTTGTCGCCCGTGCGGTCGTACTCCTCCTTGATCCGCGAGAGGAGGAACACCTCGTAGTCCATGGAGAGCCCGAAGGCGACGCAGAACATGAGGATCGGCGTCGTGGCGTCGATCGAGCCGATGGCCGTGAAGTCGAGCGTGCTGCTGAGGTGACCTTCCTGGAAGATCCAGACCATCGCGCCGAAGGTGGCGGAGAGGCTGAGCATGTTGAGGATCACGGCCTTGATCGGGATCACCACCGACCCGAACTGGATGAACAGCACGAGGAAGGTGACCAGTGCGATGATCGCGGCGGCGAGCGGTAGGCGCGAGAACAGCGCGTGCTTCGTGTCCACGAGCTGCGCGGACATGCCGGTGACCTCGGTCGGGAAGGGTGACGCGGTGGACCGGATCGCCTTCACGAGACCCTCGCCCTCCTTCGAGAGCGGCTCGACGGCGGGAACGACCGCGAGATAGGTGCTCCCACCGGCCTTGGCGCTGTTGAAGGTGAGGTAGCGGCCCGTGCCCCCTGGCACCACGCGCTGGCCCGGCGTGCAGCCGAGGTCCGACAGCCCTTCGCCGCAGTAGGTGCCCGTCGCCGCGTCGACGCGCGCAACGCCCGCAAGCGACGCGAGCCGCGCGGCGTAGGCGTCGATCTCCCCGGCGCGAGCATTCGGGTCGCCGATCCCCTGCGCGACGACCGACGAGGTGCCCGCCTCTTCGGAGCTGAACTCGCTCCGGAGCACGTCGCTGACCTGGCGGCTGGGGGCGGATTCGGGCAGGACGCGATCGTCGGGCAGCGAGAGGTTGAGGTTGACGAACGGCGCGCCGAGGAAGAGCAGGACGGCGATGGCCGAGACCGCGACGACCACCGGTCGGCGCATCACGAAGATCGCCATGCGATGCCAGAAGCCCTCGTCGTGCGCCTCCGTCGAGCGACGGAAGATCGTGAGCTTGTCGACGCTCGTGCCGAGCGCGGCGAGGATCGCCGGCAGCACCACCACCGAGAAGAGCCCCGCCAGGAACGCGACCGCCACGCCCGCGTAGGCGAAGCTGCGCAGGAACGCGAGCGGGAACACGAGCAGCGCGCACAGCGATGCGGCGACGGTCACGGCGCTGAAGGCAACGGTGCGTCCGGCCGTGCGAACGGTGCGTTGCACAGCGACGGTCGGTGCGTGGCCTGCGCGCATCTCCTCACGGAAGCGGGACACGACGAACAGCGAGTAGTCGATCGCGAGGCCGAGTCCCATCGCCGTGGTGAGGTTGAGGCTGAAGATCGACACCTCGGTGAACATCGCGAGCAATCGCAGGACGGCAAGCGTTCCCACCACCGACAGCGCGCCGATGGCGAGCGGGAGCGAAGCTGCGACCACGGTGCCGAAGACCAGCAAGAGGAGGATGAGGGTGATCGGCAACGCGATCGTCTCGGCGCGCACGAGGTCCGACTCGATCGTGGTGCCGACCTCGCGGAAGACCTCGGCAAAGCCACCGACCTCCACCTTGACGTCGCCGGTCGTGCGTCGCAGGTCGGGCGAGAGCTCGGTGACCCGCTCGTTGACCTCGTTCTGCGTACCCTCGATCCGCGCCAGCACGAGCCCTCGGTTGTCGCCGTCGCTGCGCAGCGGTGGTGCGTTGCCGAGCGACCAGTAGGACACGACGTTGGTGACGTGCGGCAGGGCCGCCACCTCCGCCGTGAGCGCCTTCCCCGCGGCCGCGACGGCAGCGTCGTCGACCGTTCCCTTGGTGGCGGTCACGAGCAGGACGAGGTTGGGGGTGCCCGCGTCGAAGGTGTCGAGCAGCGCAGCGTCGGCCCGGAACGACTCCGACGACGGATCGCCGAACCCGCCCGAGCTGAGGTGCTCGGCCGCGCTCCCGCCGAAGGATCCCGCGACCGCGAACACGACCGCCGAGACGACGAGGACGATCTTGCGACGTCGGACAACGAACCGCCCGAGGCGGGTGAGCATGGTGGGCTCCGAGGGGGGATGTGTCCGGAATGCCGGAACATGACGTAACACCGATAACCAACCACGAGATCGCCCGCAGGGTCCAGATGACGTCGGTCACAAGCCCGATGCCGGCGTGTCAGGTTGCGTGCCTCGCGAACCCGCGGTCAGGGTGAGCGGGTGACCGATCTCGCCGAGGCCTCCGCCTATCCCGGGGCGCGACGCCCCGACCGACACCGCACGGTCGACAGTCATGGGGTTGCGATCGCGGTCCACGAGTGGGGCGACGCGAGCGCGCCACCGGTGCTGCTCGCGCATGGCGGAATGGACTTCGCTGGCACCTTCGACGCGTTCGCGCCCCTGCTTGCCGACGCCGGCTGGCGCGTCGTGTCGTGGGACCACCGCGGCCACGGCGACTCCGGCCATGCCGCGCTCTACAGCTGGGAGGCTGACCTTCGCGACGCCGTGTCCGTGTTCGACTCGGTTGGGCCCGAGCCGGTCCCGGTGGTCGGCCACTCGAAGGGCGGCAGCCTCATGTTGCAGCTCGCCGACGCGCTGCCGCATCGCGTGAGCCACCTCGTCAACCTCGATGGCCTGCCCTCGCGCCGGAGCTTCTCCGACGTGTCAGACCACCAGCGCACCAAGCTCATGGCGCAGGAGCTCACCACGTGGCTCGACCATCGCCGGGCGCTGGCGGACGCGCAGCGCAAGCCAGGCACGATCGACGAGCTCGCCGCCCGACGCGCGCGGATGAACCCGCGCCTGTCGCCTGAGTGGCTGCGCTACCTGGTGACCGTCGGTGCCCGTGAGGATCCCGACGGTTGGCGCTGGAAGATCGACCCGACCATCCGCTTCGGCGGCTTCGGTCCGTGGCGCCCCGAGTGGTCGATGATGCGCCTCCCCGACATCGGCGTGCCCGTGCTCGCGGTGCTCGGCACCGAGCCGGACCCGATGGGCTGGGGGACGCTGCCCGACGATGTCTTGTCGCACCTTCCGCCGGGCGGGCGTCTCGTCAACCTCGAGGGCGCTGGCCACTTCCTGCACATCGAGCAGCCCGGACCCGTTGCCGACCTCGTGCTCGAGCATCTCGCATGACCTCGACACCCCTCATGCTCCGCCACAACCGGATCCGCCTCGCGCTGCACGAGCTGCGCGGAGGCGACGGGCCGCCGCTGCTGCACATCCACGGACTCGCCGAGCGCTCGCCGTCGGGGGTGCCGCCGCACCTCGCGGCGTGGTCGGGGTCGATCTGGGGGCTCGACCTGTCGGGTCACGGGGACTCCGACGTCGCGCCTGGCGGCGGCTACTTCTGCGAGGCCCTGATGGCCGACGTCGACATCGCGATCGCGCACCTGGGCGCGCTCACGATCTACGGCCGAGGTCTCGGCGCGTACGTCGGGCTGCTGGCGTCCGGTGGTCGCGCCGAGGAGGTGCGTGGCGCGATCCTCGCCGATGGTCCGGGGCTGGCCGGCGGGGGAGCGACCCCAGCGTCGCCGGCGATCGCGACGCGCGTCGATCCTGCCCCGCCGACCGGCACGCCCGATCCGTGGGCGGTCTACGAGCTCACGCGCGACCCTCGCCCGCCCGATTACGCGGCGACCTTCGCGCGTCAGGCCGCGACCCGATCCGGGCTGGACACTGCGATCGCGGTGGTCGGCGTGAACCGCCCGCCGTGGCTCGAGGCCGTCGTCGCCGAGCCCGGGGTGATCGAGTGCGCCCTCCCCGTAGCGCTCGCGCTCTTCGACCAACCGGCGTAGCCCGTGTCACGGCTTCTGTCATCCGAGGCCCGATCTCGTGACACGACCTGGCGGCCCTGACCGGCTGTCACGATCTCGGTGATCCTGGCACCGATCTCGTGACACGACTCTGGGCTAGGACGCGCGCCAGGCGACGAAGTGGGCGAGCTCGACGAGGGCGGCGCGGGCGTCCTCGGTGATGTCGGCCCGGGCGATCGCGTCGAGTGCGGCGGTCGTGAGCGCGTCGATCGACGCCTCGACGGCCTCCACGGCGCCGGTGTGGATCAGCACGTCCTGGATCTCCGTCACCGCATCTGCTGGGAGGTCGGCGCGGCCCACCTTCGCCAGCACGCGCGCCTGCACCGCGTCGGCCCGCGCCGTGGCGGTGGCCAGCAGAGGCGTGGGCTTGCCCTCGCGCAGGTCGTCGCCGACCGGCTTGCCGGTGAGCGACGAGTCGCCGAACGCGCCGAGCAGGTCGTCGCGCAGCTGGAACGCCTCGCCGAGTGGATCTCCATAGGCCGACAGCGACGTCTGGAGCTCGTGGAGGCGACCGGCGAGCGCGGCGCCGATGTGGAGCGGTCGCTCGATCGTGTACTTGCCCGACTTGTAGCGGGCGATGCGACGAGCGCTCTCGTGGTCGGTGTCGGCGCGCGCGGTGCCCAGCAGGTCGAGGTACTGGCCCACGTTGAGCTCGACGCGCAGCTCGTCCCACACGGCCTGCACCGCCGCTGAGGGACGGGGGAGGAGCTGGTCGGCGTAGACGTGTGCGAGATCCCCGATCAGGATCGCGACGCCCTCGCCGAAGCGGCGGCCCTCCCCGCGCCAGCCGGCGCCGGCGTGCCGGTCGTCGAACTCGAGATGCGCCGTGCGGGCACCCCGGCGGGTGGCTGAGCCGTCCATCACGTCGTCGTGGACGAGCGCGAACGCCTGCAGCATCTCGAACGCCGCGCCGGCGTCGATGATCTCCTCACCCGCCGGGTCGCCGCCTGCACCCAGATACGCCCAGTAGCAGAAGGCGGGGCGCAACCTCTTGCCACCCTCCATCACCAGCCGGCGCAGCGACTCGATCGGCGGGCCGAGGTCGGGGCTCAGCGCCACCCACCGCTGCAGCTCGGCCCGAAGCAGCGAGTCGAGGCGTTCCTCCACCCGCTCGGCGACGGCCAGCAGGCTCGGCGGCACGGCGACGGCAGGATGGGTCATGGTTGCGCCGATCGAGCCCTACTCGGCAGTGTCGCGAGCGTCGCCAGCACCGTCGAGGGGCGAAGGCTCGAGGTCGGCGACGATCTGGGTGACCTCGACGCTCGCCGATGCGATGCGAGCGCGACACACCCGGAGCAGCTCGGCGGCGCGTCGTACCTTCGTCGCGAGGACGTCGACGTCGACGGCGTCGTCCTCGATCTCCTCGAGGATCTGCTCCAGCTCGGCGAGCGCCGCGCCGTAGCCGATCTCCGTGCCGGCCTCGTCGGTGGCGGGGGTGGTCCGGTCAGCCATCGCCGTCCACCGTAGACCGCACCTCGCCGCCGGCGGTCTGCGTGCGGAGCGCTGCACCGGGCCCGACATCCGCAGGCGTGCGCACGAGTCGACCGTCTGCGGTCCGTGTGATCGACCAGCCACGAGCGAGCGCTCGCTCCGGATCGAGGGCGCGGATCCGCGACTCGGTGGCGCCGAGCACCCGCTCGGCTTCCGCAAGCGCGCGAGGCGATCGAAGCGAGAGTCTCCGACCAGCCGACACCGATCGCGCCTGTGCGTCGCGGACCCTCGTTCGCGCCGCGCCGATGAGCCTGCCCGCCTCGCGCTCGAGGCGTTGGTCGGCTCGGGTCGTGGCCACGACGCCGGCGCGCCGCGCTCGACCCGCGTGCGCGTCGAGGCGGGTCGCCGCGCCTGCGAGCGCGGTGCGGGCGTTTCGACTGGCTCGGGCCGCGTGCGCACGGATCTGCTCCGTGTGCGCCACGAGCTCGCGCTGACCGACGCGGGCGACCAGGCCCCAGGCGTCCTCGACTCGCGCGAGGTAGGCGCCGATGTGGTCCACGAGGAGCTGTGCGGCTGCGGTCGGCGTCTTGGCGACGACGTGGGCCACCTCGTCGGCCACCGAGCGGTCGGTCTCGTGCCCGATGCCCGTGATCACCGGAACCGGGCACTGCGCGATCTCGCGCGCGACGCGCTCGTCGTCGAAGCACGCGAGGTCGGTCCGCGCGCCACCACCACGCACCACGGCGATGACGTCACACGCGCGCGCGGCTGCGCTCGCGATCCCGGAGGCGACGCTTCGAGCTCCGCCGACTCCTTGCACGCGCACGTCCACGGCGATCACGTGGAACGAGAGTCCGCTGCGCGTCAGCTCGTCGAGGAAGTCGGCCTCGGCGGCGCTCCCGCGGCTCGTGACCAGCCCGACCCGTAGCGGCACGAGCGGCATCGCGAGCGCGGCGTTGCGACGCAGGAGCCCCTCGGCTTCGAGCCGTGCGATGAGCTCGGCGCGCGCGATCTCGAGCTGGCCGAGCGTGTAGGCGGGGTCGATGGCGGTCATGCGCAGCTGGAGCTGCCCACGTGGCGCGTACCAGTCGAGCCGCCCGCGGATGCGCACCTCGGTGCCGTCGATCATCCGCACGGATCCGCCGGCACGGGTGAGGGCGCGGTTCACGGCGACCTTGTTCGCGGCCGAGAGCATGACCGACAGGGTGGCCTTGCCCCCCTCGGGTCGGTCCTCGACGAGCGTGAGGTACACGTGGCCGGATGGCGGGCGCGAGAGGTCGTGGATCTCCCCGCGCACCCACACCTCGTCGCGGAAGGACGCGCGCACGGCGTTCCCGATCGCATCGGCGAGCTCCCCGACCGAGAACGTCGGTTCGGGGATCGTGCCCACCGCGGGGTCCTCGAAGAGCGACATGGCGCCTCACGGTAACCAACGTCTGTGAACCCCCACGGCCGGATGGCGGACGTACGGGTTCACAGACGTTGATTGGTCGGGCTGGGCCTCCGCGGTCAGACTGGCGTCTCGTACCTAGTGGATCCGCATCAGGAGGGGCTCAGATGCCCGAAGCCGTCATCGTCTCGACCGCCCGTACGCCGATCGGCCGTGCCAACAAGGGCAGCCTGACCGAGTGCCGTCCCGACGACCTCGCCGGCTTCATCATCAAAGCCGTCCTCGAGAAGACCCCCCAGCTCGACCCGCAGCTCGTCGAAGACGTGATCCTCGGCTGTGGCCAGCCCGGCGGTGAGGCCGGCTACAACGTCGGCCGCGTCGCCGCACTCCTCGCGGGGCTGCCCGACGTCCCCGGCGTCACGGTCAACCGGTACTGCTCGTCGTCGCTCCAGACGATCCGCATGGCCGCCCACGCCATCAAGGCAGGCGAGGGTGACGTGTTCGTCGCAGCCGGCGTCGAGACCGTCAGCCGCTACATGCACGGCGCCTCCGACACCGGCCCGCACAACCCGCTCTTCGCGGACGCGGAGGCCCGCACCGCCGAGCGCACCGGCGGCGCCGACGCCTGGGCGCCACCTGCGGGACTTCCCGACATCTACATCGCCATGGGCCAGACGGCGGAGAACGTCGTGCTCGCCGAGAACGTCTCGCGCGAGGAGATGGACGAATGGGGCGCGCGCTCCCAGCAGCGCGCCGTCGCCGCGCAGGAGCGCGGCTTCTTCGATCGTGAGATCACGCCGGTCACGCTGGCCGACGGCACGGTCGTGTCGAAGGACGACGGCCCTCGTGCCGGCACCACCGTCGAGAAGCTCGCGGAGCTGAAGCCCGTGTTCCGCCCCGACGGCAAGGTCACCGCCGGCAACGCGTGCCCGCTCAACGACGGCGCCGCCGCGGTCGTCGTGATGAGCGACGCCAAGGCCGCCGAGCTGGGCATCACCCCGCTGGCGCGCATCGTCTCCTCGGGTGTCACGGGCCTGAACCCGGAGATCATGGGGATGGGTCCAGTCGAGGCGTGTCGCATGGCGCTCAAGCGAGCGGGCCTCACGATCGACGACATCGACCTCGTCGAGATCAACGAGGCCTTCGCTGCGCAGGTCCTGCCTTCGATGAAGCACCTCGGGATCGATCCGGAGAAGCTGAACGTCAACGGCGGAGCGATCGCGCTCGGTCACCCGTTCGGCATGACCGGCGCCCGGATCATGACCACGCTCATCAACGGCCTCGAGGACTCGGGCGGTCGCTACGGGCTCGAGTCGATGTGCGTCGGCGGTGGGCAGGGCATGGCCATGGTGATCGAGCGGCTCTAGTCACACGGCCTGACGCAGCGGCGCGATCTGCCAGAAGTAGCGTCGCCTCCGGTGCTGACGGCTGATCCCGACGCTGATCTCGAGGGCGCGCTCGTCGACTGGCGACAGTTCCGGCGGCGCAAGCGAGTCGCCGACATCCACTGGATCGACGCGTTCTACCAGGCGTACCTCACCGGGATCCTCGGGCTGATCGCGGTCGCGGTCGCGTCGAGCGCGGTCGGTGACGAGGTCGCGACGACCGAACAGGTGCGCCACGTGCTCGCCGATGGTCCCGGCTGGCTCGGAGGGATCGCGGCGTTCGCGTTGGCCCTCGGGGTGCGATCAGGAAGCCGCGGCGGTCCGCTCGCGCTCGAGCGTGCCGAGGTGCGCCACGTGCTCCTCGCGCCGGTCGATCGCACGAGCGCGCTGCGCGTCCCTGCGCTGCGCCAGCTCCGCTTCCTCGCGTTCGTCGGGCTCATCGTCGGGGGCGTTGCCGGCGACCTCGCCTCGAAGCGCCTGCCCGGCGGATCGCTCGCGTGGATCGCCACGGGCGCGCTCGTGGGCGTCAGCGCGGTGGGGCTCAGCGTCGGCGCCGCGCTGGTGGCGAGCGACCTGCGCCTGCCGCGCTGGGCCGGCTCGCTCGTCGGCTTCGCGCTGGTCGCCGTCGCAGTCGCCGACGGCACTGGCGTGCTCTCGGCGAGCCCCACGTCGGTCTTCGGCGATCTCGCGCTCTGGCCGCTGCGATTCCGCCTCACGGGGCTCATCCCGATCCTGCTCGCGGCGACGCTCGTGCTGGCGGGGTTGGGGCTGCTCGGCCGCGCCTCGCTCGAAGCAGCCGATCGGCGCTCGACGCTCGTCGGACAGCTCCGGTTCGCGGCAACCCTTCAGGATCTCCGCACGGTCATCGTGCTGCGACGGCAGCTCGCCATGGAGCTGCCACGACTCCGACCCTGGCTGCGCCTGGGCGTGCGGGGCACCGGGCGCTGGCCGGTCTTCGTGCGCGGCCTGCGGGGGTTGCTGCGCTGGCCGGCGGCTCGTGTCGCGCGGCTCGTGCTGCTCGGCGTCGTGGCCGGCGCGGCGCTCCGCGGCGCGTGGAGCGGCACGACGCCGCTCGTCTTGCTCGCGGGCCTCGCGATGTTCCTCGCGGGACTCGACGCCGTCGAGCCGCTCGCGCAGGAGGTCGATCACCCGAGCCGCCGGGACGCGTCGCCGCCGCCGGCGGCGGCGATCCACGTGCTCCACATCCCCGCGGGCGTGCTCGCGATGATCGTGGCGGCCGGCGTGGCCGCGCTGGCCGCGACCGTGCCGGGCCCCGGCCAGATCCCGACCGACCTCGCGGTGTTCCTCGCGATCCCGCTCGTGCTCGGTGGCCTCGGCGGCGCGCTCGTCAGCGTCCTCGCTGGACCCGTGAGCATGAGCGAGGGCTGGTCGCTGGCGCCGCCGGAGGCGCAGGGGATGCGGCTCGCGTTCCGCACGGCCTGGCCCCCTGGGATCGCGGTGATCGGCGCTGCGCCGGTGCTCGCAGCGCGCGCCGCAGCGACCGACGGTCGATCCGCGATCGACGGCGCCCGTCCGGTGGTGGTGGCGATGGCACTCCTCGCGACGCTGATCTTCGGCTGGGTCCGCGTGCGCGACGACATCGCCCAGTGGTGGAAGGCACAGATGACGCTGGCGCAGTCCCAGCGAGACGGGAACGCCAATGCCGACGCATGAGCCCATCCTCGTTGCCGACGAGGCGACCAAGGCCTACGCCGACCTCGTGGCGCTCGCGCCGCTCAGCATCACGGTGCAACCAGGGCAGATGGTGGCGCTCGTGGGCCACAACGGCTCAGGCAAGTCCACCTTCTTGCGGATGGCGGCGGGTCTGCTCGAGCTCACCGCGGGATCGATCACGATCGCCGGCGCGCCCGCAGGTGCATCGGAGGCTCGAGCCGCAGTGAGCTTCCTGCCGGACGAGCCGGTGCTCTATGACGACCTCTCCGTACGGGAGCACCTCGCGTACGTGGCAGCGCTCCACGGCGTCGACGCGACTGGCGAGATGCTCGACGAGCTCATCGACCGCGTGGAGCTCAGCCACCGGGCCGACGACCTCCCGGCGCGGTTCAGCCGCGGTCTGCGCCAGAAGACCTCGATCGCGCTCAGCCTCGTGCGTCCGTTCGAGCTGCTGCTCATCGACGAGCCCTTCGTGGGCCTCGACGTCACGGGCAAGGAGGCGCTGCTCGGCATCCTCGACGAGCTCCACGCTGACGGCGCGGCGATCATCGTCGCAACGCACGACCCCGGCTTCGTCGAGCGCGCCGACCGCTGCGTCGCGCTGCGCGACGGCGAGGTGACCCACGACGGCCCAGCGACCGCGTCCGACGTCCTTCGCCTCGTCAGCACCTGACCCCGCTCGCCGCCTCCCGACCCGGCCGGAACCCGCACGTGGAGCGCGACCAGAGCGCGCAGGCTCGTTCGCTGCTGCGTGGAGGTTGGTTGAGGGCCCGGATTCGCTAGGTCAGACGGTGCCGTAGACCGGTGCGGGGGCAGGGGCCTGTGCGAGCAGCGCGTCGACGATCGGGCCGAGCTCGGCGGGCTCCCACCGGTCGCCCTTGTCGGTGGTGGGGCCGTGCTGCCACCCAGTCGCGATGCCGACCTTGCCGCCCTCGACCTCGAACATGAGCCCGCTGACGTGGCTCGACTGCGTCGACGCGAGCCACGCGACGAGGGGCGACACGTTCTCCGGCGCCATCGCGTCGAAGGCATCGGGTCGATCGGGGCTGGCCATCATCTCCGCGAACACGCCTTCGGTCATACGAGTGCGCGCTGCTGGGCACAGCGCGTTGGCGGTGATCCCGTAGCGCCCGAGCTCGGCCGCCTGCACGAGCGTCAGCGTGGCGATGCCGCCCTTCGCGGCCGAGTACGCGGCCTGTCCCACCGAGCCGAGGATGCCCGCGCCGGAGCTGGTGTTGACGATGCGGGCGTCGACGGGCGCGCCGGCCTTGGCCTGGTCACGCCAGTGTGCGGCCGCGTGGCGCGCGACCGCGAAGTGCCCCTTCAGGTGCACACGCACCACCGCGTCCCACTCGTCCTCGGCCGCGTTGGCGAACATGCGGTCCCGCACGAACCCCGCGTTGTTCACGACCACGTCGAGCCCCCCGAAGCCGTCGATCGCGGCGCGCACGAGGCGCTCCGCGCCGGCGAAGTCGGCCACGTCGTCGCCGTTGGCGATCGCTTCGCCACCAGCGGCACGGATCTCCTCCACGACCTCGCCCGCAGGACCGCTGCCGCCGCCCGAGCCGTCGAGCTCGCAGCCGAGGTCGTTCACGACGACCCGGGCGCCCTGGCGTGCGAGCTCGAGCGCGTGTGCCCGGCCGAGCCCTCGGCCCGCGCCGGTGACGATCGCGATCCGTCCATCGCAGATGCCGCTCATGCCCGGCAGTCTGGCAGGATCTGACGGCACGTCAGAAACCCCCACCAACCAACGTCTGTGAACCCCTACGGCCGCAATGCGGTGCTGGGCGTTCACAGACTTCGCGAGGAGCACCCTGTGCGGTACGGGATCACGATGTTCGCGACCGACGTCAGCATCGATGTCGTCGAGCTCGCACGAGAGGCCGAGGCGCGCGGCCTCGAGTCGCTGTGGCTGCCGGAGCACACGCACATCCCCGTGAGCCGTCGCACGCCACCCCCGACCGGCGACGCGGAGCTGGCACAGGAGTACCTCCGCTGCCTCGACCCGCTCGTGGCGCTCGCCGCCGCCGCCACGGCGACGACGACGCTGCGCCTCGGTACCGGCATCCTGCTCGCCGCGCAGCGCGAGCCCATCGTCACCGCGAAGGCGGTGGCCACGCTCGACCACCTGAGCGGCGGCCGCGCCGCACTCGGGGTGGGCTTCGGGTGGAACGAGGACGAGATCGCGCACCACGGGGTGGCGATGGTCGACCGACGCGACGTCGCACGAGAGCACCTCCTCGCGATGCAGGCGCTGTGGGCGCACGACGAGGCGTCGTTCCACGGCGACCACGTGCACTTGGAGCCGTCCTGGTCCTGGCCGAAGCCCGTGCAGCGCGACGCAGACGGGCGTGGCCGTGTTCCGATCCTCCATGGCGGCGCGGCCGGACCGAAGCTCTTCGCCCACATCGCGGAGTACGGCGACGGGTGGATCCCGATCGGCGGCTCGGGTCTGGCCGACGCGATCCCGCGCCTCCGTGACGCAGTGGCCGAGGCCGGACGCGACCCCGCGACGCTCGAGATCGTGCCGTTCGGCTCGCTGCCCGACTCCGGCAAGCTCGACCACTTCGAGCGCATCGGGGTCACCGAGTGCGTCTTCCGCATCCCGAGCGCACCCCGCGACGTCGTGCTCCCGCTGCTCGACGAGCAGGCCGCCCTTGTCGCTGCCCGCTCCTGACTGCATCTGTGGGCGCCCCGGCACGGGATGCGTGCGCAGGCGCCCACAGAACGAGTGAGGCTCAGGGCACAAGCATGAGCTTGCCCGCGACTCGGCGCTCCTGCAGGTCGGTGAGGGCGCGGACGACGTCGTCGAGCGGATACGCGACCGGTTCGACGGGGGACAGCTCGCCGCTTCCGGCGAGGTGCACGAGCTCAGCGAGGAGCTCGCGGTTCCCGTCGGCATCGCGCATCGTCCACGCCCCCCAGTCGACGCCGACGACCGTGCGGTTGTTCAGCAGCACCTGGTTGGCCGCGAGCGCGGGGATGTCGCCGCCGGCAAACCCGATCACGAGGTACCGGCCCATCCAGCCCAGCGAGCGCAGCGCTGCGTCGGCGAAGCGTCCGCCGACTGGGTCGACGACCACGTCCACGCCGCCGCCGGACAGCTCACGCGCTCGCACCTTCAGATCCTCGGACTCGTAGTCGATCGTGGCCTCGGCGCCCGCGCGCCGCGCCGCTGCGAGCTTGTCCTCCGACGACGCTGCCGCGATCACCCGTGCGCCGAGGTGCCGCGCGACATCGACGGCCGCGAGACCGATCCCGCCGCCTGCGCCGAGCACGAGCACCCACTCACCAGCGCGAACCTGCATGCGGCGCGTGAGCGAGAACAGCATCGTGCCGTAGCTCTGGACGAGCGCCGCCGCCTGGCCGTAGGACAGTGCGGCGGGGATCGGCACGACGCCGCCGGCGGCGAGCTCGACGTGCGAGGCGAAGCCTCCGAGCCATGGCATCGCGAGCACGCGGTCGCCGACGGCGACGCGGTCGACGCCCTCACCGACGGCCACGACGTCGCCCGCCACCTCACCGCCCGGTGTGAAGGGGAGCGGCGGCTTGATCTGGTACCGGCCCTGCACGAAGAGACCGTCGACGAAGTTGACGCCCGCGGCCTTGACCGCCACCACGATGTGGCCCGGCGCGGGCGTGGGATCTGGCCGCGCCTCGATGACGAGCTGGTCGATCGGGGCGAACTCGTGGCAGACGACAGCGCGCATGCGCTGAGCATGGCACGCCTGCGCGAGGCTGCGGGTCGTGCCCATCGTCCGCGTCGAAGACCTCGATGACGCGCGCCTGGCGGACTATGCGCACCTGCGCGCACCGTCGCGCCGCATGGCGCTCGAGCGTGAGCGCGGCATCTTCACGGTCGAGGGTCGGCTGTCGATCGAGGTGCTGCTCGAATCGCCCTACAACGTGCGGTCGCTGTTCGTGGCCGAAGAGCACGTGTCTCGCGTCGCCTCGCTCGTGCGCACCGACGCTCCGATCTTCACGATGCCCGCCGCTCAGATGGCGGAGGTGACGGGCGTGCACTTCCACCGCGGCGTGCTGGCCGTGGCCGAGCGGCCGCAGCTTCCGTCTGTCGCCGAGCTCGTGCGCGACGCCAAGGTGATCCTCGTGCTGGAGGCCGTCAACGACCACGAGAACATCGGCGCGCTGTTCCGCAACGCAGCCGCCTTC
Source organism: Microthrixaceae bacterium (assembly GCA_052390255.1). Taxonomy (GTDB): domain Bacteria; phylum Actinomycetota; class Acidimicrobiia; order Acidimicrobiales; family VFJN01; genus VFJN01. The sequence goes on from JBQTHC010000152.1 coordinate 20,457, forward strand.
GGCGTGGACGCAGTGGTGCTCGATCCGACCACCACTGACCCGCTGTACCGGCGATCCACACGAGTGTCGTTGGGACACGTGCTGCGCGTTCCGTTCGCGAGGGTCGACGACGGCGACTGGCCAGCAGCGCTCGTCGCGATGCGAGGTCAGGGCTTCACGACCGTTGCGCTCACGCCGGCCCCCGGCGCTGAAGCGCTCGGCGCGCTGCTCGCAGATCGACCCGAGCGCGTGGCTCTCGTGCTCGGAGCGGAGGGCCCGGGTCTCAGCTCGGCGGTGCTCGATGCCGCTGACCGCCAGGTGCGGATCCCGATGGCGCCCGACGTGGACTCAGTCAACGTCGCCACCGCCGCAGCGATCGTCCTGTCGGCCCTCTACGACCAACGTCTGTGAACCCCCATGACCGCATACCGGCCATCCGGGTTCACAGACGTTGGTTGGTGAGGTCTTCGATGCGCTGCTCGAGGAAGCGGCGCTCGGGGTCGCTGGGCCTGCAGGCGAGCGCCGCCTCATACGCCGTCACGGCTTCAGCGCGGCGGGCGAGGCGGCGCAGCAGATCGGCCCGAGCGGCGTGCCAGAGGTGGAAGCTGGCGAGGCCGCCGATGGCGTCGACAGCGGCCAACCCCGCCTCAGGTCCGTCGCGCTCCGCCAGCGCCACTGCGCGGTTCAACGCCACGACGGGCGTCGGCAGCACCTTCGTCAACAGGTCGTAGAGAGCCACCACCTCGTCCCAGTCGGTTGCGTCCCACCTGGCCGCCTCAGCGTGAACGGCGGCGATCGCCGCCTGCAGCGCGTAAGGGCCTGGCCGGCCGGCGGCGCGGCGGAGCGCCAGCTCCAGCAGCGTGATGCCCTCGTCGATCTGCGAGTGATCCCAGGCCGAGCGATCCTGGTCCGCCAGCAGGACGAGATCGCCTTCAGCGTCGACCCGGGTCGAGCGGCGAGCGTCGCTGAGAAGCAGCAGAGCGAGCAGGCCCAGCACCTCCGTCTCGTCGGGGAGCACCTCGGCGAGAAGCCGCGCAAGTCGCAGCGCCTCGCCGCAGAGATCGAATCGCACGAGAGAGCCGCCAGTGCTCGCGCTGTGTCCCTCTGTGAAGATGAGGTACACCACCGCCAGCACCGCGGGGAGCCGCCCCGGCAGCTCGTGATCCGACGGCACCCGGTAGGGGATGTTGGCGCCGGCGATCTTGCGCTTCGCCCTCACCAGACGCTGCGCCATCGTCGCCTCGGGCACCAGGAACGAGCGGGCGATCTCGGCTGTGGTCAGGCCGCCGAGGGTTCGCAGGCTGAGCGCGATCCTCGCCTCGGGCGCCAGCGCTGGGTGGCAGCACGTGAAGATCAAGCGCAACAGGTCATCGCGCACGGCGGACTCGGGCACCGGATCGTCGTTCGAGCCTTCGAGCATCTGCATGGCTCGCTCCTCCTTGTCGCCGCGCCGCTGCTCTCGCCGGAGGCGATCCAGCGCCTTGTTGCGAGCGGCGGTGGTGAGCCAGGCGGCCGGCGTGGCGGGCACGCCGTGGCGCGGCCAGTGCTCGAGCGCTGCGAGGGCGGCCTCTTGCACGGCGTCTTCGGCCAGGTCGAGGTCGCCGAGGACCCGGGCGAGGGTGGCCACGACGCGACCGCCCTCGATCCGGATGACCTCGGCGAGCTCGTCCGAGTCGACCAAGCTGCGCTTACTCGAAGACGACGACGGGGCGCACCTCGACCTTGCCGAGCCACGCGCCGGGGATCTGCGCCGCCCACTTGATGGCCTCGTCCAGATCGGCGCAGTCGAGCAGGTAGTAGCCCCCGAGGACCTCCTTCGTCTCAGCGAAGGGCCCGTCGGTGGTGACGATGTCGCCACCCTTGCCGCCGAGCACGGTGACCGTCGTTGCGGTCTCGGTGGACTGGAGCGCATTGCCGCCCGCGATCACCCCGGCGGCGCCAGCTGCCTCGCCGAAGGCCATGTAGTCGGCCATCACGTCAGCGTCGAAGTCCTCCGGGGCGACAGCCTGCTGATCGGCAGGTTCATAGATGAGGGCGAGGTACTGGGGCATGAGATCTCCTCCTGGCGGTCGCGGGCGTGGCTCGCCCGCTGTCTCCAGGACGACGAACGACATGTGCCCAGATCGACAGCATCGCGGAGATCTCCCGCCGACGGCCCTTGGGGGGCTCAGGCGCGGCCGGTGACGTCGACGACCCAAGAGAGGTCGGCGTCGTCGAGGCGCTGGTGCCAGGCGGCGGGCGCAGCTCCCATGAGCGTCTGGAAGTCCCAGTAGTCCTTCCACAGCACGATCACTCCGTCTTCGATGCGCTGCACCGACACGAAGGGCAGGGCGACGGTCTCGCCCGACTCCCAGGTCCACACCTCGGTGTGCTCGGTCACGACCACGCCGTCGGGCCCCTCGGCTACGACGCCGGGGATGTGCTCGTAGCCGGTGAGCCCCTCGAGGCCGAGGCGCAGGCGAGCTTCGATGCTGTCCGGACCGACGCCCGCCGAAGACGGCCCGGTGGGCACGTCGTAGTAGATCGAGTCCGGCCCGAAGAAGGAGCGGATGCGCGGCCAGTCACGGTCGTAGAGCGCGGCCCAGAAGGCGGCAGCGGTCTCGAGCGGCGCACGGGCGCTCATCGGGCACCTCGCAGCAGCGCGCCGGGTCGGGCTCCGGTGTCCTCCCCGGAAGCGAAGGTGACCTCGCCGGACTTGATCGTCTGCAGGTATCCGTCGGCTTGCTGTATGAGCCGGCTGGCTCCGCCCGGAAGGTCGGCCACCAGAGCCGGGCGGCGCAGCTGCAGACGCTCGAAGTCGATCACGTTGCAGTCCCCGACGTAGCCCGGAGCCAGCACGCCCCGGTCTCCCAAGCCGTAGAGCGTGGCCGTCGCTTGGGTCATCTTGTGCACGGCCTCCTCGACCGTCAGCCGGCCATGATCACGATCGCGGGCCCAGTGCGAGAGCAGGAACGTCGTGGTGGACGCATCGCACGTCTGGCCAGCGTGAGCGCCGCCGTCGCCCAGACCGAACGCCGAGGTGGGATGGCGCAACATCTCGCCGACAGCATCGAGGTTGCCGTCGGTGTAGTTGAGGACCGGCGCGTTCAACAGCTCGCGTCCACCGTCGACGAGGAACAGCTCGAGCAGCAGCTCCCACACGTCGGTGCCCTGCGCGGCGGCCAGCCCGGTCGCGCTGCGCTCGATGCCCGGCTCGTACACGGGCGGGTCGCCGAGCACGAAGATCCGATCCGGGTGCATGAAGCCCGACACGATCGGGTCGTCGGCGAGCTTGGCGGCGTCGGCCACGATCCGTGCCGCGAGGTCGGGATCGGCGGTGATGCGCGCCACCTGCTCGGGCCACGGCAGCAGCCCGAGCCCGGCGTCGCTCCACGCTGGCGTGAACGCGAGCGGGTGGAACGTCTGGAACCCGAGCAGCAGCGACACCGTGCGGCCGTGCACCTGCGGGCGCACTGGCACACCAGCGGCGTGCGCGTCGCCTGCCAGGTCGAGGAGGCGCTTCCACGAGGTCGGGTCTGCGTTGTTCTGGTTGAGCGCGAACGTGACCGGCCGGCCGATCACCGCGGCGAGCCGACGCATCCAGTCCATCTCGCGCTCAGGTGCGGCGAGGTCCTCACCGAGCGCGCCCGCCGGCGCGAGCTCGAACACGCCGGTCCCGAGCTCGCCGAGCACGCACCCGATGCCGAACAGCTCGTCCTCCGCCGCGAACGTGCCTGGCACGGGCTCGCCGTCGATCGCACGGTGGGCGAGCGTGCGGCTCGTCGAGAACCCGAGCGCCCCCGCCTTGATGCCCGACCGGACGATCGCTGCCATCGCCTCGATGTCGTCGGAGGTGGCGGGCTCGTTGTGCGCGCCCCGCTCGCCCATCACGTACCCGCGCACCGCGCCGTGCGGCACCTGTGTCCCGAGGTCCATCACGTGTCGCTTGTTGTCGAGCACCTCGAGGAACTCCTCGAAGGACTCCCATCCCCACTGGATCCCCGCCGCGAGCGCGGCACCGGGGATGTCCTCCACGCCCTCCATCAGCCCGATGAGCCACTCGTGGCGGTCGGGGGCGACCGGCGCGAAGCCCACGCCGCAGTTGCCCATCACCACCGTGGTGACGCCGTGCCAGCACGACGGAGTGAGTGTCTCGTCCCAGGTGGCCTGGCCGTCGTAGTGCGTGTGGATGTCGACGAAGCCAGGGGTGACGAGCGCGCCGTCGGCGTCGATCTCCTGGACGCCGGTGCCGGCGACGCGGCCCACCTCCGTGACGAGCCCGTCGCTGATCGCGACGTCGGCGGTGCGCGCGGAAGCGCCCGTGCCGTCGACGACGGTGCCACCTCGGATCACCAGGTCGTGTGCGCTCATGGTCCCCCTCGGTGCGCGCGGTCCCCGGCATCTTCGCAGAGGTCTGACGCCCCGTCAGGTCCGTCGCCGATCTGCGTTCTCGGGCGATCCTTCCGTCGCCGAGGCGGAATCATCGCACGAGAACGCCATGGGGTCGTGGGCGGCGCAATCGGGTTGGTCGACGCGACGGCGACGCGGCAGCCTGGGTCGATGGGTGATCTGGGGATCGATACCGCGGTCGAGGACTGTGGCGATGGGCGCTACCGCGCCACGCTGAGCCAGGACTGGGAGATCTGGGGGCCGATGGGCGGCTACGTCGCGGCCATCGCCCTGCGCGCGGCCGGCGCGGCGAGCGACCACCCGCACCCGGCGGCGTTCTCGTGCCACTACTTCGCCGCTGCGCGCTTCGAGCCGGTCGACATCCGTGTCGAGACGCGCAAGTCCGGCCGCTCGGCGAGCGCGCAGCGCGTCGAGATCAGTCAGGACGGGCGGGCGATCCTCGATGCGATGGTGTGGAGCGCCGCTGACAACGAGGGGCTCGAGCACGACGAGACCGCGGCACCCGACGTGGCCGGCCCAGCCGAGCTCCCGAGCATCCAGGATCTCGTGCCGGACGACGCGCCGTCGCCCTTCCCGGTCTGGCTCAACTTCGACGCCAAGCCGATCCACTTCGAGGTCGACTGGCCGCCGGAGGGACCGCGGCCCGCCCGCTGGCAGGAGTGGCTGCGCTTCCTGCCCGCTGCCTCCTTCGAGGACCCGTGGCTCGACGCGGCTCGCTCCGTGATCCTCGTCGATCTGCCGAGCTGGCCCTCGGCGCACCGCCCGCATGCATGGCAGCAGCCTCCGTTCATGGCGCCGACGCTCGACCTGAACGTCGCGTTCCACCAGCCCACCGCTGGCGAGGAGTGGCTGCTCTGCGACGGCGCGGCGCCGCTGTCGACCCGCGGCCTGTTCGGCTGGACGGCCCGGGTCTGGTCACCGGGCGGCGCGCTCCACGCATCGGGTGGCGGTCAGTGCCTCTACCGCAAGGTTCGCGCCCCGGCCTGATTCGAGCAGTCGGCGGCGCTCGATCGTCTCCCCATCGCGTTGCCCAGCTGCCAGACCGATGACACCGAAGTGCGGGAAATCGGTTGTCACACCCCATCTCTAGGCTGATGGGCATGTTGGTGATGGAGATCCATCAGGAGGTGGTGGCGCAGCGGGAGGCGCTGGCGTCGCTCGTGCGTCGGCTCGACCCCGACGACCTTCCGGCCTCTCAGGCCCCTGCACTGTGGCGGGAGCTGGATGTGATGGGTCGCCAGATCGCGGCCGCGAAGGTGCTCGTGGCCCGCCGGGTGGAGGACTCGCATCGCTGGAAGGGGGAGGGGTTCGCGTCGCCCGCGGAGTACCTCGCCGCCAAGGGCGGCACATCGCTCGCGGCGGCTCGCACCGAGCTGGAGATGTCCAAGGCGCTGCCGTCGCTCCCCGCGGTGCGCGCCGCGTTGGTCGAGGGCGAAGTGTCGCCGCAGCAGGGCGCACTCATCGCCGATGCAGCCAAGGCCAACCCGGCTGCGGAGCGGTCGCTGCTCGCGTCCGCCCGGAAGGACAGCTTCAGGGAGCTCAAAGACCACGCCCAGCGGGCCAAGGCTGCCGCCGACCCGAATCCCGAGGCCACGCAGCGCAGGATCCATGACGGTCGCCGTCTGGCGGAGTTCATCGACGCAGAAGGCGCGTGGAACCTCCACGCCCGCGGCACGGTTGCCGACGGCGCCAAGTTCCACGCCGTGCTCGAGCCGCTCATCGAGGCGCGGTTTCGCGCCAACCGCTCGGAAGGTCGGCGCGAGTCCGCCGAGGCCAACGCATTCGACGCGCTGGTCGAGCTCGCCGGCCGGCCCGATGCCGGCCCAGGCAGGGCGGGCCGCTATCTCGGGTTGATCCGCTGCGACCTCACCGCCCTGCAGCGTGGCCGCACCCACGGCGACGAGGTCTGCGAGGTGGCCGGCCTGGGCCCGGTCCCGGTCGCCACCGCTGTCGACCTGCTCGGCGACGCCACCTGGAAGCTCGTGATCACGCGGGGCACCGACGTCGCCAACGTCACCACCCTCAGCCGCAAGGCCACCGCCGCCATGGTGGCCGCCCTCGCCTGGCGTTCACCCACGTGCAGCGTCGAGGGCTGCGGTCGCACGATCCTCCAGATCGACCATCGCATCCCGTGGGCCCAGACGCGCCACACGACGCTGTGCGAGCTCGACCCGATCTGCCCGCACCACCACGACCGCAAGACCCACGATGGGTGGGAGCTCGTCGTGGGTGCAGGCACTCGAGCCATGGTCCCACCCGACCATCCCCTCCACCCCAGCCGCGGCGCCGCCCCACGAGGGGACCCGCCGTAGGGCTGCGGCAGCTGGCAGCTGTGGCTCACGACGCGCCGGGGCCGGCAGCGTCGCACGCTTGTCCCGCCCGGGTGGAAGGATCGCGCCGATGAACGATCGGCAACGAGTGGTGCTCGTCGTAGCCCTAGGCATCACCGCCTCAATCGTCGCGGTTCTCGTGAACCGTCTTCTTGCCGATGTCGATGCCGGCTGGTTCGCGTACGCGCCGAACACGGGAGCCACGTTCTCCCCCGATCGGACTTCGACGATCTGGCGCGAGGCTTTCGTGTGGTCAGCAGCCACCGCGGTGTGGGCGGGAGCATCACTGTGGCTCCTCCGCTCGCCGAGCGACCCTGCCGACTGAACAGGTCGGCGGGTACGAGCAACCCGCTGTCCACTAGCTCCGCTGCGCCGGTGGAACCCCAGGCGAGGAGCGCCAGCCCGGCCGGAGCGCCGACGCCCGCCACGGCACTTCCGGCAGGTCAGGGTCCCCTCCCGATGGCGGTGGCGCAACGTGGAGGTCTACTTCCCGCCCTTCATGAAACCTGTCCTCGCGGGCCTGGACATCCCCTCATTGCCTTACCGACAGGTCGGCCACCGCTACGAGTCTGTCTGATGGGCGCGTTCCAGATCGGCAGATATGCATCGCCAGGCCAGTGCTACGTGCTGCGGACGCCGGGGGCGACCAACACCGCCGAGCCGATGGGTCGAAATCCTGCGGCCAGGAAGGCGCGAAGCGACTGAGCGTTGCCGGGTGCCACCTCGGCGATCACCGGACTGTCGACCGCGACGAGCGCCCTCGCCGCTGCGGCTAGCCGCCGGCCGGCGCCCCGTCCGCGGCGCTCAGGCGCGACCTCAACGCTGACCTCCCGTAGGCCCCCGAGGCCGCCCCCGATGGTGACCAGTCCATCCTCGTCGCCGTGGACAACCACGTCCTCGCGAAGTTCGCGGGCATGGCGCACCCGAACGTGGTCGTCGAGATCGTGGTTGTCCACGGCGACGAGGATGGACTGGTCACCATCGGGGGCGGCCTCGGGGGCCTACGGGAGGTCAGCGTTGAGGTCGCGCCTGAGCGCCGC
>JBQTHC010000153.1:0-10810 GCA_052390255.1 Microthrixaceae bacterium
TCGTCGTCGGCGACCCGGACGCTCACGCCGACCGCGTCCGCATCGCCGCCGACCAGTGCCCCACCAAAGCCATCACCCTCACTTCTTCCTGACCACGTCGCGGCCGTCCTCGCTGGTCTCGGCGCACTTCTGCGACGGCCGCGCAACGCGGCGCTAGCCATCTGGCAGTCTCTGTCGCCGTGGAGGTAGAGACGGTGGCTCGCTGGGACCTCGTTACGCGTGTCTGCGGACTCATCATCCACGGTGGCGGCGCGCTCGGAGCGTTCCTTGCACTTCCAGTTGTCCTCGGCGTTCCGGCCGCGGTCTCGATCCTCGTTAGCGCTGTCCGCTACTGGCGGATCGCCGTTGTCATTGGCCCCTCGAACCTGACTGTGCGCAACTGGGGGCGCACCCACGTCGTGCCCTGGTCCGAGGTCACAGGGTGGGCGATGGCGAGCGACCATCTGATGGTGGAGGTCGCAGACGAGCAGATCTATATGGAGGGCACCAAGCAGTTCCCGCTCCCGCGCAGGGCGTCCACTCGTCGCGTTGAAGCCCTCCTCAGACGTCTCGTGGAGCAGGTCAGGTCCGTCGAGAAGGAGGTATGACTGCCGCTCGGCCTCGGCTCTGCAGGGGCAACGTCGCGGCGAGACCGCTCCATCAGGCCAACATGCGCACACCAACGAGCGAGGAGTGAACATCAACGCCGTCCTACTTGCTGTGGACTCCTCCGGATCGCGCGTCGTGGCTGCTCTCGTCGGTGTCCTGTCGCTCGCGCTCGGCGCGGCCTACGTGTGGGCCGGTCTAGATGGCGCGCTTCATCCGGAGTTGCCGCGGCGCCAACTGGCTGCGCATTGGGGACTGTGGATGTTCGCGATCTGCAGGGGTCTCGGTGGACTCGCGCTTGGAATCGGGTTCATCGCCAGCGCGGCGTGCGAAACAGCGCGCCCATTGATCGTCGGCGGATTGCTGTTCGGCGGTCTCATCACGCTTGGTTTCGGACTTCGCGTGATCGGCTGGCTCCAACTGCGCCAGCGACCGGGCTGACCCCAGCCGATCCGCTGCTCGGCACGCACGGCACACACGGCTTGGGCTGTGCCACGCGTGAAGGCGATGGTCAGGTTCGGGAGCGAGCCCGCAGCTTGGTGACGAGCCTCACCAGGCTAATCGCGGCGATGGCGACGCGGGTGGCGTCGATGGCCGGCACCCAGCGCACCTCGCCGTGCTTGATGACGTAGACGCCGAGCGGGAACGACACGGTTCCGAACCCGCCACCACTCCCCGTCGGCACCGGCTCGTCACCGGTGTCCGGTGAGCCCGACGTCGGGTCGGCTGGGTGCGTGCCCATGCCGAGACCACCACCGCCGACCTCGATCGCCACGGGCACGATCGTGACGTCGCCATGCTCCGACGCGGGCCCGAAGGAGCGGCTGGCGTGCATGCTGTCGGACAGCTTCGTGAGCAGCTTCTGGATCTCCATGCGCACGCGCTACCACGCGCCAGCGGCCGGCGCGCAGCGGTCCCTCGGCGTTCTCGGGCGGTTCGCGTACCGCATCGGTACCCGGACCGCCCGAGAACCACGATGACGGGCGGCACGTGACGTGGGCGCGTCCGCCAGCCGACCGGGCAGGACGAGGCCGGGTACGGGTCCAGCCGCGCACGAAGCGTGGGAGTCGACGTGCTTCCTCAGTCAGGTGGAGCTGAGCTGGAGCTGGGCCTGACGCTGTAGCCAACGCTTCCGCTTCTCGGGGAGGGTGCGCCAGTCCTGGCCACGAAGTGCGCCGTCGATGGCATAGAGGTAGTAGCAGTGTGGGAGGCGCGTCGGTGCTCGCCGTTGCATGGCCACGTACGCGTCGACGGCTCCGGCGCGGCTCAGCGCCTCAGGTGAGGTGATGCCGGCATCCACCAGCCTCCGAGCGATCGTCACGCCGAGGTTCGGCAGGCGCTTCAGCGCCTCGATGCTCGACCCGTCGCTCACGCCCACTGCTCCCAGAAGTCAGGGGAGGGCTCGATCTGTTGCACGACGTCGACCCAGATCCCGGCGGGATCCTTGAGCATGAAGTGACGCTGGCCCCACGGTTCGTCGACCAACGGGATCTCCACCGGTGCGTGGGCGGACTGGAAGCGGGTGAACTGGTCGTCGACGTCGTCCACCTCATAGGTGATCACCGCCGTGCCGGCCAGTGGCTCACGATGCAGAGGGTTCTGCGTCGGGTGCTGTGAGGCCATGAACGCCAGGCGGTGGGCACCGAGGGCGTCCCCACCGCGCCGCTCGAGCAAGTGGAACCACGACGACTCGAAGGCGGGCTCGTAGTCGAGCCACTTGCGGAAGAACGTGACCGACGCTTCGACGTCGTCGACGGCCAGCAAGGTGTACGGACCACTCAACGGGATCTCCTTCCGGTGGGCTACTAGACTAACAGTCTAGACCATCTGTCTAGTACTCGTACTACCCTGGTGCTCGTGCGCCGCCAGACGACACGAGGACAGCCGACCCGGGCGGCCCTGATCGACGCCGCCAGACGCCTCTTGGCCGAGCACGGTTACTCGGCGACGACGACCGACGCCGTCCTCGAGCTTGCCGGGGTGAGCCGCGGGTCGCTGTATCACCACTTCGGCGACAAGCTCGGGCTGCTGCGTGCCGTGTGCGCCGAGCTGTTCGCTGAGCTCGCCACGGAGATCAGCGGCGCCGCGTCTTCGGCTTCCAACACGTTCGAGGGGCTCGTCCAGGGATCCGAGGCGTTCCTGCGCGGCGCGTCGCGACCAGAGGTCAGTCGGATCCTCTTCGTCGACGGCGCCGCCGCGCTCGGCTGGCCAGAGATCAACCGACTCGACCAGGAGCACGGCACCGCCCTGTTGCGCGTCGGCATTCAGCAGGCGGTGGACGAAGGCGTGTTCCCCGCGCTTCCCATCGACGCCCTCACCGCTGCACTGTCCGGCATGCTCAACGAGCTCGCGGTCTTCGCGGCCAACGGGAACGCTGCCACGAAGCGGAGCACGGTCGCCGTCGCGCGCGCTGTCCTCGAAGGGCTGCGCGTCGAAACTCGCTGACCAGTGCACTGGTTTTCATCCGCCAGGGTGCGTTCTCGGGCGGTTCGCGTACCGCATCGGTACCCGGACCGCCCGAGAACGGCCGAGAACGGCCCCGGGAGGTCAGCCGAGGACGAGGTCGGCGAGGCGCTGGCGCTGCCAGCCTTGTCGACCGAACAGCACGTCGTTGGCCTTGACCCGACGGAACAGCAGGTGGCAGTCGAGATCCCAGGTGAAGCCCACACCGCCGTGCACCTGGATGTTCTCGCCGGTGATCATCGTGGCGGCCTCCGCGACGAAGCCCTTGCACAGCGCCGCGGCCGCAGCGCGCTGCGGGTCGTCGACGCAGCTGGTCCACGCCGCGTAGTGCACGGCCACCCGAGCGAGCTCGAGCTGGTGGAGCATGTCGACGATCTTGTGCTTGATCACCTGGAACGTGGCGATCGGTCGGTCGAACTGCACTCGGACCTTCGCGTACTCGGTGGCCATCTCCAGCGCGCGCTCGCACGCGCCGACGCTCTCTGCGCACAGCGCGATGCCGATGTCGTCGATCACTCTCGTGAGCAGCGCGCGCTGATCGCCCACTGGGCCGACACGCCGCGCCGGCCGATCGTCGAGCACGAGGCGCGCCACCTTGCGGGTGACGTCGAGGGACGGGACCAGCTCACCGTTGGGCTGGTCGAGGGCGAAGGTGCACAGCCCGTCGGCATCGCGCGCCACCACGTACACGAGGTTCGCGGTGTGCCCGTCGAGTACGAGCGGCTTGGTGCCGCGCAGGAGCCACTCGTCTCCACGGCGACGCGCCGTGCAGGTGACCTCGTCGAGCGGGTCGCGGGTGCCGCTCTCTTCGATCGCCACGGTGGCTCGGATCCGGCCGGCTGCGAGGTCACCGAGCACGCGGTGGTCCCCGACACGGAGTGCGAGAAGCGTGGCGCAGACCGTGGACGAGAACCACGGTCCCGGCAGGGGGAGCGCGCCGGTCTCCTCGCACAGCACGACCGCCTCGAGGAGCCCGAGGCCGGTGCCACCGTGCGCGGCTGGGATGAGCAGACCGGGCCATCCGAGCGCCGCGGTCTTCGCCCACACCTCCTCGGTGCAGCCACCCGGATCATCGATCATGGCCCGCACATACGCGGGTGGCGTCTCCGCGGCGAGGAACGACCGAGTCGCCGCCCGGAGCGCGTCCTGCTCCGGGCTGAAGGTGAAGTCCACGGCCGCTCACCCTAGGTGACGTCACTGTTAGGTTGCGCCCGTGGACTTCGCCTACGAGGCCGTCGACCAGGCGTTCCGCGCCGAGCTCACCGAGTGGCTCGAGGCCAACCTCGGCGACTTCGTCGACCAGGGCGAGATCGGTGACGAGCACGCCGACCTCACCACGCGCACGATGGCACGGCGCCAGGCATGGCAGCGTCGGCTCAACGAGGGTCGGTGGGCGGCGATCAACTGGCCGGTGGAGTGGGGCGGGCGCGCCGCCACCACCATGCAGAACGTCATCTACTCCGAGGTGATGGCGCAGGCGAAGGCGCCGGGCATCTACAACGCGAACGGCATCTGGCAGATCGGTCCGATGATCATCCGTTGGGGGAGCGACGAGCAGAAGCAGCGGTGGCTTCCTGGCATCCTCGACGCGTCGGTCCACTGGTGTCAGGGCTTCACGGAGCCGCAGGCCGGCAGTGACCTCGCGAACCTGCGCACCACGGCTCTGGCCGACGGCGACGAGTACGTGCTCAACGGCACGAAGATCTGGATCTCCACCGCGCACCTCGCGCGCTGGGGGCTGTTCCTCGTGCGAACCGACCCGGGTGCGATCGCGCGGGGCGCCAAGCACGAGGGCATCACCGCGCTCATCGTCGACATGGACACGCCCGGCGTGCAGTGCAACCCCATCCGTGAGATCACGGGCGAGGCGATGTTCGACGAGGTGGTCTTCACCGACGCCCGCGTCCCGGTGGCGTACCGACTCGGGGGCGAGGGCGAAGGCTGGAACGTCGCGATGGGCACGCTCACCCACGAGCGCGTGGGCACCGGCGGTCTCGCGATCGGGTTGCGCGCCGAGCTCGACCAGATGATCGCGACAGCACGAGCGCACAACCCCGACGCGCTCGACGACCCTGGCATCCGCGAGCGTGTCGCGCGAATGTACACCCAGGTCGAGCTCACCCGGCTCCTGAACGCGCGGGCGCTGTCGAAGGTGCTGAAGGGCGAGAAGACCTGGCCGGAGGTGCCGATCGCGAAGCTCCAGTGGAGCCACCTCTCGCAAGCCCTCGCCGAGCTCAACGTCGACATGCTCGGGTCGTTGGGCGTGCTGGCCAAGGGCGGCCCCGATGCGGTGGCCGGAGGTCACGCCGCGCACAACTACCCGTGGCAGCGCTTCACCTCGATCGGGGCCGGTGCCACTGAGGTGCAGAAGAACATCATCGCCGACCGTGCGCTGAAGCTCCCCAAGCGCTGAGCCGAGCCGCTCCAACTACCCTCTCGCCGTGGCCGGCGACTTCGATCCTGTTTCGTTGATCCGCCTCGCAGTCGAGCGGTTCAACACGCGTGACATCGACGGTCTCGCAGCGCTGCTGCACCCGATGGCCGAGTGGCCCGACCTGATGGACGACAAGCTCATCTGGGGTCGGGAGGCAGTGCGCGACTACTGGGAGCGACAGCTCGCCGTCGTGTCGCCGCTTGTGGTGCAGCACGACTTCGTGCCGGTGAGGGACGACCTCGTCGTGGCGAGCACGCAGCGCGTCCTCGATCGCGACACGGGTGACGACCTCATGCCCGCCTCCGAGATCGTGCAGCGGTTCAGCTTCTCCGACGGGCTCATCTCGAGGCTCCGGATGTTCGCCAGCGTCGAAGAGGCCGTGGCAGCCGAGTAGCTGCTCGTACGCTCGCACGCTCGCCGGCCGTCTTCCAAGCGTTGCGAGCTACCCCACTAGGGGGTCGGCCAGCGGGAGCGACACCGAGAACCGGGCACCGCCGCCCGGGGTCTCGTCGACGATGATCGACCCGCTGTTCAGGTCCACGAGGTCGCGCACCAGCGCCAAGCCGATGCCCATGCCGCGCGCCGCCGCAGCGCCCCCGTCGTCGACCCGGTAGAAGCGATCGAACACTCGGCGACGCTCGGAAGCTGGGATCCCCGGGCCGCGATCCGCCACGGTGAGGACGGCCTGTCCGGCGGAAGCGCGGAGGCTGACCGCGATCTCGGTGCCGGCCGGCGTGTACTTGGCCGCGTTCGACAGGAGGTTCGTGAGGATGCGCTCGACCGAGCCAGGGTCAGTGAGCGCCACGACGTCGGGCGCGACCGACGTGAGCACTGTGTTGCGCTCGAGCAGGACTGACATCTGACCGACGATCTTCGGAACGAGCCCGCTCAGATCCACCGACCGGATGACGAGGTTGATGCCCGAGCTCTCGAGACGGGTGAGGTCGAGCAGATCCTCCACCAGCGAGCCGAGCGATCGTGCGCTGTTCCAGATCCGAGCGACGAAGTCGGCGCGCTGGCGTTCGTCGAGGAGCGGAGCCTGGCGGCTGAGCAGCATCGCGAAGCCCTCGATGATCGTGACGCTGGTGCGAAGCTCGTGGGTGACCGAGCCGAGGAACCGCGCCTTCAGCTCCGCGAGCTCTCGGAGCCCGGCGACGGTGCGCTGCTCGTCGTGCAGGACGCGGGTCGTGTCGAGCGCAACGGCGAGCACGTCGCACAGCACCGTGAGGCTGGCGAGCGTGGTCGGGCTCACCTCGTCGCGCGCCCGCGCGCTCAGGTGGCCGACCGTGCGGTCGCCGCGCCGGAGGACCAACGTGAACATCTCGCCCGGAGCGATCGGGAGGAGGTCGCCTCCGTCCGCAGAGCCGTCGACGGTCGGTGGCCGGCGCTCGGCGTCCCCGTCCGGGGCGGTCGGGTCTCGCATGACGCTGATGGTGACGTCGTCGAGCTCGAGCTCGTCGCGCAGCGTGTCCATGAACGAATGGAGCGCGTCGCCAACGTCCGTGGACCGGAGCAGCAGGACCATGCTGCGAAGCAGGTGGAGCTCGCGCTGCTGTGCGCGCTCGTCGAGTGCCGTCGTGAGCGCATCCGGCTCGCCTGGCTGGCGAGTGCCGCTGGCCTCGCGCGCGGTCATCTCGCCCGGTAGCTCATCGGGAGCAGCTCGATCAGCTGCCCGTCTGGGTCGCGGATCATCACCGCCATGCCGCCGAGGTCTGTGTCCGCCAGGACTTCGCCACCGAGATCCTGCACGCGTGCGCATGTGGCCGATACGTCGTCGACGCTCATCGACAGGTGTGTGAGACCAGGTTCGGTGAACGACCGCTCGCGCCGCGGCGCGTTCCCGTCGCGCGCGAAGTGGAGGAGCTCGAGCACGAACCCGTCGCGGACGAGGTAGAGCGCTCGCAGGCCCACCGGCGGTGTGACGCGGAGCAGCTTGGCGGTGGGAGCGTCGGGCACCTCGAGCTCGTTGCGCACCGTGAAGCCGAAGAGCTCCTCGTAGAAGCGGCGGGAGCGGTCGAGATCAGAGACGCAGTGACCCACATGGTTGACGGCGCTCACGAGGAGACCCTACTAACGTTCGTGTCACTCAGCGCTGGGAGGGGACGAGATGAGCACGACGGAGGTCCGCCGGAACCCGATGGCGCCCGCGCTGCCGCCGCTCACGCCGCAGGCCGAGGTGGCGCTGCTCGCGCGCATGCTGTTCCGCGAGGGCTACGACGACCACCTCGCCGGTCACATCACGAGCCGCCAGCCCGACGGCACGCTGCTCGTGAACCCGTGGGGGCTCACGTGGGACGAGGTGCGTGCCTCGGACATCATGCGCATCGACCTCGACGGTCGCGTGCTCGACGGGCCCTGGACGGTCACGCCGGCGATCACGCTGCACCTCGAGCTCCACAAGGCACGAGGCGACATCGCCGTGGCGGTCCACAACCACTCGCGCTGGGGCACGATCTGGGCTGACCTGCACCGCGTGCCCCCTGTCTACGACCAGACGTCCGCGATGGTGCCGGGCGATCCGGCGCTGTACGACGACTTCGGTGGCTCCGTCGACGCAGCGGAGAACGCCCGAGCCTGCGTCGAGGCGCTCGGCGACGGTCGCATGGCGCTGCTCGCCAACCACGGCGTGCTCGTCGTCGGTGCCGACATCGCGCAGGCACACCACCGCAGCGTGGTGCTCGAGTGGCGCTGTCGCCAGGCATGGCACGTCGAGGCGCTGGGCAAGGGGGTGCCGGTGCGCCCTGAGGTGTTCGACAGGTTCGCCGCACCGTTCGACCACGTCTCCTTCCCGGGCCTGTTCGAGGCGATGGCTCGCCGTGAGCTGCGTGCCGACCCGTCGATGCTCGACTGAGCTCATGCGTGCTGCGGGCGTCGCTTCGCTCCTGCCTCCGCACGTGCCTCCCGGCGACCGGCGGAGCCGGCTCGCCTCCGGCCTGCCGTCCAGCGGTGGGTGGGGTGTCGCTGCCTCCGGAGGCAGCTCGTGACGGAGACCGCCGACGACCTGTTCCTCCCGGAGCCCGAGCCTCGGGAGGTGCTCGCCACGATCATCTCCGTCGACGACCACCTGGTCGAGCCGCCCGACATGTTCGAAGGACGGCTGCCCCGACACCTGCAGGACCGCGCGCCGCGCGTCGTCACCACGAAGCAGGGGCACGAGGTGTGGGACTTCGATGGGCAGCAGCACACGCAGGTGGGGATGAACGCGGTGGCGGGTCGTCGACCCGAGACCGTGAAGGTGGAGCCGTTCCGCTTCGACCAGATGCGCAAGGGCTGCTGGGACGTCGACGCGCGAGTCCACGACATGGACCTCAACGGAGTGTGGGCGTCGCTCAGCTTCCCGTCGATGATCACCGGGTTCTGCGGGCGCGTGTACTCGCAGTGCTCCGACCCGGAGCTCGGGCTTGCCACCACGCGCGCCTTCAACGACTGGGTGCACGACGAGTGGTGGCAGCCGCACCCGGATCGCATCATCCCGCTTGGCATCACGTGGCTGTCCGACCCGGAGGTTGGCGCCGAGGAGATCCGTCGCAACGCGGCGCGTGGGTTCCGGTCCGTGACGTTGCCGGAGCGGCCGCACCAGATCGGCCTGCCGTCGATCTTCAGCGACTACTGGGAGCCGATCCTGCGGGCCTGCGCGGAGACCGACACCGTCGTGAGCCTCCACGTCGGTTCGTCGGGCCTCGGGGACTTCCCGCCCGACTGCGGTGCCGCGATCATGCCGCTCGCTGCGACGTTGTTCGGCCAGCTGTCGTTGACGGCGTGCACCGAGTGGCTCTGGTCCGGCTGGCCCGCGCGGATCCCCGGTCTCAAGGTCGCGATGTCCGAAGGAGGGATCGGCTGGGTGGCGATGCTGCTCGACCGGCTCGACAACATCGTCGACCGCTCCGGCTACGGCCTCGGCTGGGACGAGCGCCCAGCCGACGTGTTGCGCCGCAGCTTCTGGTTCTGCACGATCGACGACCCGTCGACCATCGACACCCGTCACGCGATCGGCGTCGAGAACATCATGGTGGAGGTCGACTATCCGCACGGCGACTCCACCTGGCCCGACACCCAGGCCGTCATCGAGCGGGCCTGGGGCCACCTTCCGGCAGCCGAGCGCCGCGCGATCTGCTGCGAGAACGCGGCCGGCCTGTTCCGCCACCCGCTCCCGTCGGTCGTCCTACCCCGGTAGCAACCAACGTCTGTGAACCCTCACGTTCGCCATACGGACGCCAGGGTTCACAGACGTTGGTTGCGAGTGGGTTGGGCCGAGGATCCAGTCGCCGGTGTCGGGATGGCGGTACCAGCCACCGGCTGCGTGCGTCCCGCCGTCGACATGGATGGTCTGGCCGGTGACATAGCTCCCGAGGCTCGACGCGAGGAACACGGCGGCGCCGGCCATCTCGTCGACATGCCCGACGCGGCCGAGCGGGATCATCCCGGCCGCGTGGTCGAGCGTGCCTGGCGGCGCGACCGACTTGATGCCCTCGGTGAGCGTGAAGTCTGGCGCGAGCGCGTTGACGCGGATGCCGTGCGGCGCGAGCTCGACCGCAGCGGTCTTCGTGAAGCTGATGACGCCCGCCTTCGCGGCGGCGTAGGCCGCGTAGCCGGGAGCGGCGCGCGTTCCCTCGATGGAAGTGACGTTGATGATGCTGCCGCCCGTCCCACTGTCGGCCATCGCTCGCGCGATGCGCTGTGTGCAGAGCATCACCTGGGCGAGGTTGGCGCGGTGCAGGGCCGCCCACCCGTTCTCGCTTGCGTCGAGCAGGGGCTTCAGGAACACGCCGCCCGCGTTGTTCACGAGGATCGACACGGCACCCAGGCTCGCGGTCGTCTGCGCGAGCGCGGCGTCGACCTGCGCCGCGTCTCGCACGTCGGTGGTGATGCCCAGGCCGTCGACGTCGCGCGCTGCGGCGGCACACGTGTCGGGGTCCTGCTCCCACACGGCGACGCGCGCGCCGAACGCGCCGAACGCGGCAACGATGCCGCGTCCGATCCCAGATCCGCCCCCGGTCACCACGGCCACCCGATCCGTGAGCAGTGCGTCACGCGGGTCGAGGACCATTCGGTGAACGTAGCGCCCGCGCCGGCCACGCTGAGCGGCGCCGGTCGCAGGCGAGAGGTACGCTGCGGCCATGGCGCTCGCTGTGGACGACGTCATCGACAGGTGCCAAGGCGCCCTCGCGGAGCACACGCCGGCATTGGCCGTGCGCGACGTGCTGCGTGAGCTCGTCGCCGACCCTGGCGCGGGGGGGAGGGGCGGCGGGGCGCGAGAGCGCGGGGGGGGAACCCCCCCCAACAACCCCCCCCACCCCACCCACCAGCGGGGGGGCAGGAGCCCCCGCC
>JBQTHC010000154.1:0-1605 GCA_052390255.1 Microthrixaceae bacterium
GGTCCATCGGCATCGCACCAGTCTTCCGACGGCTTGTGACATCGCCGCGGCCGGTCACGGTGAGCTCGTAGCTTTCCGGTGTGACTGAGGAGCTGGGGCCGGGCATCTATGAGGCGCTCGTCACCGAGGGACTGCGGGCACGCCTCGACGAGCTTTCCGACAGCGTGCCAGCGACAACTCGCGCCCTCGCCCCAGCCGAGGCGCCGGACAGGATCGCGTGGCACCTGAGCCGGCAGATCGAGCGGGCCCTCAACGACGTCACCGACGCCGACCGCGTCACCGTCGGCCTCCAGGTCGCCCGGGCCCTCCTCACCACGCTCGGCGAGCTCGTCACCACCGACCCGCAAGACACCCCAGCAGACCCCGCGCAGATCCTCCACGCCATCCGGCAGCGCAACCCGGACGGCTCCCCGAGGCCGATCGAAGAGCCGCTCATCCCGCTGCTCGACACCACGCTGCTCACCAACGCACCCGGCGAGCCCGGCCTGTGGAGCCAGCTGCGCTCGGAGATCGAGTCGGCCGACGCCATCGACGTCGTCATGGCGTTCATCCGCCGCAGCGGCATCGCGCCACTCCTCGAGAACCTCAGACGCCACACAGAACAGGGAAAGCTCCTAAGAGTCCTCACCACCACCTACACGGGCTCCACCGAGCGTCGGGCTCTCGACCAGCTCGTCGGCCTGGGCGCCGAGGTCCGCATCTCCTACGACCTCGGCAGCACCCGCCTCCACGCCAAGGCCTGGGTCTTCCACCGGCGCTCCGGCTTCTCCACCGCGTATGTCGGCTCCTCCAACCTCACGCACCAGGCGCAGGTGACGGGCCTGGAGTGGAACGTCCGTGCGTCAGCGGCCCGCAACCCCACCATCGTCGACAAGTTCAAAGCCGTGTTCGACAGCTACTGGGAGGCGGGCGACTTCGTCCCCTTCGACGCCGACCAGTTCGACGAGGAGCAGGCCCGCACCAACCGCACCGACACCGGCCCGCACGTCATGCTCAGCCCGGTCGAGCTGCGCCCGGCCCCGTTCCAGGAGCGCCTGCTCGAGCAGATCGACGTCGCCCGCGAGAAGGGCCACCACCGCAACCTCCTCGTGGCCGCCACCGGCACCGGCAAGACGGTGATGGCCGCCGTCGACTACGGACGACTTCGTCTCCGGCTCGATCGCGCCCGCCTGCTGTTCGTCGCGCATCGCGAGGAGATCCTCGACCAGAGCCTCGCCACCTTCCGCCACGCCCTGCGGGACGCGAGCTTCGGCGAGAAGTGGGTGGGCGCCTCGAAGCCGACAAGGTTCGAGCACGTGTTCGCGTCGATCCAGAGCCTCAACGCCAGCGACCTGGCCAACCTCGCACCCGATCACTTCGACGTGGTGATCGTCGACGAGTTCCACCACGCGGCCGCCGCCTCCTACACGAAGGTGCTCGACCACCTCGCCCCCGTCGAGCTGCTCGGCCTCACTGCCACCCCCGAGCGCAGCGACGGTCTGCCCATCCTCCACTGGTTCGACGACCGCATCGCCGCCGAGCTGCGCCTCTGGGACGCCATCGATCAGCAGCAGCTGGCGCCGTTCATGTACTTCGGCATCCACGACGGCCTCGACCTGCGCGACA
>JBQTHC010000155.1:0-23486 GCA_052390255.1 Microthrixaceae bacterium
GGGGGGGCGCCCCGGGGCCGCCCCCCCCCGGGGCCGGGGGGGGGGGCGGCCGCCCGGGGGGCCCGGGGGCTCCCCCCCCCCCCCCCCCCGACGCCGGGCCGGCCGGCGCGGGGGCAACCGCGGTGCCGTCCGGCGGCTGCGCCGCGGGAGCGCCCGCGGTGCTGCCCGACGCGACGGCGCGCTCCAATCGCTCGAGACGTTCGAGGACGGCCTCGAGCGAGCGATCCGCGTCGGGCCGGCACAGTCGCACGAGCGCGACCTCGAGCACGATGCGCGGGTCGGGCTTCTTCGCCAGCTCCACGAGCGCCTCGCCCAGCACCTCGAGCGCGCGAGTGAGGCCGGCCGGACCGAGCTCGCCACCGAGGGTCGCGGCCTTCTCGAGGTCGTCGCTCGGGAGGTGTCGGTCGGGGGCTCCCATCACGGCGAGGACCGCCTCCCGCAGGTGCTCGATGAGCACCTCGCCGAGCGTGCGCGGGTCTCGTCCTGCGTCGACCGCCTCCGCGACCGCGACGAGCGCGGCACCCGCGTCGCGGGTGCGGATGGCGTCGAGGATCGCCTCGACCGGCCGCGCCTCGGGCACCACGCCGCCCATCGCAGAGACCTGATCGAGCGCGGAGAGCGTGTCGCGCGCGGAGCCACCGCCCTGACGCACGACCTGCTGGACGGCGTCCTCGCCGAGGTCGAGCCCCGCGTCAGCGATGACGTGGCGCACGTGGTCCGCCAGCTCGTCCGCCGGCAGCAGGTGGAACTCGAAGTGCTGCGTCCGGCTCCGAATGGTGGGCAGGACCTTCTGCGGGTCCGTCGTGGCGAGGATGAACACGACGTGCGACGGGGGCTCCTCCAGCGACTTCAGCAGCGCGTTCGAGGCCGCTGTGCTGAGCATGTGGACCTCGTCGAGGATCACGACCTTCCGGTTGCCGGAGATGCCCAGGGCAAGCCGCTCGATCAGATCGCGGATCTTGTCGACTCCGTTGTTGGAGGCGGCGTCGAGCTCGAGCAACCAGTCGACGATGCGCCCCTCATCGACCGCCAGGCAGTTCTCGCACGCGCAGCACGGCTCCCCGTCGACGGGCGCGTCGCAGTTGAGGACCTTCGCGAGGATCCGCGCCGTCGAGGTCTTCCCCGTGCCGCGCGGACCGCTGAAGAGATAGGCGTGCCCGACGCGGTCCTCTTGGACCGCGGTGCGCAGCGCGCGCATCACGTGGTCCTGGCCGCGCTGCTCGCTGAAGCGCTTCGAGCGGTAGCGGCGGTAGAGCGCCTGGTACGGGTCAGCCATCGGGCCGACCCTACCGGTCTGCGCTCACGCGCGAACCCGCTCCCCCATGTGACGGTCAGGCGATCTGCGGCACACCGCAGGCTCCGCTGAGAGCTGCTGCCTCCCGGCCCTGACTCGGTTCACGGACTGCAGTTGCACAGGACCCGACCGCCACATGTGAGAGCGGGTCGGGCGACACGATAGCCTCGTCGATCCTGGCCGACACCCTCGGGTACGGCCGAGGAGGGGTGCGAGAGCGGCCGAATCGGCACGCTTGGAAAGCGTGTGAGGGGCAACCCTCCGTGGGTTCGAATCCCACTCCCTCCGCCAGATGTCCGTCATTCGACGCAGACGGGTCGCCGCTGGCGAAACCACTGCAGCCGCTGCGGCTACAGCACGAACCGAGCGTCCAGCGCCTGCACGACGAAGTTGGCCCACGCCGCGTGACCCGTTGAGGTGAGGTGCACGTCGCCTGCGTTCATGTACTCCGGGTGGTCCTTCGCGCGGCTCGACCAGTCCAGCACGGTCAGGTTCGGCCAGCGCGACGACGCCGACGCGAGTGCACGGTTGATCGCTGCGCAGCCCTGGCGCCACGCCTCGGGCTCGAGGTTGCACGGCAGGTTGGTCCACAGCACCGGACGTCCGCCCATCGATCGCATCAGGTAGTCGATCTTCTCGGGGTACTTGCTGTAGCCGGGGGTCGTCTCGCTCCCCGGGCCGAGCGCGTCGTTGATGCCGAGGTTCACGACGACCGCGTCCGGGTTGGCTCGGTCGAAGATGTTCCCGAGCTTGGTCGGCCAGTAGTCCGTGGTCGTGCAACCCGATCGGGTCGCACAGTCGTAGGTTCGGATCGATGCGTTGACCCGACCGGCGACCACGGGGACGTACCCGTTGTCGGTGTGCGTCCTCCAGGTGAGCACGTTGACGATGTTCGTCGCCGCGAGCGTCACGTTCGAATCGCCGGCGAACAGGACCACACCCCGAACCTCGGCGTTGCCGGGTGCGACCGTCGCGGACGACGTCCCTGAGGGCGAGGTGGCGGCGAGGACGACCGCAGTGGTGATGGCGAGGACAGCCATCGCGCTGGCCGCGATCGCCGTCCGCACCAGCATGCCGCGCCTCCCGTCCTACCCTCGGCCAACCCCGCGCCGGACCCTATCCAACAGATCCGGCGCGTTCACCTGGCCCTGTCGGCCGACCCCTCGGGGGGCTCGACGCGGGAGCTTGGACGCCCCCGGCTCGATCGGCGTCGAGGCTCAGGACCGCCGGCACACCAGCCCGAGCGTGCAGGTCTGCTTGGGCGGGGCGGTGGTGGTGGGCGACGGGGGCGGAGGGTTCGACGGACTCTGGTCCGGCGGTGGGCTCGAGGGTGGCGGCTCGCGGTTCGGGGCCGCGGAGCTCCCGCCGGAGGGGTCGCCGGAGCCCAGCACGAGCGGCGTGCCCGCGAAGTCGGCCTCGTACGGCCGGCCCTTCGCTCCCTCGGCGCGCATGCGCTCGGCGGCGTAGGCGTACGCCTCCTGCACGGAACGCCCGGCGCGCCCGTCGAGCCAGCCCTCCCGCACCAGGTAGTGGACAAGGTAGGAGCCGTTGATCGCCGAGTTCTCGTAGGCGAGCGAGCCCGCGTCGGCCGCGCCCGTGAGGATGCGTCCCGGCTCGAGCGCCTCGGTGAAGCCGCCCGCATAGCAGGTGGCCATCAGCAGCCACATCCGACGCGCGGGCGACGGCGCGAGCAGCGACGCAAGCTCCGCGTCGCTGATCAGCCCGCCGTCCGCGGTCACCATCGCCTCGGTGTCGCGATCGAGCTTGCGGACGTGGCCCGCGTACGCGAACACGACCGTGCTGTCCGGGCCTGCGCTCGCCACGAGCGACCGGATCGCCGACACGACCTCAGCCCGCCGCGCCTGCCCGTCGCGCAGCACCACCCGGTGCGACGCGGGGACGCCGAAGCCACGCAGGGCGGCGTCGATCGTGTCTGCGTCGGCCACCGCCGAGCGCAGGTCGGAGCGGCTCCCCGGGTAGTCGTTGACGCCGATCACCAGCGCGAACACGCCCGTTCCGGTCCCCCCGGCCGCGGTGAAGGAGCCAGCGGGCGCGCCCACTGGTGCGAGGGCGCCCGAGAGGACGGCGGGCGGCGGTGTGATGGCGACCTCGACGGGCGCAGAGGCCGGCGGTCTCGCGCTGGCGCGCTCGTCGGCGCGATCGAGGCTGGCGATCGCCGCCCGCTCGAGGTCTCGAGGGGCGGGAGCGAGGCCGATCAGGCCCGGCACGGCGGCAACCAGGAGCGCACCTAGCACCACGGCGCTCATCCACCGCCCGGACCTCATCGACCACCTCCCGCAAACGCCGGCCGGACAGCCCCAGCACTGTCCGAACAGCCCGCGCCGCGCGGATCTGCGCGTGGCTGACACAACTGTTCGACCTCGGGAGCCGACCTCCTGCCGGCGCCCGGTACCTTGCTGGCGTGCACACCGACGATCGGGGGGTCGACGACCAGACGGCGATGTCCGTGGCGCTCGAGGAAGCCCGGGCCGCCGGCGCTCGTGGCGAGGTCCCGGTGGGCGCCGTGGTGGTCATGGACGGCGAGATCGTGGCCCGGTCAGGCAACGAGCGGGAGGCCACGGGCGACCCGACCGCGCACGCCGAGGTCCTCGCGCTGCGAACGGCGGCCTCGGCCCTCGGCACGTGGCGGCTCGATGGTGCGACCCTGGTGGTCACCCGCGAGCCGTGCGTGATGTGCGCCGGCGCCCTCATGAGCGCTCGGGTCGCACGCGTGGTCTACGGCGCGGCGAACACGGACAACGGAGCCTGCGGCACCCTCTACAACGTGTGCGCCGACCCGCGGCTCAACCACGAGGTTGAGGTCGTGCACGGCGTGGCGGCAGAAGAGTCGACGCGCCTCCTGCAGGAGTTCTTCGGAGCGCGGCGCGCCTGAGCGCGCGCTTCGCCTTCGTCGCACCGCGGGGCGCCCACTAACGTGGCCGACGGAGAGCTGCCAGAGCGGACGAATGGGACGGTCTCGAAAACCGTTGTGGCTTTCGGGTCACCGTGGGTTCGAATCCCACGCTCTCCGCCAGTGTGATGTCGTGGTCCAGACCGCCTGAGCGCCGAAGTTAGCGCGCCGGGCCCGGGCGACACCGTGCACGATCGGCGCGGGGCACTCGTACGCTCCGTGCATGCGACAGGGCCCGCACATGATGCTCGGCGCCGACCCGACCGAGGTCGAGGGGGCCCGCCTGTCGCGCTCGGTGCTGGCCCGGGTCTGGCGCTTCGCCCGCCCCTACCGCCCACTGATCGGCGGCTTCGTCGCCATCATCGTCGGGTCGTCGCTCATCAGCCTCGCGCCGCCGCTCCTCTTCCGGCAGATCCTCGACGACGCCATCCCTCAACACGACCGCGCTCTCTTGCACGTGCTCGCGGCGCTGATCGTGGGTGCCGCACTCGCGGATGCAGGCCTTGCGCTGGCCGAGCGATACCTGTCCTCACGCATCGGCGAGGGCGTGATCTACGACCTGCGCGTGTCGCTGTTCGACCGCGTCCAGCGGATGCCGATGTCGTTCTTCACGCGAGCGCAGACGGGCGCGCTGACGAGTCGGCTCAACAACGACGTGATGGGCGCGCAGCGAGCCGTCACGGGCACGCTCGGCTCGGTCGTGTCGAACGTGGTCACACTCGCCGCGAACGGGACCGCGATCGTTCTGCTCGAGTGGCGCTTCGCCGTGATCAGCCTCGTGATCCTGCCGCTGTTCATCGTCCCCGCGAAGCGAGTCGGTCGGCGCCTCCAGGCCCTCACCCGCGAGCAGATGGACCTCAACGCGTCGATGAACACCACGATGACCGAGCGCTTCAACGTGGCCGGTGCGCTGCTCGTGAAGCTGTTCGGTCATCTCGACGCCGAGACGAACGACTTCGCGGCGCGCGCTGACGGCGTGCGAGCGGTCGGTGTGCGCTCGGCCGTGTACGGCCGCACGTTCTTCGTGGCGCTCGGCCTCGTCGGGTCGCTCGCCGCGGCCGCCGTCTACTGGTTCGGCGGCATCCTCGCCATCGACGGGTCGATGAGCCCTGGCACGCTCGTGGCGCTCGCCACGTTCGTCACACGGATCTACGGGCCGCTCACGCAGCTCACCAACGCGCGGGTCGACGTGATGACGGCGTTCGTGTCCTTCGAGCGCGTGTTCGAGGTGCTCGACGCGCCGAACGACATCGCTGATCGACCCGGCGCCGTCGACCTCGTCGCGCCGCGCGGCCGGATCGAGCTCGACGACGTGCACTTCACCTACCCGGACAGGCCGATCGTCGCGAGCCTCGAGCCGCCCGCCGACCCGGCGGCGAACGGCGAGGGGCGGGCCGCTCGACTGCCCGTGCTGCGTGGCGTCAGCGCAGTCATCGAGCCAGGCCAGATGATCGCGCTGGTCGGCCCGTCAGGCGCCGGCAAGACCACGCTGTCGCAGCTCGTCCCACGCATCTACGACGTGAGCGCCGGCGCGATCCGCGTCGACGGCGTCGACGTGCGCGACCTCACGCAGGAGTCGTTGCGAGCCGCGATCGGTGTCGTCAGCCAGGACTCGCACATGTTCCACGACACCGTCGGCAACAACCTCCGCTACGGACGCCCGACCGCCACGCTCGCCGAGGTGATGGCGGCCGTGCGCGCCGCGCAGATCGAGGACCTGGTGGCGTCCCTGCCGGACGGGCTCGACACGCTCGTGGGCGAACGCGGCTATCGGCTCTCGGGCGGCGAGAAGCAACGTCTCGCGATCGCCCGGATGCTCCTGAAGGACCCGGCCATCGTCATCCTCGACGAGGCCACCAGTCACCTCGACTCGGAGAACGAGTCGCTCGTGCAGGAGGCCCTCGCACATGCGCTCGCCGGCCGCACGAGCCTCGTGATCGCACATCGACTGTCGACCATCGCCGCGGCCGACAACATCCTCGTGCTCGACGAGGGCCGCATCGTCCAATCGGGCACCCACGAGTCGCTCCTCGCGAGCGGCGGCCTCTACGCCGACCTCTACCGCACCCTCCAGCGCGCGGAACGCGTCTAACAACCAACGTCTGTGAACACATACGTCCGGATGGCGGACACATGTGTTCACAGACGTTGGTTGTTAGCGTCCGCCGGATGGACCTGCGGTTCAGCGCCGAGGACGAGGCCTTCCGCGACGAGGTCCGGACGTTCCTGGAGGACTCCCTGCGCGGTGACTTCGCGGTCACCCGTGGGCGTGGAGGCCCGGGCGACGACGACTGCCTCTTCGAGGAGCGCCTCGCGTGGGAACGCCACCTCGGCGCGCACGGATGGACCTGCGTCGCCTGGCCCAAGGAGCACGGCGGCCGAGGCCTGTCGCTCCACCAGCAGGTGATCCACTTCGAGGAGTACGCACGGGCGCGCGCTCCGGGTCGCATCGGCCACATCGGCGAGACGCTGCTCGGTCCGACGCTGATCGCCTTCGGCAGCGAGGCGCAGCGCGAGCGGTTCTTGCCGGGGATCGTCGCCGGGACCGAGCTCTGGTGCCAGGGCTACAGCGAGCCCGGTGCAGGGTCGGACCTCGCGAACATCCAGACCCGGGCGTCGCTCAACGGAAGCGAGTGGGTGATCGACGGTCAGAAGGTGTGGACCAGCCAGGCGCACTGGGCCGACTGGTGCTTCGTCCTTGCTCGCACCAACCGCGAGGCCGCGAAGCACAAGGGCATCTCCTACCTCCTCGTTCCGATGCGCCAGGACGGCGTCGAGATCCGGCCCATCCACCAGCTCACCGGCGACTCCGAGTTCAACGAGGTGTTCTTCACCCGCGCCCGCACCGACGCCGCCAACGTGGTGGGCGACGTCGACGGCGGCTGGCGCGTCGCGATGGGCACGCTCGCCTTCGAGCGCGGCGCGTCGACGCTCGGGCAGAACCTCATGTTCCTCAACGAGTGGGACTCGGTCCTCGATGTTGCCCGCCGCAACGGCTCGATCCGTGATGCAGTGACGCGTCAACGCCTCGTCGACACCTGGCTGCGCCTGCGGCTCATGCGACTGAACGCGATGCGCATCATGTCGTCGACCCACGAGGCGCCGCCGGCGGCGATGGTCACCAAGCTCTTCTGGGCCACGCTGCACCGCGACCTCGGCGAGCTGGCCATGGACGTGCTCGGTCCGGATGCGATGCTGCGAACCGGGACCGACGGCGACTACTCACGGCTGCAGCGCCTCTTCCTGTTCAGTCGCAGCGACACGATCTACGCCGGCACCCACCAGATCCAGCGCAACATCATCGGCGAGCGCGCGCTCGGCCTCCCGAAGGAGCCCACATGAACCTCGACAGACCCGACCCGCGCGCGGCTCCCGGCCGTTCTCGGGCTGTTCGAGCACCGCATCGGTGCACGAACCGCCCGAGAACACGGAAGGACCTCCGATGACCCCCGCCTTGCCCGCTCCCCCGCCCGGACGAGCCCTCCTTGCCGGCAAGGTCGTGCTGGTGACAGCGGCGGCGGGCACGGGCATCGGCAACGCCACGGCGCGGCGCTGCATCGAGGAGGGGGCCACCGTCGTGCTGAGCGACGCACACGAACGACGCCTCGGCGAGGCGGCCGACGAGCTCTCGGGGCTCGCAGGCGCCCGCCCAGTCGCGATCCCCTGTGATGTCACCGTCGAGGAACAGGTGCAGGCGATGGTCGACGGCACGCTCGCGGCGCACGGTCGCATCGACGTGCTCGTCAACAACGCGGGACTCGGGGGCACCGCCGATCTCGTCGACATGACCGACGAGCAGTGGAACAAGGTCCTCGACATCACCCTCACCGGCACGATGCGCTGCACGCGGGCGACGCTCCGCCAGATGTACGCGCAAGGCGGCGGCGTGATCGTCAACAACGCGTCGGTGCTCGGTTGGCGGGCGCAGCACGGCCAGGCGCACTACGCGGCGGCGAAGGCCGGCGTGATGGCGCTCACCCGCTGCGCGGCGGTGGAGGCAGCGCCGCACGCCGTGCGCGTCAACGCGGTCGCACCATCGCTCGCCATGCACGCGTTCCTCGCCAAGGTCACCACCGATGAGCTGCTCGACGAGCTCACGCAGCGCGAAGCCTTCGGGCGCGCCGCTGAACCGTGGGAGATCGCAACGGTCATCGCGTTTCTCGCGAGCGACTACTCCACCTACATGACGGGCGAGATCGTGTCCGTCTCGTCGCAGCACCCATGATCACCTTCGAGTCGCTCGACGAGCTGCACGACGCCGCGGGCACGCACCTCGGCTGGACCGACTGGGTCGACATCACCCAGGACCGCGTGAACCTGTTCGCGGACGCGACCGGCGATCAGCAGTGGATCCACGTCGACGTGGAGCGAGCCACGGCGGAAAGCCCCTTCGGCGGACCGATCGCGCACGGCTACCTGACGCTCGCGCTGTCGAACCTCTTCCTGCCACAGCTCATCGCCGTGCCCGCCGCCTCCGCCGGGATCAACTACGGCACAGGCAAGGTGCGCTTCCCGGCGCCGGTGCCCGTCGGCAGCCGCATCCGCGGCGGCGCCGAGATCACGGCCGTCGAGGAGATCCGCGGCGGCCTCCAGACCACGATCATGATCACGATCCAGGTGGAGGGGCAGGACAAGCCCGCCTGCGTGATCGAGTCGCTCAGCCGCTGGCTGTCCTGATGCATGCTTCATCCCTCATCAACCAACGTCTGTGAACCGCCACGTTCGCAATGCGGACGTCAGGGTTCACAGACGTTGGTTGGTTGGTTGGTTGGTTCAGCCGCCGTAGGGGACGGTGATGATCTCGAGCATGTGGCCGTCGGGGTCGTGCCAGTAGACGCCTCGCCCGCCGTCGTGGTGGTTGATCTCGCCCGGCTCGTTGCCGTGCGGATCGGCCCAGTACGACAGCCCCCGCTCCTGGATGCGCCCGAAGATCGCGTCGAACTCGGGCTCGCTGACAAGGAACGCGTAGTGCTCGATCGTGATGTCCCACTCCGGACCCGTCGTCATGAAGTCGAGCGACACGCCGTTGTCGACGTCGACGATCACGAACGGCCCGAACCGTCGCGGCGCAGTGACGCCGAGCATCTCCGAGAGAAATGCTGCTGACGCCTCAGCATCGCGGGCATGCACGATCGTGTGATTGAGGTGCACGGCCACGTGCGAGAGTCTCGCACGTGGCCGTTCGTCATCTGTGAACCGCTACGTCCGCAATGCGGCCGCCAGGGTTCACAGACGTTGGTTGTTAGGTGGTGAGCAGGACCGCGCTGCCGTGGCCGAAGAGACCCTGGTTCACCGTGAGGCCGGCGGTGGCGCGCTCGATCTGACGAGCCTCGGCCTGGCCGCGCAGCTGCCAGGTGACCTCGCAGACCTGGGCGATCGCCTGCGCGGGCACCGCCTCGCCGAAGCATGCGAGCCCACCGCTCGGGTTGACGGGGATGCGCCCGCCGATGGTCGTGTCGCCGTCGTTGAGCAGCTTCTCGGCCTCGCCGGGCTTGCAGAGCCCGATGTTCTCGTACCAGTCCAGCTCGAGCGCCGTCGACAGGTCGTAGACCTCGGCGAGGCTCAGCTCGTCCGGACCGATGCCCGCCTCCTCGTACGCGCCCGCCGCGATCGAGTCGCGGAAGGTCAGCTCGGGTGGCGCGAGCGCGGCGGCCGAGTCAGTCGAGAAGTTCGGCATCTCGATGACGGTGTTCGGGAAGCGCGGCGTGACCGTGGAGACGGCGCGAATGCGCACCGGCGACGACGAGCCGCCACGCGCACGCGCATAGTCCATCGACGTGAGCACCACCGCGGCCGCGCCGTCGGACGTGGCGCAGATCTCGAGCAGGCGCAGCGGATCGGCGACCATCGGCGACGCGAGCACCTCGTCGACCGTGACCTCCTTGCGGTACCGCGCCCGCGGGTTGTGCAGGCCGTGCCGGGCGTTCTTCACCTTCACCTTGGCGAAGTCCGCGTCGGTGGCGCCGTAGAGGTCCATGCGGCGACGGGCGTACAGCGCGAAGTAGGTCGGGTTCGTGGCACCGAGCAGCCGGAAGCGCAACCAGTCGGGGTCGTCCCAGCGCTCGCCCGCCACCGGCGCGAGGAACCCCTTCGGCGTGGTGTCGGCCCCGACGACGAGTGCGACATCGCAGAGCCCCGCGAGGATCCGCGCCCGCGCCGCGTCGAGCGCTGTGACGCCGGACGCGCACGCCGCGTAGCAGGAGGCCACGCGGGCGCCGTTCCAGCCGAGCGCCTGCGTGATCGTCGACGCGGCGACGTAACCGGGGTAGCCGTTGCGCACGGTCTCGCCACCCGCGACGAACTGCACGTCGCGCCAGTCGACCCCTGCGTCGTCGAGCGCGGCGAGCGCTGCGTCGACGCCATAGTCCTGGAACGGACGGCCCCACTTCCCCCACTCGTGCATCCCGACGCCGAGCACGGCGACGGCCTCCGGCGCGCTCACGCCTCTCCTCCCGTGATCGGCTTCCAGCGATAGATGAGGTGCGACACCCCGTCGAGCTCGTACAGCGGCTCGACGACGAGCTCCACCGGCGAGCCGACCCGCAGGTCTTCGACGCCGTACCCCTCGGCCACCTGACCCAGGATCACGACCTGCTCGGCGGCCAGCTCCACCGCGGCGAGCGCGAACGGCTCGTAGGTCTCACCCGCAGGGATGTAGGGCGGCGGGGGCTGGTACTGCGCGTCGGTGTAGCTCCACACCGTGCCGACCCGAGACAGCTCGACATCGTCGAACGCGCGCCCGCGGCATTCGGGGTTGCGGCAGAACCCGCTGGCCTTCGGGAAGAAGACCGTCCCGCACGACGTGCAGCGCGTGCCAAGCAGGTGTGGCTCCGCGTCGGTGGTGAACCAGCCCTCGACGGCCGGCACCGCAGTGGTCGACATGCGCACGCTCCCATTCCTGACGATCCGTCAGATCCAAGCGGCAGTCTCGCGCAGCGGCAACGGCGGCGGCGAAGCGGCGCCGCATCGTTTTGCCCCTCGCGGCGCCCGTCTGATGGGATGGGCGCGCTTTGAACACGCCCGGTGCAAAGCCGGGATTTGGACGGGCAAAAGATCGAGCTGAACGAGCTGGTGGACGACTCCCTCACGAAGTCCGAACGAGAGGCCCTCAAGGCGATCTACCGCCTCACCCGTGACGGGTCCGAGGCGCACACCGGCGCGCTCGCCGACGTGCTCGGCCTGTCCCCCGGCACCGTCACCACCACGGTGAAGCGCCTCGCCGACCGGATGCTCGTCGACCATCGGCCGTACCAAGGGGTGAGCTTCACGGCGGGCGGTCAGAAGACGGCGGTCGCCGCCATCCGCAGGCACCGCATCGTGGAGCGCTTCCTCGCCGACATGCTCGGCTACGCATGGAACCAGGCCGACAAGCTCGCGGTCAGCTTCGAGCACGAGCTACCCGACGAGGTCCTCGAGCGGCTGTACGTGGCGCTGCACCGCCCGGAGACCTGCCCGCACGGCTTCCCGATCCCCACCGCGGAGGACGCCGAGCTTCCGGCCACACCTGCGCTGTACGACCTCGCTCCCCACCAGCTCGCCGAGGTCGCACTGTCGGGCTCGACCGATCCCGAGCTCGTGACGTTCCTCGCGACGCTCGGTCTCGTGCCCGGCGTCGAGGTCGAGGTGATCGAGAAGCACCCGTTCGACGGTCCCCTCGTCGTCAAGGTCGACGGCCAGGACCGCACCCTCGGCGAGCGGGTCGCCCGACAGATCTACGTCACCCCCCGCGGCGGTGCCGCGGTCCCCCTGTCCCCAGAGAGCGGAGGGCGCAACGTCGCCCCCACGACCCAGAGGAAGCATGCATGATCAGCATCCTGGCCGCGGAAGGCGGCTACCAGGAGTTCGTACTGAAGGGTGGTGAGCTCGCCATCCTCGCGCTGTCGGGGATCTCGGCCGTGCTCGCCCTCGTCGTCGGCTTCATCCTGATGAAGGGCGTCCTGGCCCAAGACCAGGGCACCCCGAAGATGATCGAGATCGCCAAGGCGATCCAAGAGGGCGCGGCGGCGTACCTCACCCGGCAGTTCAAGACCATCGGGGTGGTGCTCGTCCCGCTGGCGGCGGTCGTGTTCATCACCTCGACCGAGGTCCTCAAGCCGAACGGCGACGTCGCACTCTCCTTCGGCGAGTCCGGCCTGTACCGCACACTCGCGTTCGTGGCCGGCGGTCTCCTGTCGGGCCTCACCGGCTACATCGGCATGACACTGGCCACCCGCGGCAACGTGCGCACGGCGGCCGCCGCGAAGCGCAACTCGCTGCCCGACGCGCTCAAGGTCGCCTTCCGCACCGGTGGCGTCGCCGGCATGTTCACCGTTGGCCTCGGCCTGCTGGGTGCCACCGTGATCATCTGGTTGTTCCAGAACACGAGCTCGGCCATCCTCGTGGGCTTCGGCTTCGGCGGCTCGCTGCTGGCGCTGTTCCTCCGCGTCGGTGGCGGCATCTTCACCAAGGCTGCTGACGTCGGCGCGGACCTGGTCGGCAAGGTCGAGGCCGGCATCCCCGAGGACGACCCTCGCAACCCCGCCACGATCGCCGACAACGTGGGCGACAACGTGGGCGACTGCGCGGGAATGGCGTCGGACCTCTTCGAGAGCTACGAGGTGACGCTCGTCGCCTCGATCATCCTCGGCGTGCCGGCGTTCCACTCGATCGGCGCCAACCCCGCTCTCGGCCTCGTGTTCCCACTGGCGGCCCGCGCCGTCGGCGTGCTCGCCTCCATCGCCGGCGTGTACGCCGTGCGCGCCAAGGAGGGTGAGACGAACGCGCTCAAGCCGATCAACCGTGGCTTCCTGACCGCCGGCATCATCACCGTTGTCGGCGTCGGGGCGCTCGGCCTCGGCTACGTCGGCAACGACCACGCGAACGAGGGCTGGAAGGTGTTCGGCGCCGTGGTCATCGGGCTCGTGCTCGCCCAGGTGGTCAGCCGTCTCACCGAGTACTTCACGGCCACGCACCACGCCCCAGTGCAGGAGATCGCAGAGTCGACCCGTACCGGCCCCGCCACGGCGATCCTGTCGGGCACCTCGGCCGGCCTCGAGAGCTCGGTGTACGCCATCATCGCAATCGCCATGGCCATCGGCGTGTCGCTGACCCTCGGCGGC
Source organism: Microthrixaceae bacterium (assembly GCA_052390255.1). GTDB lineage: Bacteria > Actinomycetota > Acidimicrobiia > Acidimicrobiales > VFJN01 > VFJN01. The sequence continues at coordinate 13,304 of JBQTHC010000155.1, forward strand.
GGGAACCTGCAGTTCTCCCTCTACCTGGTCGCACTCTGCGGCATGGGCATGCTCGCCACCACAGGAGTGATCGTGTCGGAGGACACGTTCGGCCCCGTGTCGGACAACGCGGCCGGCATCGCCGAGATGTCCGGCGAGTTCCACGGCGAGCCCGAGCGGATCATGGTGAGCCTCGACGCTGTGGGCAACACCACCAAGGCTGTCACGAAGGGCTTCGCCATCGGCTCCGCCGTGATCGCCTCCGTGGCCATCTTCGCCAGCTTCATCGAGACGGCCGTGAACGAGATCTTCACCGGCGAGCGCGGACTTGCGATCATCGACGCCGCTCAGCAGACCAGCCGTGGCGTCTTCGACCTGCTGCCGATCAACGTGGCCGACCCGAAGGTCTTCATCGGCCTGCTGATCGGTGGTGCGGTGCCGTTCTTGTTCTCCGCACTGGCGATCAACGCGGTGAGCCGCACGGCTGGCGTCGTGGTGCAGGAGGTGCGACGTCAGTTCGCCGACGGTCTCATCATGAAGGGCGAGAAGAAGCCTGATCATGGTCCGGTGATCGACATCTGCACCGCAGCGTCGCTCCGAGAGCTCGTCACCCCTGCCCTGCTCGCCGTTCTGACTCCCGTGATCGTCGGCTTCGGCATCGGGTTCACCGCCCTCGGCGCATTCCTGGTGGCGGTCATCCTGGTGGGCCAGCTCATGGCCAACTACCTGAGCAACGCCGGCGGTGCATGGGACAACGCCAAGAAGTACATCGAGGACGGCAACGAGGGCGGCAAGGGCTCCGACGCCCACAAGGCCGCCGTCATCGCCGACACAGTCGGCGATCCGTTCAAGGACACCGCCGGCCCGGCGTTGAACCCGCTGATCAAGGTCATGAACCTCGTCTCGCTGCTCATGCTCCCGGCCATCATCAACATGTCCGATGTCGATCCGGTCACCAAGATCGCGTCGCCCACGGGTGGCGGGATCGCCATCGCCGTCGGCGCGTTGGTGATCCTCGTCGGCGCCATCGCCTTCAGCAAGCGCAAGAAGGAGGCCTTCGGAGGCGCTGACGCGCCTCTGGCGGCCGCCGCACACGTCGACTGACGCGTCCGCTCGACACCGAGCAGCGCTCCGGGCCCCGGCTTCGGCCGGGGCCCGGTCGCGCCCGGCCCGACGTAGCGTGCGCACGTGGATCTCCTCGGAGCACCGACGATCATCGGTGGCGTGGTGGAGCGATCGTTCCAGGTGACCGGCGGACGCGAGGTCGTCCCCGGGCTCTTGTGGACGCCCGCCGGAGCGACGGGCCCGCGGCCTCTCGTGCTCGTCGGCCATCCGTTGGGCGGCGACAAGCGCACGTCTCACGCACTCGCGCTCGTCGATCGAGTCGTCGACCAAGCCGGCTGGGCAGTCGCGGCAATCGACGCGATCGGACACGGCGATCGGGCGCTGCGCTCCGGCGTCGGCCGCGGCGACGGTGTCCGAGCAGTCACCCCGGCACACCTCGGCGCGGCCGGGGATGCGTGCGAAGAGATGGCCGAAGACTGGACCGCCACCCTCACGGCGCTCCGCTCTCTCGACGACATCGGTGATGGCCCGGTCGGCTACTTCGGTCTGTCGATGGGGACCGTGTTCGGGCTGGCCTTCCTCGCCACCGCGCCCGCGGTTCGCTGTGCCGCGCTCGGGTTGATGGGAACCTTCGGCGCGGTCACGCCCTGGGCGCGAGCCGCACCGTCGGTCACGTGCCCCGTGACGTTCTTCGTGCAGCGGCGCGACACGCTGATCCGCGCGGCACACGCAAAGGCGCTGTACCGCTCGCTCGGGTCGACCGACAAGCGACTCCGCGCCAACCGGGGAGGCCACTCCGAGCTGCCCGACAAGGCCTTCGACACCACGACGAGGTTCCTCTGCACGCACCTGCGCTGAGCCCTCGCTCGTCGCCGGGCACGCATGCGTAACCTGGCCGGATGGACTTCTCCGGCCAGCCATCCGTCAGTCACGGCGTCGTCGAGCGGCGCTTCGATGTCGACGGGCACTCGGGCGTGGTGCCCGGCATCGTCTGGACACCGGAGGGGGCGACCGGGGCACGACCCCTGGTGCTCGTCGGACACGGCGGCGGCGGCGACAAGCGCATGCCGTACGTGCTCTCGCTCGCTCGTCGACTCGTGCGCCACGCGCAGTGGGCGGTAGCCGCGATCGACGGGCCCGGGCACGGCGACCGAGCCGGCGCCGGCGACAACGGGCAGCGCCCGCCGAGCTCGGGCATCCCGCGCTCGTTCGTGGAGGGCGTCGCCGCGGCGACCGATCAGATGACGGCAGACTGGACGGCCACGCTCCAGGCGCTTCGCAAGCTCGACGAGGTCGGCGACGGGCCGCTCGGCTACTGGGGCCTGTCGATGGGCACGATGTTCGGCCTGCCGTTCGTCGCCGCCACGCCCGAGGTGCAGTGTGCGGTCCTCGGCCTGATGGGCACGTTCGCGGAGGGCAACCCCTGGGGCACGGCGGCCACCTCCATCGCCTGTCCCGTGCTGTTCCTCGTGCAGACCGACGACGAGCTCGTCCCGGTCGACACTGCCGTGTCGCTGTTCCAGTCGATCGCCTCGAAGGACAAGCGGATGCACGCGCACCCGGGCGCGCACGCGGCCGTGCCGGTGGAGGAGATCGACGCCTCGGAGTGGTTCCTGCGCCGCCACCTCACCTGAGGCCGGGGCCCCGGCTCAACCCTGCGCAGCGCGAAGGAACGCAGGCCACTCGCCGCCGCCGTGGAGCAGCAGGTTGCTGCCCGTGACGTACGACGCCAGGGAGCTGGTGAGGAACAGCACCGCGTCGGCAACGTCGGCGGGCGTACCGAAGCGGCCGGCAGGAACCGTGGCCGCGACGCGGGCGAGGCCTTCGGCCCCGCCGTAGTGCTCGAGGCTGTCTTCAGTGGCGACCAGCCCGGCTGACACCGCGTTGACCCGCACCTTCGGTGCCCACTCCACCGCGAGGGTCTGGGTGAGGCTGAGCAGTCCGGCCTTGGCTGCGCCATATGCCGCAGTGCCCGGCGACGGGCGCATGCCGCTCACGCTCGTGATCATGACGATCGAGCCGCCCGCCTCCTGGGCCTGCATCACGCGGTTGGCGGCCTGCGCGACGTGCAGCGGCGCGAGCAGGTTGAGGCGGATGATCGCCTCGCTGAACCGCGGGGACGCGGTGGCCGCGTCGGCACTCGGCGAGCCGCCCGCGTTGTTCACGGCGATGTCGAGGCGACCGTGGTCGGCAGCGACCGCGTCGACGAGCGCGTCGACCTGGTCGGGCTCGCGCACGTCGCAGCCGCGGAACTCGTGCGGCGCGGCGACTGGCGGCGTGCGTCCGCACACCACGACCGTGGCGCCGGCCTGCGCCAGACGCTCCGCGATGCCCGCGCCGATGCCCTTCGTGCCGCCGGTGACGAGCGCCACCTGACCGCTGAGGTCGACGGTGATGGACATGGATCGCACACCTCGCGGGCGGTTGGTGGCACACCAGGACGTGGCCTAGTTTCTGACGGTTCGTCAGAACCTACTGCGAGGCGTCGGCCATGGGCACCAGCCACATCATCCACGGCGACGGCGTCGCCGAGGTCGTCATGGACAACCCGCCGGTCAACGCGCTCACGGTCGCCGGCTGGTTCGACCTGGCGACGCGCCTCACCGAGATCGGCGCCGACCCAGCCGTTCGAGGGGTGGTGCTGCGCGCCGAGGGCCGCGGGTTCAACGCCGGCGTCGACATCAAGGAGATGCAGGCGACAGAGGGCTTCGACGCGCTGCTCGGCGCGAACAAGGGCTGCTACGCGGCCTTCGCCGCGGTGTACGAGTGCCCGGTGCCCGTGGTCGCGGCCGTGAACGGCTTCTGCCTCGGCGGGGGCATCGGCCTCGTCGGCAACGCTGACGTGATCGTCGCCGCCGACGACGCCACCTTCGGGCTTCCCGAGGTGGACCGTGGCGCGCTCGGCGCCGCCACGCACCTCAGTCGCCTCGTGCCGCAGCACAAGATGCGGGCGATGGTCTACACGTCGGCCACTGCCACCGCGCAGGAGCTGCACCACTTCGGCTCGGTCCTGCGCGTCGTACCGCTGGTCGACCTGCGCGACGCTGCGATGGACGTGGCCGCGCAGATCGCTGCCAAGTCCCCGACGGTCATCCGCGCCGCGAAGGAGAGCCTCAACGGCATCGATCTCTGGGATGTGAAGCGCTCGTACCGCTTCGAGCAGGGGTTCACCTTCGAGCTCAACCTGTCGGGCGTGGCCGACGAGCACCGCGATGCCTTCGTCGCCAAGCGCGACACGGACACTGCTCGGTGACTGCACAGCCCAGCCCTCGAGACAAGCGCTGCAGCGAGGACGACGCTGTTGCGGAGCTGCGCTCTGGCATGACGATCGGCTTCGGCGGCTGGGGCTCGAGGCGCAAGCCGATGTCCGTGGTGCGCGCCATCCTGCGCTCCGACCTCAGCGATCTCACGGTGGTGAGCTGGGGCGGCCCCGACGTGGGCCTGCTGTGCGCGTCGGGCAAGGTGGCGCGGGTGGTGTACGCGTTCGTGTCGCTCGACTCGATCCCGCTCGAGCCGCACTTTCGCGCGGCGCGCCAGAGCGGAGCGATCACCGACGAGCCCTACGACGAGGGCATGTTCCTGCTCGGCCTGCAGGCCGCTGCGTGGCGAGTGCCGTTCCTGCCGACGCGCGTCGGTCTCGGCTCCGACCTGCTGCGCGACAACCCGCGCCTGCGCACGATCACCTCGCCCTACGACGACGGCGAGGAGCTCGTGGCCGCGCCAGCGCTCACGATGGACGCTGCCTTCGTCCACCTGAACCGCGCCGATGCCCGCGGCAACGCGCAGTACCTCGGTCCCGACCCGTACTTCGACGACCTGTTCCTTGGCGCGGCCACTCGCCGGTTCGTGTCGACCGAGAAGGTCGTTCCCACAGAGGACCTGGCGAAGGAGGGGCCGCCGCAGACGCTGCTCGTCAGCCGCCTCCTCGTCGATGGCGTGATCGAGGCCCCCAACGGCGCTCACTTCACGTCCTGCGTGCCTGACTACGAGCGCGACGAGGCGTTCCAGAAGGCGTACGCCGCGTCGGCGAAGTCGCCAGACGCGTGGGCCGAGTTCCGCGAGGCGTGGCTGATGCTGAGCGAAGGCGACTACCAGGCCAAGCTGCGCACTGACGGAGGCTCGACATGACCGACCAGGTGTCGCACCTCGTCGACCGCGCCGACGTCTGCGTGGTCGCGGTGGCCGAGTGCTTCCGAGGAGACGGCGAGATCCTCGCCAACCCGATCGGAACCATCCCGATGATCGGCGGACGCCTGGCGCGCGCCACCTTCGAGCCCGACCTCGCGATGACCGACGGCGAGGCACGCCTCATCGCCAACGACGAGGCGTTCGCTTGGCCGGGCGGCGCGATCGTCGAGCACTTCAACCCCTACCGCCAGATGTTCAACTGGGTGTGGAACGGACGCCGACACGTGATGATGGGCGCCACCCAGGTGGACCGCTTCGGCAACCAGAACATCGCCGCCATCGGTCCCTACGAGCGACCCAAGGTGCAGCTGCTCGGCTACCGCGGCGCACCAGGGAACACGATCAACCACGTCACGTCCTACTGGGTGCCGAACCACTCCCCCGCGGTGGTGTGCGAAGCCGTCGACACCGTGTGCGGCATCGGGTACGACCGCGCCGCGGCGCTCGGCCCGGTGGCCGCGCGCTTCCACGAGATCCGACGCGTCGTGACCAACCTGTGCGTGCTCGACTTCGCCACGCCCGACCACTCGATGCGGCTTCGCTCCGTGCACCCGGGCGTGACCGTCGACGAGGTGCGCGCGGCCACGGGCTTCGACCTTGCGATTCCCGACGACGTGCCCACGTCACGACTGCCGACGCCCGAGCAGGTCGAGCTCATCGCCACCGTGATCGACCCCGCCGGCACGCGGCACGCCGAGGTCCCGAACCCCTAGTGGGGTGGCTCGCAACGCTCGGCGGACGTCAGGACCCCGACGACCAAGGCGTCGAGGCGCCTGCGCGAGCCTCGACCCACTCCTCGAGCACGTCGTCCCAGCGCTCCCAGCGTGCGCGCACCTCGTTCCACTGCGCTCCCGGCACTGGTTGCGGCGGGGCAGCCGCACGGTCCACGTCGATCACCCGGACGACCTCTTCGGGGTGCTCCCGCTCGTAGTCGACACGCTGGAGCTCGCGCCGGACGACGTCTGACATCGGAAGGTCCGACGGCAGCTCGACGGGTCGGCCGCTTTCGTCGCCGAGCACCACCCAGCCCTCGGCTGCCTCGTCCCAGCGCAGCCAGCGGCGGTGCAGCTCGTCCCACTGTGCGCCCTTCTCGGGCGCTCCCTCGGGTTCGGTCAGGTCGATGACCTGGTCGCCCGTGGTCTCATCGTCCCGTTCGGGCCGGTCCACGTCGTCAATCGTACGCGTCCCTGCTCCGGGCTGCAGGTCGCGCGGGGCGTTCACCGCACCGGCCCTCCGGGTTGCGATCCCTCGCTCGCCGAGGAAGCGACCGCCCGTCGGCGGCGCCGCTCCGGCACGATCATCACGAGGAACGAGCCGCCGCCGACGAGGACCGCGAGCGACGTAGGCGAACGCAGGCGCCCGAGCCACCGCGCCACGTTCGGCGCCTCGATCCAGACCTCGCCGATCACGTCGCGCTCGGTGGGGTGCCACACATCGGTGTACGAGTTGTTGTCGCCCTGGGTCGTGAAGCCGGTCGTCCCGTCGCCGCTGATGATCCGGTGGATGATGTTGTGACCTTCGCCGGGGTCGCCCGCAGGGATGCGGTAGGCGACGATGTCCCCGACGCCGTAGTGCGATCGTTCGCGCACCACGACAAGATCGCCCTCGTAGTAGGTGGGCTCCATCGAGATGCCGGTGACGCCGATGAAGCTCAGCGGGCCCCCGAGCGACACCGGGCGCAGCGCGACGAACCAGACCACGAGCACGAGCGCTGTCGCGATCCACGACACCGCTCGCCGGACCCGACCGCGCCGCGGGCGCGCACCCACTTGCCGTGGGTTCGCGAGCTCGGGCGCGATCGCGGCGGTCACGAGGGCTTCGCCACCGTGATCGAGCTCACGACGTTCGCCGCGGCGTTGTACGTGTAACCGCTCTTCGTGAGGCTGGACACCGTCCACGTCTCCGACGCCGCAGTCGAGGGGAACGAGTTGCTCCCGGAGTTGACCTGACACGTTCCTGCGGCGCCCGTGGTGCAGCGCGACTGGCTCGAGCCCTGCGCGTCGGGGCTCCACACGCCCGTGGCGACCACCGTGCCGATCAGCAGGCCGTTGCCATCGCGAACCTCGACCGAGATGACCGCGCTCCACTTGCCGTTGCTCGTGTTCAAGGTCCGGCTGACCAAGGTGATCGCCTCGACGTGCAGCTGCGTGCTCGTCGCGACCGTGATCGACTTGCAGTTGGACGCGGCCTCGTTGTTCGCGTCACCTGAGTAGGACGCCAGCCACGAGTAGGTCCCAGCCGTGACCGGGGTGCGCGCCGCCGACGTGTAGGACTGACCCGACGCACCCGCGATCGGGCTGATCACCTGCGCCCCCGGCGACACCGGCGTGCCCGTGCAGGTTCCCCCAGGGAACAGCGTGATCGTGAGCGAACCCACCGCACTCGAGGTGCCACCGGAGAGCGTGACCGTGGTGGTGTGCGCGGTGTTCGGGGCTCCGCCCACGGCCGCCTGCGAGACCGTGACCACCGACTTCAGCACCGACACGGTGGAGCTGCTCACGGTGAGATCCTGCGACGTGACCACGAGCGAGCTCGCGAACGCGACGGTGCCGAGCCCGAGCGCGAGAGCCGTGAGCACGGCAGCCAGAGCTCGAGCGCGCGTCACGTCGCCACCCGGATCTCGCAGCTCACGAGCGTGATCTGCTTGACGGACCTCGGGACGCGGCACGTGTCCGTGCCAGGTCCGGCGTCGATGTACGCGCCCTTCCCGGTGCCGATGGTGATGCTGTCGTTGCCGCCGTTCGTGTAGATCCGGTGTGCACCGTTGCCGGAGGTCACCACATCGTTGCCGGGTCCGGTGCGCACGACGCTGTTGGCGTTGCCGACCGTCACCGTGTCGCCCTGCGCATCGGCACCGGTGATGATGCAGTCGCTGCCCTGGCGGCCGTCGACTCGATCCGCTCCCTCGAGGCTGTAGATCAGGTCGTTCTTCGGGTTCGTACCGTCGATCACGTCGTCACCGTTGGTACCGATGAACGTGCTGTTGAAGACCATGCCGGCGCATTCCGGTGGGATCGGGGTCGTGCCACCGTCGAGCGTGAGCCCGACGGTCGAGACCCATCTGGCGTCAGGTGGCACCGTGGGTGCGTCGGCCAACCGGACGACCACGTCCGCGGTTGCGTTGCCGCTCGACACCACGACGTTGCCACTCGACAGCGTCAGCTGGCCGATCGCTCGAGCGGGTGTGACGCCGTCACCCAGCTGCACGGAGAGCACAGCGCCCTCGCACGACGGCCACGAGATCTTGGAGACCACGGCGTGGGTCACGTCGTAGCCGAGCGGCGACGTGCTGCGGTAGGCCGTGCGGTAGCCCACGTCGATGCCGTCGACGTCGCACTGGCTCTGGAGGCTCTGCTGTTGCCCGCCCGCCGCGACGAGCGCGCCGACGAGGTCTTCGCGGGCCGGCTCGGCGGCGGGGGGAGCGACGCTCACGGCAAGGAGCCCGAGCACGCCGACGACGACGAGCAGCGGCGGCACGCGTCGGAGCGAGCGCAGAAGGGTCACGGCCCGACCACCACCGCGAGCACGGACGTCACCTGAGAAGGAAGAGGGTTCGAGGTCAGCGGCACGGTGACCGAGCACGTGGCCGCACAGCTCGACACGCTGACGGGTCCGCCGATGGCGTTGACCGGCTTCAGCGCGAGGGACATCGCACCGCCGAAGCAACCCGCGTCGACGTCTGTCACGGTCACCGATGTGACCTGGCCGCCCGCGTTCTTGCCGAAGCTGTAGGTCCACGTCGGCGTCGCGTCACAGCGTGCGACCGCGACGTGCCCGGCCGCGAGGCTCCTGCTCGTCAGCGTCTGGGCGGCCGCGAACGCGGCCCCGCCCGCGAGGGCGGCGGCGATGACAGCAGCGACGATCAGCCGTCGGATCGACAACGGGGCTCCTTCGAACGCGCGGTGCTCGAGTGCAGGGACCTGGTGCTCTCAGGGATGGGTAGGTCGGCGCCGCACCACGCAACACCGACCTACCCGACCCAGACGCGGACCTCGTCCGTCAGCCTGTGATGACCGCGCTCACGTTGCCGACGTCAGCCGCGTCGATGTCGGCGGCGGAGGCGTCGATCGTGTCGTCGCCGGCGGTGAGGGTGCCGGTGAACTGACCGAGCGATGTGCCGGAGCCATCCGCCACGTCGACCGTGTAGGACTGCGTCGTGCAGCCGGTGCCACCGTCGAGCGTGATGTCGTCGAGCTCGTAGCCGTTGGTGGTGTAGGCCGTCGTGTAGCTGACGGCCACGGTCGTGCACCCGCTGTCGACGGTGTCCGTGCCCGACGCCAGCGAGTTGCTGTTGACGCTGAGGCTGTTCGCAAACGCGAACGAGCCGCCGCCGAGCGTGAGCGCGACTGCGCCCGCGATGAGGTAACGCTTCATCCGATATCTCCTTGTGGGTAGCTCCACCACGTCGCCCGCCGTGGAGATCTGTTCAATGGAGACGTCGGTTTCGCCACTCACTCCCTGCCGACCAGCACGGCGACCAACAACCACGGTCAGCAGATCATCGCTCCGCCCAAGAACGCCTGGGGCGCCCTCCACAACGGAGTCTGCTCATCGCACGGCGCGGGTGCATGAGGCGGACGACTCAAACGAGGCCGCCCAAAGCGCGCACGAAGGGGCCAACGCGACATGGGTCCCACGTCGTCGCGCGCCTCGACCGTCCCCCGACAGGTTTCGTCGCCCCTTCTTGTCACCGGTAACCTGACGCAGTGTCAGATCAGGTTCACCCCGCGCTGCGCACGCGGTTCTGCGCGCTGGTGGGCTGTCGCTGGCCGATCGTGCAGACCGGGATGGGCTGGGTGTCGGGCGCGAGCCTCACGGCCGCCACGAGCGCGGCCGGCGGCGGCGGGGTACACGCCCCCCGGCCCCCGACCCCCGGCCACCGACGGGGCGGCCGGGGGGGGGGCAAGGGGCGAGCCCACGCCCCCGGGGGGGGGTAGATGCGCGCCGCCCC
>JBQTHC010000156.1:0-33558 GCA_052390255.1 Microthrixaceae bacterium
GCGCCCCCCCGGGCGGGGTGGCGACCGCCCCCCCCCCCCCCGACGTGGGGGTCGGTTGGTCAGCGCGGTAGGAGGCGCTTGAGGAGCTTGCCCGTCGGGAGGCGGGGGAGCGCGTCGACGAACCGCACCGACCGCGGGCACTTGAAGTGGGACAGCCGCTCGCGACACCAGGCGATCAGCTCGTCCGCGGTGCCCTCCGTTGGGTCCGCGCCGGCGGCGAGCAGCACGAACGCGGTGACCTGCTCGCCCATGTCCGGGTCGGGCGTGCCGACGACCGCCACGTCGTCGACTGATGGGTGCATCACGAGAACGTCCTCGATCTCGCGCGGGTAGATGTTCACGCCGCCGCTGATGATCATGTTCGACGCGCGATCGGTGAGGTAGAGGTACCCGTCCGTGTCGACGCGACCGACGTCACCCAGCCAGCTCCAGCCGCGCGGGTCCCAGACCGACTTCGTCTTCTCCGGGTCGCGGTGGTACTCGAACGTGCGGCTCGTCTCGAACCACACCTCGCCCTCCTCGCCGATCGGCAGCTCGGTGCCGTCGTCGTCGAGGATGTGGATCGCGCCGGTCATCGACTTGCCGACCGAGCCAGGATGGGCGAGCCACTCGTCGGGCCCGATGTAGCAGAAGCCGGCGCCTTCGCTGCCGCTGTAGAACTCGTGCACGATCGGGCCGAACCAGTCGAGGCAGGCCTGCTTCACCTCGACGGGACACGGCGCCGCGGCGTGCACCACCATCTGCAGGCTCGACAGGTCGAACCGCGACCGCTCCTCGTCGGTGAGCTTGAGCAGCCGGATCATGTGCGTCGGTACGAGCTGCGTGTGGGTGATGCGGTGACGCTCCACCGCGGCGAGGAAGTCGAGCGGGTCGAAGTGCTCCATCACCACGGCGGTGCCGCCGAGGCGCTGCGTGCCGATCGTCCAGCCAGCGGGGGCCGCGTGGTACAGCGGCGCGGGGGAGAGGTACACGGTGTCGCGGGTGAAGCCGAACAGCCCGCCGAGCAGCCGCGTGAGGAACGACACAGCGCCGAGGTCGACCTCGGCCAGCGGGGGCAGGATCCCCTTGGGCTGACCGGTGGTGCCGGACGAGTAGAACATCCAGCCACCCTCGCGTTCGTCGGGGACATCGCCGGGCGGGGCCTCGGCCACGACGTCGTCGTAGCGTTCGAAGCCGGGCAGGTCGCCGTCGACCGAGATGCGCGTTGTGACCGCGGCGAGGGCGTCGCCCATGTCGTTGACCACCGACGCCAGGTTGGTCGAGGCGACCAGCGTGGTGGCATCGCAGTCGCGCACGATGTAGCCGGCCTCGGCCGGGGCGAGGTGCCAGTTGATCGGCGTGACGTAGAGGCCGGTGCGCATGGCAGCCCACACCACGTCGTAGAACTCGAGCTGGTTCTCGAGCAGCACCGCGAGGTGATCGCCGGTCTGCATGCCTCGCTCACGCAGCACCACAGCCAACCGGCGCGACGCCGCATCCAGCTCGCCATAGGTGCGGGACTGACCGGAGCCCGACATCACCACGGCCACCCGGTCAGGGTCGTTCGCCGCGTGCGCGACGACGTGCTCCCCCGCGGGGTCGAGCGTCATGCGCCGGTACCCGTCACGCGCTGGTTTCCGTCATGCGCTGGTGCCCGTCATGCGCTGGTGCCTGTCATGACGCGCGGGCGAGCAGCCGTTCGGCCGACGCGCCGAGGAACTCCGTCATGCCCTCGCTCGACAGAGGCAGCTTGCGAGCCGCGTCGATCGCCTTCTTGGCTGGGATCACCGGATGATCCGACGCGAACAGCACGCGGCCACGTCCTCGGGAGGAGTCCATGAACTTCACGATCGCCGGATCCATGTACGTGGCGAGGTATGCCGAGGTCATCACGTGGAGCTGTGGCCACTTGAGCATGTACTGGATGAGCAGCGCCTCGTAGGGGTGGCCCATGTGCGCGCCGATCACCGTGAGCTTGCGGAAGTCGATGAGCACGTCTTCGAGCAGCACCGGGTCCTGGCAGCGAGAGCGCACTTGCGGGCCGGGCACGCCGATGTTGATCGACACGGGCAGGCCGAGCTCCTCGCACGTCGCGTACACCGGGTAGTAGAGGCGGTGGTTGAGCTCGTACTGCTCGACGAGCGGCGTGACGCGCACCATCCGGAACGCCGGGTGCTGTGCGAGCTCGCGCACGCGACGACAGTTGTCGCTCGGCCGCGTGGCCCTGTCGACCGCGGCGGACACGAGGAAGCGGCCAGGGTGCTCCTCCGCGATCGCGAGGAAGTCCTCGGCTGCGAAGCCGCCCTTGCGATGAGCGCGCTCGGGGTCGCTCAGGCCGCTCGTGAGGACGCCGGTGGTGATGCCCGCGTCGTCCATCGCCTCGAGCAGGCCCTCGACGGTCGGCCCCTTCGCGAGGTCGTCTCCGAAGAGCTGGCGCACACCCTGGTTCTCCTCCTGGGCGACCCACTTGGAGGCGAAGGCTTCCGGGAACAGGTTGACCCAGGCGTCCACGATCATGGCCCGGACAGTACCTGACGCAACTGTCAGAAAGCGTGCCGAAGGGGTACGATCTGGCCCATGCACGATCTCGGCTTCCGCCCCTTCGACGCCGACCAGCACTACTACGAAGCCGAGGATGCCTTCACCCGCTTCATCGAGCCGTCGATGGCCAAGCGGTGCATGCAGTGGGCCGAGGTCAACGGCAAGCGGCGCCTCCTCGTGGGCGGCAAGGTCAACAAGTTCATCCCGAACCCGCTGTTCGACCCGATCGCGAAGCCTGGCTCCCTCGAGGACTACTTCCGCGGCAAGAACGCCAAGGGCCTCGATCTGAAGACGATGTTTGGCGACCTCGATCCGTTGAGCGACCATCCCGGCTACCGCAACCGCGACGCACGCGTCGCGCTGCTCGACGAGCAGGGCATCGACGGCGCGTTGCTCTTCCCCACGCTCGGCGTCGGCATGCAGGAGGCGCTGAAGCGCGACGTGCCCGCGCTGCACGCGGCCTTCCGCGCGTTCAACGAGTGGCTCGACGACGACTGGGGCTTCGACCGCGGCGACGGCCGCCTCTACGCGGCGCCGATGATCACGCTGGCCGACGCCGATCTCGCCGCAGCGGAGGTCCGCCGCGTGCTCGAGGCGGGCGCGCGCATCCTCATCATGATCCCCGGCCCCGTTCCCAGCGGCGAGGGCTACGTGTCGCCCGGCCACGAGAAGTTCAACCCGGTGTGGGCACAGCTCAACGAGGCCGGCGTCCCGCTGGCCCTCCACGCCGGCCTCAGCGGCGTGTCGCAGTACGGCAAGCTCTGGAGCGCGGCGCCGCAGAGCGGCGGCGGCGACTTCGAGGGGTTCAGGCACGCCGCGTTCCCGATGGTCGCCTTCCAGGACCGCGGCATCTCCGACACGTTCGCCGCGCTCATCTGCCACGGCGTGCTCGAGCGGTTCCCCAACTTGCGCCTCGCCTCGATCGAGAACGGCGCGATGTGGGTGCCCGACCTTCTGCGCAACCTCAAGGACGGCTACGGCAAGATGCCGTTCGCGTTCAAGGAGCACCCGGTCGACCAGTTCAAGAACCAGGTGTGGGTGGCGCCGTTCTACGAGGACGACATGGCGCTGCTCAAGGACACGCTCGGCATCGAGCGCCTCCTCTTCGGCTCCGACTTCCCCCACGCCGAGGGTCTGCCGGAGCCGAGCTACTTCACCAAGGACATCCCCACCTTCTCCGACGACGAGACGCGCACGATCATGCGCGACAACGTCCTCGAGCTGATCACCCCGCGCCCGTTGTAGGAGCCGTGTACATGCGGCTTCGGGCGTGCTTCGCTCCTGCCTCCGCCTGTGCGGCGGGAGCGCAGTTCCGCTAGCTCCCGTCGCGTGATCCCTCGTTCTTCTGGCGCTGGTCGTCGGTGAAGGCGATGACGCCGGCGAAGAAGTCGTCGATGGCCGACGTCTTGAACTCGGCGATGGCCTTCATGTCCGGGAGGTAGTGCTCGAAGCGGTCGCCCTCGATGGCGGCGATGATGCCCTCGGCGATCGGCCCGGGCGGGCTGAGCTCACCGTGGAATGGCGCCTCGTCGTTGCCGGGCACGTCCCAGATCTCGGTGTCGATGGCGCCCGGCAGGATGAGGCGCACCTCGACGTTGGTACTCCACAGGTCGAGCGCCATCGACTCACTCCAGCCGCACAGCGCGAACTTCGACGCGCAGTACGCCGTCTCGCCGAGTATGCCGGCGCGGCCGCCGAAGCTCGACACGTTCACGATCACGCCGCGGTCGCGCTCGAGCATCTGCGGCAGCAGCGCAAGGGTCATGCGCACTGGCGACTCGAAGTTGACCGCCATCGTCTCGCGGACCTCGTCGAGGGTGATCTTCGTGACGGGGCGCCGCTTCGGGATCGCCGCGTTGTTGATGAGCACGTCGATCCCGCCCAGGTCCGAAGCGGCGCGCAGCGCAAGCGCTTCGGCCGCGTCGGTGTCGACGAGGTCGGCCACGTACATGCGGCTCGACGGTGTGTGCACCTGGCATCGCTCCAGCACCTCGGCGAGTCGGTCGGCGCGGCGGGCGACGATGCCGACGGTGGCGCCGCGCTCGGCGAGCAGTGGCGCGAGGGCCGCACCGATGCCCGACGACGCGCCGGTGAGGAGAACCCTGGCCCCGTCGATCTGCATGGCCAGACCGTATCTACCCGAGCCGTTATCTGACACACACGTCAGGTTGATCGGGCATGATGGGCCGATGGGGCACGTCGGCGTGGTGGGGCTCGGGAACATCGGCGGCGCGATCGCGGCCAACCTCGTGGCCGACGGGCATGACGTGACCGTCACCGACCTCGACGCGGCCCGCGCCGCCGCGATCGAGGGTGCGACCGCCGTGGGATCGGCGGCCGAGGTCGCCGCGGTGAGCGAGATCACGTTCACCTCGCTGCCCACGCCCGACGCGCTCGACCCAGTCGCTGCAGCGTGGGCGCGCGACGCGGCGCCCGACGCGATCCTTGTCGACCTCTCCACCACGCTGCCCGAACGCAATCGGGCGATCGCCATCCGGCTCGCCGCGAGCGGCCATCACTTCGTGGAGGCCCCGCTCACCGGCGGCGCGATCGGAGCACAGGGACGCTCACTCGTCTTCATGGTGGGCGGCGACGCCGACGCCGTGGCGCGGTGTCAGCCGCTGCTCGACAAGCTGGGCCGCGCCACGATCCACCTCGGACCGATCGGCACCGGCAGCACGATGAAGCTCGTCAACAGCCTCCTCGCGTTCACCTGCACGTGGGCGTCGCTCGAGGGGCTGTCACTTGCGTCGGCGGCGGGCATCGACGTGCGGACCGCGGTGGAGGTCGTCCGCACGGGCGGTGCGTCGAACTTCTTCATCGACCGTGCCGTGGAGGGAATCAACAGCCGTAACAAGCCGACGCAGTTCTCCCTCGACCTCGCCGCGAAGGACGCCGGCCTGATCTCAGAGGTCGCGGCCGCGTGCGGCGTTCCGTCGGCCATGGCGGGCGCGATGGTCGAGGTGCTGCGTGATGCCGTCGACCGCGGCCTCGGCGACCACGACTGGAGCGACCTCGTGCTCGCCGCCGAAGCCCGCGGTGGCGTGGAGCTCTCCATCGCCCCTAAGGACCCGAGCGGATAGGTGGACGCACATGTCTCGCCGACCGGGTGACGCCACTCGCTACGTCCTCAGCCGCGCATTCGCTGGTGGAGTGCGACGGCCTGCATCCTTGCCACGGACGCCACCGGCTCGCCGATCTACGCACGCCCTCGATCCGCTCGGGTCCCAAGCCGACTGACCACGATTCGACTGATCCCCGGAGGAGCCCCCCTGTGCCCCGAGTTGCCATCGAAGACGGCTACTTCACGATCCCCGACGAGGCCGGCGATCCCACCGAGTCCCCGCGGCTCCTCGGGAGCCGCTGCCCGAGCTGCGGCGAGCACTTCTTCCCGCGCCGTCTCGTGTGCGCCAAGTGCCTCCACGAGGGCTGCGACGACGTGCTGCTCGGACCGCGCGGCTCGCTGTACACGTGGACCTACGTGCACGTGCCGCTCTTCGCCAAGAAGGACGGATCCGTCGACGCGTACGGCGTAGGCCAGGTCGACCTGCCGGAAGGCCCGCGCATCCAGGCGATCCTCGTCGGTGGACCTGACGACTTCGAGATCGGCATGGAGCTCGAGCTCGACCTCGAGGACCTCGGCCCCGACCGCGACGGCAACGACGTCGTCATCTACCGCTTCAAGCCCACAACAACCAACGTCTGTGAACCCTCACGCTCGCATGGCGGACGCGAGGGTTCACAGACCAGCGGCGGTTCAGAGTCGTGAGGATCGACGGCGCGGCGATCGCCGGGATCGGCATGGTGCGCTTCGGGCAGCACCGCGAGCGCAGCACCTCCGAGCTCGCGCGCGACGCGGGTCTCGCCGCGCTGCACGACGCGGGGATGACGCTGGCCGACGTCGATGAGGCGTTCGTCGGCTACATCCAGCCGGCTGCGATGATCGGCATCAAGGCGATGAAGGAGCTCGGCCTGACGGGCCTGCCCGTGACGCACATCGAGAACGCGTCCGCCACCGGCCTCGTCGCTTTCCGCGAGGCCGCGTGGGCCGTCGCCTCAGGGCGGGCCAAGGTGGCGATGGCGATCGCCTTCGACAAGATGAGCGACATGACCCGCGGCGGTGGCAGCAGCCGCGGCACCGGGCGAGACCAGATCGACTCCACGATCCTGCCCGCCGCCTACTTTGCGCTCTGGGCGAAGCGACGCATGCACGATCACGGCACCAAACCTGAGCACTTCGCTGCCATCGCGGCGAAGAACTGGAACCACGGTGCGCTCAACCCGTTCAGCCACCGTCAGCCCGACCACACGGTCACCGTCGAGGAGGTGCTGGCCTCACGGATGGTGTCGTCGCCACTCACCGCGATGATGGCCTGCCCGGCCGACGACGGCGCGGCGTGCGTGATCGTGGCCTCGACCGAGTGGGTGCGTGCGCACCAGCCCGAGCGTCGCGTCGTGCGGCCCGTGGCGTCGGCGCTGCAGAGCGAGGCGTACTCGCCAGGCCACACGTTCCTTGGACCGGTGGTGGGACCGGCGACGATGACCTCGACGACCGCGCGCCTTGCCTACGAGGATGCGGGCTTCGGACCCGACGACGTTCACCTCGCGCTGTGTCACGACGCCTTCGCGAACGAGGAGCTCGAGTACTACGAGCTGCTCGGCTTCTGCGGTGAGGGGGAGGGCGAGAAGCTGCTCGAGGCGGGCGACACCGCGCTTGGGGGACGCATCCCGTTCAACACCGACGGTGGCCTCATCGCCCGGGGCCATCCCGGCGGCCCGACCGGTCTCGCCATGGTGCACGAGATCGTGACGCAGCTGCGCGGCGAGGCAGGCGCCCGGCAGGTGGAGGGCGCTCGCCGCGGCCTCGCCCACCTCGTCGGCGGTGGCAGCGTCTGCACGGTCAACCTGTTCGAGTGCGACTGACCGGAGTGAGGAGCCTGTGCTGCGGGCGTCGCTACGCTCCTGCCTCCGCACGTGCCTCCCGGCGACCGGCGAAGCCGGATCGCCTCCGGCCTGGCGACGACCTTGAGGGGACGCGATGAGTGACGACGAGCTGCTGGCGAAGGGCCGCGAGATCCAGGCGCAGCTGTGGCCACAGGTGGCCTCTGGCCCGACCGGCGCCTTCCCTGCCGCCAAGCTGGCGCCCGACTTCTATCGCTACGTCGCGGAGACCGCGTTCGGCATGATCTGGTCGCGCCCTGGTCTCGCGATCCGCGACCGCAGCCTCGTCACGGTCGCCCAGCTCGCTGCGCTCGGCAAGACCGAGGAGCTCAAGGCGCACCTGCGCGGCGCGCGCAACGTCGGCATCTCGCAGGAGGAGCTCGTCGAGGTGCTCATGCAGACGGCGGTCTACGCGGGTGTCCCCGCGGCGAACGAGGCGCTCAGGGCCGCCGCCGAGGTCCTCGGCATCGAGTAAGTGGCCGAGCGCATGCGCAGGGCCGGGGCGTCAGCACGGTCGTCGGCCCGACATGGCTCGACCGACTGGATGGGTGGCCCCGCCTGCGCCAGCTCACTGCTCGTGATGGATGATGGCGGCTGGTAGGAAGCGGCATGTCGACCCGCCTGCGACGAGGTGCGTCATGAACGTCCGCCGTCTGGAGCCGAGCGACGTTGCCCTGGTTGCGTCCATCGACCGGTCGGAGCACGTCGAGGTCCAGTACCGGATCGAGGACGGTCGGCTGGTCGAGACAACGGTCTCGATGCCTGACATCCCGACCTGGGATCCGGACGGCTCTGGCGAGCACAGCGTCGCCAGCCACGTCGCCTTCTGCGCGGCGGTCGTCGCCGATGGTGCCGCTCTGTTCGGCGCGTTCGATGATGACGGTGAGCTCATGGGCCTGGCGACGATCCATCCGACGTTCGAAACAGGTCTCGCCTGGCTGGCGACGCTCCACGTCAGCCGGTTCCATCAACGACGCGGGGCCGCGTCGGCGCTGTGGGACGCCGGCGTTGCGCTGGCCCGCGAGGCCGGAGCTCGTTCCCTCTACGTGTCGGCCACGCCAACCGGATCCGCTGTTGGCTTCTACCTCGGACACGGGTGCCGGTTGGCAGACCCTGTGCACCCAGAGCTGTTCGCCCTCGAGCCCGAGGACATCCACTTGGTCTGCCCTCTCGACGGCTGAGAAGGCGCGTGGACCATGGGCGGTCCGCCCGTGGCGTCGGCCGCAAGCAGGACTGTGCGCGCTGCCGCTGGCGGCACGCGGCGGCAGGATGTTGGTAGTGCCCCTTGCTGACATGCCTCGGATCGAACGGCTCGACCTCGCCACCGTCGAGCTTCCCCGCGGCCATCCCGCCGCTGACCTCGGGCGATCGGTCGCCGTGCACGGGTTCCTCATCGACCACCCCGACGGACCGATCCTGGTCGACACCGGCGTCGGGTTCGGGAATGCGTTCATCGACGAGCTCTACCAGCCGAGCCGTGCCGAGCTGCGCGGCGTGCTCTCGCAGGTCAGCGTCGAGCTGGACGACATCGTGGCCGTGGTCAACAGCCACCTGCACTTCGACCATTGCGGCCAGAACCCGGCACTGTTCGGCGGGACGACGGCGTTCTACGCGCAGGCCGCCGAGATCGCCGCCGTGGAGGCAGATCGCTTCTACACCGACGCGTCCTGGGCGCTTGCTCCGGCCGACCAACGTCGGTCAGTGCGCGGCGACGAGGAGATCGCCGAGGGCGTCACGATCCTCGCCACGCCCGGCCACACCGCCGGCCATCAGTCCGTGCTCGTCGAAGCGGCGGGACGACGGGTGGTGATCGGAGCTCAGGTCGTGTGGCAGCGCGAGGAGCTCGCCTCCGAGGTCGCGAGCCGAGCGAACGTCGATCCGATCCCGGAGCTGCAGTCCGCCGCCATCGAGTCGATCCGCCGGCTCAAGGCGCTCGAACCGGAGATCGTGCACCTCAGCCATTGCGCCGCGTACGTCCCGTGACACGAGCCCGACTGTCCGTCGTCCGTCGTCTGTCGTCTGTCGTCCGGCTGTCCGTCGTCGGTCGTCCGGCTGTCCGTCGTCCGTCGTGCTCGTCTGCTGCGCTCGTCCGGCCCGCTCCTCCGTCATGACGGGCTGGTGCCCATCACCTCGTTGGCGACCGCGCACACGCTCGACCAGCCGATGGGGCCATCGAGGTCGTAGAGCGTGCAGGTGCCGATCGCCAGCCCGTCGGCGGCGATGTGGTCGGCGACCTCGAGGCCGATCCAGTCCGAACCCGGCGGGCGGACGAGGAAGAGGGTGAGGTCGGCGTTGATGAACGGCAGGCCACCGGCGCCGGCGTTGGCCAGCGGGTTGGGGAGGTCCGACGACAGCGCGGCCCGCACGAGGGGTGTGAGCGGCTCGCCGGCTACGAGCGGGCGGTTGTCGCGGGACCACACCTGCTTGCGCTCATCGCTCCAGAACCCGCCGGGGTTGACGAGGCGGATCTCCCACTCGCCCGGTGTCGGTTCGCTGCCGTCGGGCGCCCGCAGCGCGGGCAGCTCGTCGGGGCGAGGGACGTGCCACTCCGGTGCGCGCCACGCCGTGGTCGCGGGTGGGGGGCCGGGACGCAGCAAGAGCGCGCTGGCGCGGGCCACTTCGTTGCCGCCGGCGTGCAGCGACACGTCGAGGGCCCCGACCCGGCGGCCCTGGCGCACGATGCGGGCGGTGACCTGGTGGGGCGCCATCGGTGGGAACCGGTACATGTCGACGGTGAGGCGCGCGAGGCGCAGCTCGGGGTCGACGTCGGGGTGCTGCTCGACGGCCCGGGCCGCGAGCCCGGCCAGCAGGCGGCCGTGCAGCATGTCGGGTGACCACGGGCTGCTCGCCTCGGGCACGGGCGCGAGGCGGTCGTCGGTCGGGACGAAGTACCCGCGGTCGTCGCTCACCATCGGGAGATCGTCGCACGCGCTCGCGGGGCAAGTGGTCGGCGCAGTTGGGCGGCGCACTCAGGGACGGCGCCCATCACCTCGTTGACCACCGCGCACGCGCTCGCCCTCAGCGGGCGGGCAGGAGCGAGTCGTCGGTGGCGCCCGGGCCGCGGCGCGCCTTCACCGTCTTGGTGGTGAGCTCGTCGCCGCAGTGGTCGCAGGTGAGCACGCCTCGGCTGATCTCGCCGCAGGTGGTGTGCTCGACGACGACGGGAGCGTGGTCCTCGCCGAGGATCCACTCGTCGCCCCACTGGCGGATGGCCGTCATCACCGGGAGCAGGGCACGGCCCTTGTCGGTGAGGCGGTAGTCGTAGCGCCCGCGGGCCTCGTCGTAGGGCACCCGGGCCAGCACGTCGTGCTCCACCAGCGTGTCGAGGCGCGCGGTGAGCACGTTGCGGGCGATGCCGAGGCGGCTGGCGAAGTCGTCGAAGCGGGTGACTCCAAGGAACGCGTCGCGCAGGATCAGCAGCGTCCACCACTCACCGATCACCTCGAGCGACTGCGCCACCGAGCAGTGCATGTCGGCGAAGGAGACCTTTTTCACACGGCCATCCTAGAGTTCTGAGTTGCATCATGCAACTCTACATGAGATGGTCGGTGGCATGACGCAACTCAGCTCGAAGCTCAGCAGCCAGCCGCCGACCGACGGCGCCGGTGCCGATGTAGGCAACACCGCTGCCCAGATCCCATGGCCCGTGTTCGCGGTGACTGTGGCCGGGGCCTTCGTCGTGGCGCTCGACCTGTCGATCGTCAACGTCGCCTTCCCGTCGATCAACGCCTCCTTCCCCGAGGCGTCCACCACGCAGCTCTCGTGGGTGCTGTCCGCCTACAGCGTGGTGTTCGGCGCGCTCCTGCTCGGTGCCGGTCGCATCGCCGACCGATCGGGGCGGCGACTCTGGTTCTTGCGGGGTGTGGCCGTGTTCACGTTCGGTTCGCTCCTGTGCGGCATCGCCACCTCACCGTGGTTGCTGATCGGTGGCCGGGTGGTGCAGGCCGTCGGCGCGGCCCTGCTCATGCCGGCTTCGCTGGCGCTGCTTCTCGACTCCACAGCAGCGCCGCTGCGGGCGCAGGCCGTGGCGATGTGGGGTGGCATCTCGGCGCTGGCCGTGGCCACCGGGCCGTCGCTCGGCGCAGTGCTGATCGACAGCGGCGGGTGGCGGTGGGCCTTCTTCATCAACCTGCCGGTGCTGATCGTCGTCTCGATCGTCACCCGGCGGGTGGTGCGGGAGTCAGTGGTGGGCGGCCCGCCGCCCGACCTGCTCGGCGTGATCCTCCTGTCCCTAGCGGTCGCCGCACTCGCGCTCGGCATCACCCAGAGCGACGAGTGGGGGTGGAGCAGTCCCGCCGTGCTGGGCGCGCTGGCCGCGTCGGTCGTCCTCGGCGCCGTCGCGGTGCAGCGGGCGCGGGTGCACAGGGCGCCAGCGATCGACCTCACGCTGTTCGAGAACCGCACAGTCGCCCTCGCCAACGGTGCGACCGTCGCCTACGCCGTCGGCTTCTTCGCCATGCTGCTCGCCAACGTGCTGTTCCTCACCTCGGTGTGGGAGTACTCGACCCTCAAGGCCGGGCTCGCCATCACGCCTGGTCCGTTGGTGGTGGCAGCGCTGAGCCGGTCGACCGGCGCGCTCGCCTCGCGCATCGGGTACCGGCCGGTCCTGGTCGGTGGCGGCCTCGTGTTCGCCGCCGCGCAGCTGTGGAGCGTGTTCCTCATGCCCCTCGAGCCCGACTACCTGGGGCGCTGGCTGCCGGCGAGCCTGCTCACCGGCTTGGGCGTGGCGCTCACCTTCCCGGTGCTCAGCGCCGCCGCAGTGGCGGGCCTCCCGCCCGAGCGCTTCGGCGTCGGCGGGGCCGTCAACCAGACCGCACGCCAGATGGGTGCCGTGCTCGGCGTCGCGCTGCTGGTGTCGATCATCGGCACACCCACGTCGGCCGAGGCCGCCCGCGACGCGTTCCGTCAGGCGTGGGTGCTCTGTGCGATCGCGGCGGTGACGTCCGCCCTCATCGCCAGCCGCCTCCGACCGATCGAGGCGCCCACACCCGAGCCGGTGCTCGCGGTCGAGGCGGTGACTGCGTGAGCGCGGTCGCCGTGGACAAGCCGGCGGGCCTCGAGCTCATGGAGCTCATCCGCGACGGCGTGATGCCGCCCCCGCCGGCCGCGCTGTTGCTCGGCCTCCAGATCGACGAGGTGTCCGACGGCTCCATCACCTTCGCGTTCACCGCCGACGACCGCTTCAGCAACGGCGCCACCACCCACGGCGGCGTCCTCGCTGCCGTCGCCGACTTCGCCCTGAGCACAGCGGTCCTCACCCAGCTCGACGCCGGCGCCGACGTGGTGACCACCAACCTCTCCGCCACCTACCTTCGCCCGGTCCCGCTGACCGGCCGCTACCGGTGCCAGGGGCGGGTGGTCCACCGCGGCCGAACCCTCGCCCACGCCGAGGCGGTCATGACCGACGCCGCGGGCCGCGAGGTCATTCGAGCGACGGGCGCGTTCCACCTCCGCTGATCGGTCGCAAGATCGGTGTCCTCTGCGACCCGGCCCTGCTGTCCGACGGGGAGTGGGCAACTGGCAACAAGGGCGGGTGGTGGAGCCGTGGGTAGCCGCCTCAGGCTCGGGCGAGCGCTCCGCGGCGGGAGCGGAGCGCCGCTTGGGTGGCCTCGCCGAGGTCGTGCCGGAGCGTCGGGTCGCCGTTGTCCTGGACCGGACCCGTCGACGGTGGCGTGAAGGTGCACTGACCGTCAGCGTCGGGTTCGGAGACGATCCATCCGGCGGTCTTGAGCGCGTGGTCGGTGTGACAGAAGCGTCGTGCGGCGGTGGTGCGAGTGGTGTAGGTGCGGGCCCAGTCCTCGAAGTGGTCGTACTCGAGGCCGAGCCGGTTCGAGCAGCCCTTGCGGGCACAGATCGGGTCCTGCCACTGCAGCACGGTCTTCTGGAGGCTCTTGAACTTGCGGCCGAGGTGGATGACCTTGTGGATGTCGGTGCCGTCCGTGAGCACGGCCGCGAGGAACGCGTCGCTCATCCAGTCCTTGACCACCGAGACGGGGATCGGCCCGCACCCGGCGATCTCGCAGGTCTCTCCTGCGACGGCTCGACCCCGGATCAGCGTCGGGAGGTCGACCCGCACGATGATCTTGGCGTCGGACCCCTGCGGCACGGGCGTGGCGTCGCTCGCAGTCGCGGTGAGCAGCTCGACCGCGGCGTCGAACGCGTACGCGTCGGTCGGTTCGCGGCGCCCGTCACGTCGCGCGTCTCGGAAGATGCGGTCGCAGCGGTGGCGCACGGCGTTGTCGATCCTGGCGATGGCGTCGCTGGGGCCCGACAGGTGGAGGTGGCCGGTTCCGTCGGCGTCAGCCCAGGTGCGATAGGAGCGCGCTGCGTGGATCCGCGCTCGGGTGGCCTCCGGATCGGGGTCGGCGTGCGTGCGCATGGCGCGGCACTCGTCTTGCAGCTCACGGAGCCCCATGCCCTTGGCGCTCTGCAGCAACCGGCCGGCGGCTGCAGGGTCGACCGCGGCGGCCCCGGCGATCGCCTCGGTCTGCTTCACGGACAGCTCACCCGAGCTCGCCGCCTTGGCGACCTCCGGCACGAGCTGGAGGTCGTGCCCGCACTGCAGCTCCCTGGCCGCCTCGGCGCGGGTGGTGCCGGTGGTGCGCGCCAGCCAGTCCTCCGCGCTGCGATCGCCCTCGCCTTGCCACGCCGCCGACTCCGCGACCTTCGCCGCCGCCATCGACTTCACCGTGCGGCCTGTGCGCTCGATCCGCTCCCCGAGCGCGACGAGCTCGCGGTGCGTGGCCGGCAGCATCGACCCGAGGTCGATCTCGGCGACCGCGGCCGCGAGGACGTCGACAGCGTCTCGAACCCGGCGAGCGTCCTGCAGCTCCATCACCCCGACCCTACGCAGCGGGTGTGACAACCGATCCGGGCGGCCGGGGCGCGCGGACCGACGGCCTCACGTGCTCGGTGCGCTCCCCAGCTCCCCATGCTTCTGACCCTACGCAGCGGGTGTGACAACCGATCCGGGCGGCCGACGGCGCGGCCGAGGTCGGCGAGCCGGGTTGTCGATCTGCGTCCTCAGCGACAAGGTCAACGCGCTGCGTTCCCGCGCCGCCACGAGCGAGATCCTTGCCCAGGTGAGCGCTGTCGTCGCCCCGACGATCAGCGCGGGTGGAGCTCAGCCGGCGCTTGGTGCGATGCCACGGTCGGGCGTGCGCGGCGTGAGGAGGCCTGCGATGAGGAAGCCGACGGCGCCGAACATGGAGAGGGTGCCGACGCTCGCGAGCACGGTCTCCCTGGTGGTCCACGTGTCGCCGATGGTCGCGAGGTAGACGACATAGAGGGCGACGAAGAGCGCGCCGAGGACCGCGGCGGTCTGGAGTCGGCGGCGTCGGAGGTTCGAGTTCGGGACCCGCAGCGCGCGGGCGAGGGTGCTTCGCTGGGCGACGGCGAGCACGGCGGCCACCGCGAAGAAGAGGATGCCGGGGTACACCCCGGTGAGCAGGCTGAGGAAGCCACCTGCGGCGAACCCGCCGATGGCGATGGTGAGGGCGATGGCGCTGTGCTGTTCGGTCATGACGTGCTCCAAGTGGTAGCGGGGGATGGTGATCACGAGATCCAGCGCAGTACGAGCACGGGCTGCTCGGGCCCCACGATCGTGGAGGAGGTCGTCGTAGTGCGCCACGAGGTCCTCGCCGTACTCGTGCCGGAACTTGCTCGGGTAGAGCCGAACCAAGGACCGGTAGATCCGGTGCGGAGCGGCCATCGTCAGGCGAGTCCCGGACGGAGGTTGCTGCGGGCGATCCGGACCAGCGCATCGAGGCGATCGGCTTCCGCGGCGCAGACCCGCTGACCCAGGCCGGTGAGCCGGTAGTAGCGGCGACGCTGGTCGTCATCGTCGCCGGGGCGGCGAGTGAGCTCCTCCGCGAGGCCTTGGTCGACGAGCTTCTTCAGGGTGCCGTAGAGGGTGGCGGGCCCCATCCGCACGGTCCCGTTGGACGATGCCTCGACGTCCTGCATGATTGCGTAGCCGTGCCGGTCGCCGTTCGTGAGGGCGACCAGCACATGGAGCTGCGCCTGAGGCAAGGGGAGGAACGAGGTCGGGTCAGGTCGTGCCACACCACTTTTCTATCACATTGTGATATAGTGTCAACCGATAGATCGTGGTCCGAGCGCCACAGCGCCAACCGGTACGGATCGCCTGACGTAGTGCGGTCGGCGAGCTCGTCGTCACGCCGTGAGCCCAGGTGCGCGCCGTCGATCCCGGGGCCACGCAATCGACCAGCGAAGGCTCGCACAGCTCACTCGGCTCGCCGAGCACGGCCCCGAGGAACGCGACATGCTGGGGCGCGCCGCTCCACGGCGGAGCGACGCTCGAGGAGGTGCGCACGATGGCGATCGCCGTGCAGATGGACTTCGACGGAGCCACGCTCGACCAGTACGACCAGGTCTGCAAGCTGATGGGCCTCACCCCAGGGGGGCCGGGGCCGGCGGGTGCGATCTCGCACTTCGCGGCCATGACGGACTCGGGCCTGCGCGTGGTCGACGTCTGGCAGACGCGGGAGGCGTTCGACGCCTTCGCCCAGGAGCAGATCGGCCCGTTCTCCGGGCAGGTCGGCATCTCGAACCCGCCCGAGACGCAGTTCTTCGAGGTGCACAACTACTTCACCCCGGGAGACTGAGCCGGTCACCCGCTAGTCGTACTCGCCCTTGATCACGAAGTACGAACCGCGGATCGTTCCCGCCAGCTTCGACTTCTGTCGCGCGAACTTGAACGAACCGAGCTCAGCGGGCACCTCCATCCCGTCGGAGAGCTTGAAGCCGACCGCCCGCTTCTTCCCTTCGTCGAGCGAGTACAGGACGTTGATCGACAGCCCGCTCTCGTAGAAGACGTACGTCCAGCGGATGTCCTCGACTTGGAAGGTCGTCGCCTCGAGCGGGGGCGACGCGATGACGATGTCGCGCTCCTCCTTGAGGATCCGACGCACCAGCTCGATCGCCTTCTTGGCCTTCGCGGCCGGCTCGACGATGAAGACGTGGTCGTACTTGTTCTTGAAGTAGCGCGCCTCGTTCGCTCGCAGGCCAGCGAGCGCGGTCGCCATCGGCGACGACTCCAGTCCGACGGTGGAGACGTTCACGAAGTCCACTGCGTAGGTCATGTCGTTCCCTGCTCGCCGCCGGAAGGTGCCGGACTGGGTTGGTAGCGCAGTGCAACGGCCCCCGACCGGAGCTCCTGGCGCCCCACGAGCTCGAGCTCCAGGCGCCGGCTCAGGCCGGCGAACAACGTCGGCCCATGGCCTGCGAGGACGGGGAGCACGACGAACTCGTACTCGTCGATCAACCCGAGGTCCGCCAACGCAAGCGGGAGCGCCACGCCTCCCACGGCCAGACCTTCGCCCGGCTCCTGCTTGAGCTGCCGCACGGCGTCGGCCAGGTCGCCCTGCACGAGCTCGGAGTTCCAATCGACGTGGTCCAGGGTGCTCGACACGACGTACTTCTTCGCTGCGTCCATCGTCTCGGCGAAGGGGATCATCCAATCGTCCATCCAGTCGGGCCACACCCCCGTGTCCGGCCGGCGCCACGCCTCCTCCATCATCGTGTAGGTCACCCGACCGAGGAGCAGGGCATCAGCACGTGCGAGGTTGGCGGCGTGATGGTGGTGCAGCACGTCGTCCGGGACGAACACCTCGTGATCGCTGCAGCCGTCGAGCGTGACGTTGATCGCGTAGCGGAGGGGTCTCATCGGTCGGGCTCCTCGTGGCAGTCGCCGGTACCTCGCGGACGGTAGTCAGGCCGTGCTCTCGATGTGTCGGTCGGCGGAGCGCGGTCAGTAGTAGATCGTCGTCTGCTCGCCCAGGCGTACGAGCGCGCCGGCTTGGTTCTCCCAGCGGAACTCGCTCGTGAAGAAGACCATCGGGCCGCGCTTGGTGTCGCGCTCGATGACGTCAACGAAGCGCCGCGTCACGGAGATGACGTCGCCGGGGCGGATGGGCTCGGCGTAGCGGTTGTGCTGGCCGCCGTTGAGGAGGCGACGGCCGGGCTCGGTGCCCATGCCCCAGAGCCAGTCGCCGGCCCACGGGCGGTTGGGCATCCAGGCGAACGGGTCGAAGTCACGGGGCGCGACGATGCCGCCCCACGGTCCTTTGGCTGCCACCTCGACATCGAGGTAGCGGGTCGGTGGAGGCTCGGGCCAGTAGGTGGCGATGGCCCAGCGGGCGATGTCGTTGGCGCCCACCGCCGGCGCTGCAACCGGAGGCAGCACGCGGCCGATCTTGTCGATCGTCTGCTGCGTGAGGAACGTGCCAGGCGTGGCCTCGTCGGACGGCTGGCGCGGCTCGGGCTCACCGGGCATCGCGGCCTTGCCGTCGTCGAAGTGCACCACCGTCGCGGAGCCGGGGCACGTCTCCACGTCGTCCTGGTTCTTCACCGACAGGTCGAGCGTGGTGCAGCGGGTGCCGTCGACCTCGGTGTCTTCGGTGGGGGTCGCGCTGCACGTGAGCGTGTCCCCCTTCATGTTCAGGCCGCGGAACTCGCACGCGAGCTCGACGATGTCGCCGCCGTCGCCGAGCCAGTCGCTGAGCATGTTGTGGAGGTACGCGATGCGCAGGTTGCCCATGCCGAACACGCCGGGCATGCCAACGGCGCGAGCTGCGTCGTCGTCCATGTGGATGTCGATGAACTCGTCGTTCACCGCGGCGTAGCGGTTCCAGTTCGCGAGGCCCGTGGTGCGGACGTACGGCGACGGTGCAGACATGACGTGCACGTTAGAGGAGGCCAGCGCCCCCTTCGTCAGCCGCCTGCGCGAAAGACGTGCGCCGCCATTGCTCTCGAACTCACGCCTAGGGCGGCGACGGGTTGGCTCCTGCGTGGTCGGCGTCCACGCTGTCGAGCAGCTGCCTGACCTCTCGCGTGGAGCGGAGCACGTGGAGCGCCACGTGTGACCCTTGTCGCGAGATGATCTCGCGCTCGAGCTCTGGCTGTGAGCGGTTCTCCCGCCAGATGCGGACGGCCAATCGCCACTCGTCGCGCAGCCGCTGCCAGCGCGAGTAGGTGCACCCCTCGGGCAGCTCACCAGGCATCCGGAGGCCGCGCAAGAGCGCGCGAAACGAGCAGCGCCACCACGGCAGGTCGAGGAAGAGGACCGTGTCCGCTCGCTCCAGCCGGAGGTCGAGGGTCTCGTGGTAGTTGCCGTCGGCGATCCACGCGTCGCCAGCGAGCACGAGCCGTTGCTTCTCGCGCCACTCGGCCTCCGACGGGGCGACCCAGCCCGGCTTCCAGAAGTGGAGGTCGAGGTGAATGAGCGGCAGGCCGGTCCTCGCGGCCAGCGCGATCGACAGCGTGCTCTTCCCGGACCCCGCGAGCCCCGTGACGATGACCCGGCGTCCGACCGTCGGCGGGGCTGCACGCATCGGCATCAGTGTCGCCCAGGAGCCGTCCGAGTCAGCGATGCGTTTCGCCGCGAACGTTCACGTGGCCGCCCGGCATCGGTCAGCGGGCATCGACGCCGTCGGCTGTGGGACGTACCTGACACGGCTGTTAGTCTGCGCGGCACCGCATCGGCGAACAGGGGGAAGCCGTGGCGCTCAGGGACAACGTGATCGCCGACAGCGATCTGCATGTGATGGAGCCTGCCGACCTGTGGCAGCGCTACATCGCACCCGAGTACCGCCACGCTGCGCCCGTTGGGCTCACCGAGCTCACGCGCGACATGCGCGTGCGCGTGAAGAACCACACGTTGCTGCGGCTCGGTGCAGTGCGCCCCCAGCACGTCGACGGCCGCAAGACCGGGTGGCGGGAAGAGCACGAGTCGGTCTACGCGGACGCGGAGGCTCATGGCTGGGACGCGGCGTCGACGATCCGTGCGATGGACACTGAGGGCCTCGACCTCGCGGTGATGTTCCCGTCGCGCGGCCTGTTCGTACTCGGCCTCGACTCGAGCGAGCACATCGGCAGCGACGGCCTCGAGCCCGCGTACGCGTCCGCGATCGCGCGGGCGTACAACGACTGGCTGGCGGACTACTGCAAGGAGGCGCCCGACCGCATGTACGGCGCCGCGATGCTCGCGCCCCACGACATCGAGGGATCGGTGCTCGAGGCGCGCCGCTGCGTGGAGGAGCTCGGCTTCAAGGCAGTGTTCCTGTCGCCCGGCTGCGTCAACAACCGGCCGTGGCACCATCCCGCGTACGACCCGCTGTGGGCGGAGATCGAGCGGCTCGACGTGCCCTTGAGCTTCCACGGCGGCGGTCAGACCTACCTCACGCCCGACTTCTCGTTGCAGGTGCTCGACAAGCTGATGCTCTGGCACACGTTCAACCAACCGCTCGCGATCCAGTTCGTCACCACGAGCCTCTGCGGCGGCGGCGTGCTCGAACGGTTCCCGAACCTGCGGGTGGCGTTGCTCGAGGGCAACTGCTCATGGGCGCCGTGGCTGCTCGAGCGCCTCGACGAGCACTACGAGTGGACCGGGTGGTACGAGGCCACCGATCTCACGATGAAGCCGAGCGACTACTTCCGCCGCCAGTGCTTCCTCGGCGTCGAGGCCGAGGAGGTCACCGCGACGCAGTACCTCGACTGGTTCGGCGACGACAACCTCGTCTTCTCCACCGACTACCCCCACGGCGACTCGCAGTACCCGAACGCGGTCGACACGTTCGACAAGCTGCCGTTCCCCGACGAGTCGAAGCGCAAGATCGTCGGCGAGACCTGGGAGCGCCTCTACAAGATTCCGCTGGTCAAGAAGACCTGACCAATCAACGTCTGTGAACCCCCACGCTCGCATGGCGGACGTAGGTGTTCACAGACGTTGGTTGCTAGAAGCGGTCTGGAGCGTCGCGTCCGTCGAGGTCGGCGTTCGGGCGGGCCGACGCGAGCAGCTGCTCGATCACCTTGCCGGCGCCGGCGGGGTCGCCGGGGTTGGTCCCGTCGGGACCGCGGTGCCAGCCCTCCGCGATCGCGATCGTGTCGCCGCGCACGTCGAACACGCGCCCGGTGACATGCGCGGCGGCCGGGCTCGCCAGCCAGGTCGCGACCGTCGCCACCCAGCGGGGCGACAGCCGCTCGCGCATCTCCTCCGAGATGTTCTCCTCGCCGCCCATCACGGGTGCCACGAGCCGCGTGATCGCGGTTGGCGCGAGGCAGTTGGCGGTGACGCCGATGCGGCCGAGCTCGAGCGCGCACACCATCGTGAACGATGCGATCCCGGCCTTTGCCGCGCCGTAGTTCGTCTGTCCGACGTTCCCGTAGAGGCCAGACGGCGACGCGGTGTTGATGATCCGCGCGTCCACTGCGTTGCCGGCCTTCGACTGCTCACGCCAGTACGCCGCGGCGTGACGCGTCGGGCAGAAGTGCCCTTTCAGGTGGACGGCCACCACCGAATCCCACTCCGCCTCGGTCATCGAGAACACCATGCGATCGCGCAGGATGCCGGCGTTGTTCACGAGGATGTCGAGGCGCCCGAACGCGTCGACGGCCTGCGCCACCATCGCGGCGGACTCGTCGAAGCTGGTCACGTCGGAGCCGTTCACGATCGCGCGGCCACCCATCGCCTCGATCTCGGCGACGACCTCGTTCGCCGGACCCAGGTCGGCGCCCTCGCCGTCGGGCTGCGCGCCGAGGTCGTTCACCACCACGGCCGCGCCCTCCGACGCCAGCATGAGCGCGTGCTCGCGCCCGATGCCACGGCCCGCGCCTGTCACGATCGCGACCCGTCCCTCGCACATCCCGGCCATCCGGCGTCTCCTTCGATCACGGCGCGCCCCGCCACGCCCCTGTCTTCTGACAGTTGCGTCATCTTTGCATGCGGGTCTGGTGACACCCGATTCGGCTCGATCTCGCCGGGGGCCCGAACCGCGCTTCCCGGCACATCTGACACTGACGTCATGTACGGTGCCTCGAATGGGGATGGGGCGAATGCGACAAATCCGTTGGATCGGCGCGACCTTGATGCTGCTGGGCGTGCTGCTCCCTGCGAGTCCCACACGCGCGCAGGGCTCGAACGGGGCAACTGGGCTTCCGACCGATGGCGAACCGCTGTGCGGGGTGGCTGTCGCTCCGGTCGGAGCGACACCACTGCCTGACGACGGCGAGCTGCGGGTTGCCACCTTCAACGTGCTCCACAGCGAGACCGACGACGGGGACGTGAGCCTTGGGGCGCGGCTGCCGCTGCTGGCCGCTGCGATCGTCGATTCGCGTGCCGACGTCGTCGGAGCGCAGGAGGTGACGCGCAACCTCGAGCTCGACGCGGGCGACGAGTACCCGCAGAAGCACGGCCTGGTGGCTGAGCGTCTCGCCCAGGCGATCGCCGCGCTGACCGGCGAGCCGTGGTCGTGGTGCTGGTCGCGTTCCAACCCGCACGTGCCGCTGACTCCCGACATCAACGTCGGCGGTGGCAACCCGCTGGACGACGCGGCCGCGGCCAACGGCAACTTCCCGGACTCTGGCGACTTCAGTGAAGGTCTGGCGATCTTCTCTCGCTTCCCGATCGTCGAGACGCGCTTCCGGCGCCTGACGCCCCGCACCTACGAGGCGCCGGCCTGCACCGACCCGAACCCGTTCTGCCCGCTCGACGCCACCTTCGACTCACGCCAGGTGCTGTGGGCTCAGGTCGACACTGGGGCAGCGGGCAAGCTCGACATGTTCACGACCCACCTGGCACACCATCTGACTGCCTTGAGCGACGAAACGAAGACGTTGCAAGCGCAGCAGGTCGCGGCGATCACCTCCGAGTGGGCCACCGATGACACGCTCCCCGACTTCCTCGTCGGTGACCTCAACAGCACGCCGGAGAGTGCAGCGATCCAGGCAACGGCGGATGCCGGCTTCGTCGACACCTACGCGGCAGCTGGCGGCACCGAGTGCAACCCGGAGGTCGGCGCTCCCGGATGCTCCGGCGGTCCACCCGAGGGCGACGAGGTCTTCAGTGACGGGCGGACTCGCACGATGTCCGAGCGCATCGACTACGTGCTCGCGCGCCCACCGACCGGGTGCACCCTCGACCTCCCTGCCAGCGAGGTCATCGGGAACGAGCCGCACCCTCTCGGCGATGCCCAGTGGCTCTGGCCCAGCGATCACCTCGGCTTCGTGTCCACGACGTCATGCGCGGCCGACGACGAGGAGACCACCGCCTTCGGGTCAGCCTCCCCGACGTCCCTCGGCGCCGCCCTTGCTGCTCGCGGCGCCCGTGACAGTGGCGGGAAGGTGTTCGAGTACGCCGCCGGCCAGGCGTCAGCGGCCGGCTTCGGCACGGCGGACGCGGGCACGCTGCGCCTGTCCTCATCCGCAGGTAGGCGTGAGTCGTTGTGGTGGGTGGTGGCGCTGCTGGCGGGCGTCCTGGCGACCGCGCCAGGCCGGCGGAAGGTGCGGCCTCGCCGACGCTGACGCTGTCCCGGATCCCGTGACAGCGGGTGGACCTGACGTCGGCCGTGTCACGGGATCGGGGTTGCTGTCTCAGATCTCGTGACAGCGGGTGGATCTGACGTCGGCCGTGTCACGGGATCGGGGTCGCTGTCTCCGATCCGGTGACAGCAACGGCGATCACGCGCTCAGGAGATGCGCGGACGGGGAGGCCGCCGGACCTCTTCGTGCCCGACCGGGCACCGTGCTGCCGGTCGCCTCGCCTAACGGCTCCTCAGGCGCGCACGAGGTTGACGCCCGCGTCGGTCGAGATCAGCTCCACCGTGCGGCCGACCCACTCGGTCGACTCCATCGCGGCGAGCAGGTCGGTGTCCTCGACTCGACCGTAGGCGCGGGTCCCATCGGTGAGGTCGCCGATCACGAGGCCCCACGCGGGTGCGCCATCGCGCCCGTGGGCGACGGTGTACGACGCGATCGTTGCCGCGCCGTCGTGGCGTTCGGTGATCGCCACCGCGGGCTGGCCCGGGAGCGTGAGGGGTGGTTCGAGCAGACCCGATGGCGGGGGAGCGGTGGAGTACACGCCGAACGCGTGCTTGGTTATGTGCATGCCGACGCCGGTCACCATGCCGAGCGAGCCCGGGTCGGCGCGCAGCACGTCGACCATCGTGGCGATGCTGTGCAGTACGTAGTTGCTGCCGGCGCCGCCCGCGAAGGGCAGCCCGCCGGTGACCGTCAGGCCGCGGGAGTCATCGGGCGCGAGGCCCAGCGCGTCGCATGCGAGGTGCACCGAGCTCGCGAAGCAGCTGTAGAGGTCGAGGTGTGCGACGTCGTCGATCCCCGCGCCCGCGCACCGCAGCGCTTCGGCGCTCGCGACGGCCATCGCCGGTGACGCGGACAGATCCGCGTGCTCCGCGACGTACACGGGGTCGGCGGCGTAGCAGCCGCCGCGGAGGTACACGCGGCGATCGACCGGGACGCCGAGCTCGTCAGCCTTGGCGTGGCTCGCGACGACGACCGTGGCCGCCATGTCGACGTCCATCACCGAGACCGCCCACTTCGTGTACGGGTACCCGACGATCCGGTTCTCCGCCGATGGCGTCGACAGCTCCTCCGCGGATCGCGCGAGCGGGAACCACGCGTGCGGGTTGCGCGCTGCCACCTCACTGAAGGGCGCGAGCAGCGCGCCGACCGCCGCGGCGTAGTCGGTTGGGGAGACGGCAAGGAGCGCACGCCGAGCGATGTCGAACAGCGGGAACGTGAGCCACGCCTGGAACACCTCGTGCGCGACCTCGGCCGGATGGAACGGCGCCTCGAACGGGAACGGGTCTGGCTTGTCGGCGCGGTGGCTCCAGGTCAGGCGAGCGCCCGCCTTCTTCGCCCGCCGCTTCGTGTCGAGCGCCTCGGCGCCCGTGATCACCGCGACGTCCATGTCGCCGCGCAGGATCGACCGGGCCGCGTCCTGCACGAGCACCTCGGGTGTGGTGCCGCCGATCCCGGAGTAGATGCGGTGTGCGGGCGTGATGCCGAGCACGTCGGCCAGTCGGTCGACCGGGCGGTCGTAGGGCCAGCTCATGCAGTAGACGATCTGCAAGCTGTCGGCCGCGTCGAGCACCCGCTGGCTCGCGCCGGGAAGCGCGTCGGCCGCGGCGGCGACACAGGTGTCGTGCCACAGCACGAGCGGCTCCGGACACGGACCGTCGGCCGGGCGCACCGTGCGCTGCGCGACCCCGATGATGCACGGTGTGCGCGGGTCGACCGCGCTCACGGGCCCGCCTCACCCCCAGCGCTTGTGCTGCGACCACGGGCTGATGCAGCTGTCGGCGCACACGCTCTGGCTCTGAGGCTCACTTGCCCTTCCAGACCGGGTCGCGCTTGTCGGCGAACGCCTTCGGGCCCTCCTTGGCGTCCTCACTCGAGAACACGCGGCCGGCGAGCTCGCTTTCGATCCTGTAGGCCTCGCGCTGATCGACCGCGAGGCCGCGCAGCACGCTCTCCTTCGTGGCCTGCACTGCGAGGGGAGCGTTGGCCGTGATGCGCGCCGCCCACCACAGCGCGCGCTCCTGCAGCGCGTCGGCCGCCACGATCTCGTTGAGCAGGCCGAGCTCGAGCGCGCGCGCCGCGGGGAACGCCTCGGCCGTGAGCAGGAACTCCATCGCGGCCGGGTAGGCGAGCTGGCGCGGGAGGCGCACCGTGGTGCCGCCCCCGGCGAACAGGCCGCGCTTGGGCTCCATCACGCCGAAGGTGGCGCGGTCGGTCGCGATGCGGATGTCGACGCCGCCGAGCATCTCCATGCCACCGGCCACGCACGGTCCGTCGACCGCCGCGATGATCGGCTTGTAGATCTTGAGGCTGCGCAGCACAGCGTCGGTGCCATCACGCAGCTTGCAGCCGTCGATCTCGTCGACCTCACCGGAGGAGATCTGCTGTTGCAGCGCGGTGATCTGCGGGATGTACGTCTTGAGATCGGCGCCCACCATGAAGTTGCCGTCCACGCCGGTGACGATCGCCACCCAGTCGTCATCGTCGTCGCGG
This sequence comes from Microthrixaceae bacterium, assembly GCA_052390255.1. Lineage (GTDB taxonomy): Bacteria > Actinomycetota > Acidimicrobiia > Acidimicrobiales > VFJN01 > VFJN01. The sequence goes on from JBQTHC010000156.1 coordinate 25,291, forward strand.
AAGCGGCGCCATGCGTTGGCGAGGTCGCGGAAGCCGTGGAGGTCGAGGGCGTTGCGGGCCTCGGGCCGGTCGATCGTGATGCGGGCAACGTGCCCGCCCACCTGCTCGTAGTGGATCGGCATCGGCTCGCAGGCTAGATCGCCCTCGCGGCTAACGTGACATGATCGTTAGACAAGGGAAGGGGTGCGACGAGCGTGAGCATCGCCATCGGTGAGGACCACCTCGCACTCGCCGACACGGCGCGCCGCTTCGCTGCGAGCCGCATCGATCCGAAGGTCGTGCGAGGCGCGCTCGATGCGCCGGTGGAAGAGCTGCCGCCGTTCTGGGACGAGCTGGTCGCGCTCGGTTGGCTCGGCCTGCACCTCCCCGAGGAGCTCGGTGGCGAGGGCTACGGCTTCGCCGAGCTCGCGGTCGTCCTCGAGGAGCTCGGCCGTGCCGTGGCGCCCGGCCCCTTCCTGCCGACCGTGCTCGCGAGCGCTGCCGTCCATGCCGGCGGCGGGATGCCAGACCTGCTGCGCGCGCTCGCGTCCGGCGCGGTCATCGGCACGGTTGCGCTCGGTCCACCCCTCACCGGGGAACCGAGTGAGGACAGCTCGATCGTGGTGTCCGGATCGACCGGTCCAGTGGTGTGCGGCGCGCTCGCCGACGTCGTGGTCGTGTCGGTCGTCGCCGATGGAGTGGAGCGGTGGGTCGTCGTGCGCACCACGGAGCTCACGGTGACGCCGCTCGATCCACTCGACCCCACCCGGCGGCTCGCCGACATGCGCTTCGACACGGTGGTCGTGCCGGCGACGGCGACGCTCGAGCACCTCGACCCCGCGCAGGTCGAGGTGCTCGCCGCGACGCTCGTCGCAGCGGAGTGCGCGGGCGGCGCGGGATGGTGCGTCGACACGGCCGCGGAGTACGCCTCGGTGCGCAAGCAGTTCGGCCGCCCCATCGGCCAGTTCCAGGGCGTGAAGCATCGCTGCGCCGACATGCTCGTCGCGGCAGAGCAGGCGCGCTGCGCGGCTTGGGACGCAGCGCTCGCGCTCGACAGTGCGACCACGAGCGCGGATCGAGCAGAGGTCGCGCTGTCGGCTGCTGCCGCCGGCGCGGTCGCGCCGGACGCGTTCGCCACCGTCGCGAAGGACTGCATCCAGGTGCTTGGCGGCATCGGGTTCACCTGGGAGCACGACGCGCACCTCTACCTGCGGCGCGCGATGTCATTGCGACAGCTGCTCGGTGGCCCCTCGCCGTGGCGACGCAGGACCGCGCTCGCGGCAGTCGATGGAACGCGACGCCACCTCACCTTGGCGCTCCCGCAGGAGGCGGATGCGATCCGAGTCGAGGTGGCTGCCACCGCCGACGCGATCGCCGCGCTTCCAAAGGCCGAGCGCCGCGCGCGTCTGGCCGAGGTCGGGTACATCGTCCCGCACTGGCCGCCGCCGTGGGGGCGCGACGCGGGTGCGGTCGAGCAGCTCGTGATCGACGAGGAGCTGCGGCGGGTCCGCGTTCGCGTGCCGCACCTGCAGGTGGGCGCCTGGGCTGCGCCGACCATCGCGGCGCACGGCACCCCCGAGCAGCAGGAGCGTTGGGTGCGGCCCACGCTGCTCGGCGAGATCGCCTGGTGCCAGCTCTTCAGCGAACCGGAGGCCGGCTCCGACCTCGCCGCGCTCACCACCACCGGCACGCGGACCGATGGCGGTTGGCTGCTCAACGGACAGAAGGTGTGGACCTCGATGGCGCTCGAGGCCGACTGGGGCATCTGCCTCGTGCGCACCAACCCCACCGCGCCGAAGCACCTCGGCATCACGTACCTCATCGTCGACATGCGCGCACCCGGCATCGACATCCGCCCGCTGAAGGAGATGACCGGTCTCGCGATGTTCAACGAGGTCTTCCTCGATGACGTGTTCGTCCCCGACGAGTGCGTCATCGGCGAGGTCGACGGCGGCTGGCCGCTCGCGCGCACCACGCTCGCGAACGAGCGCGTCGCGATGGGGAGCGGCTCCTCGTTCGGTGGCGGCATCGAGGCGCTGCTCGACCTCGCGCGCGAGCGCATCGGGCTCGACGCGCTGGCCGCGGATCCGCTCCTGTGCGATCAGCTCGGGGCGCTCGTGGCCGAGGCGCACACGGTCGCGGTGCTCGGCCTGCGGTCGACGCAGCGTTCCCTGTCGGGCGCGAAGCCGGGTCCCGAGGCGAGCGTGCGCAAGCTGCTGGGCGTCGAGCACGATCAGCGCACGCAGGAGCTCGGCCTGTCGCTGCTCGGGCCGGAGGGGGCAACCACGATCGGCGCGGCCGCGCAGTGGACCTTCGGCTTCCTCGCCAACCGCTGCCTCACCATCGCTGGCGGCACGAGCGAGATCCAGCGCAACGTGATCGCGGAGCGCCTCCTCGGCCTCCCGCGTGACCCCGAACCCCCCACCAACCAACGTCTGTGAACACTTGCGCTCGCATGGCGGCCATCTGGGTTCACAGACGTTGAGCGGGCTGCTGCCGGACCAGCTCCGGATGATGGCCGACGCGTTCGCCGACGAGGTGGCGTGCACCGACGTCGGCTCGGGCGACTCGCTGACGTTCGCGCAGTGGGAGGCGCGGTCCAACCAGCTCGCGCGCTGGCTGGTGGCACAGGGCGTCGCCAAGGGCGACCGGGTGGCGATCCACGTGCCGCCGGAGGAGGGCCTCACCTTCCTCATCACGTACTCCGCGGTGCACAAGGCCGGCGCGGTTGCCGTGCCGACGAGCACGCGGCTCGTCGCCCGCGAGCTCGGGTACGTGCTCGCCCATGCGGGCGCGGTCGTCGCCATCAGCGGCGCAGCCACGACGTCGACGCTGCTCGAGGCGCGCGACATGCTGCCGGGCCTGCGCTGCATCGTCACCACCGGTCTGGCCAGTGATCCGCTGACGGTGGCATGGGCAGACGCGCTCGACGATGACGCGAGCGCGATCCAGGTGCCGCTCGACGGGGACGACATCGCCGACGTGATGTACACCTCCGGCACCACCGGGCGCCCCAAGGGCGTCGTGGTGCGTCACCGCAACGTCGCCATGGTCCCCAACGGCCTTCCCGCGTGGTCCGGCGCCGGTTGGTTGCACGCGTCGCCGATGTTCACGTTCGCGGGCATCGCCTCCACCTACAACCCGATGAAGCTCGGCATGGAGCTCCTCTACCTGCCACGCTTCGACGTCGACGCGTGGTTCGACGTCGTCGAGAAGCGTCGTCCCGCGGCGACCTTCCTCGTGCCCGCGATGGCCGAGCTCCTCATCGCCAGCCCGCGCTTCGAGGACGCCGACCTGTCGAGCATCACGATCTGCCCGCTCGGCAGCGCACCCGTCACGCCCGCCACGTTGCAGCGCCTCCAGGCGAAGCTGCCCAACGCGATGGTGTCGAACAGCTGGGGCATGACCGAGGCCGGTCCGGCGTTCTGCTTCATGCCGCCCGAGGAGCAGGCCAAGCGCATCGGCTCGGTCGGCAAGCCGATGGCGCCCACCGAGTTCCGCATCGTCGACGACAGCGGCGCCGAGCTCCCGGCGCGCGAGATCGGTGAGCTGATCGTGCGCAACCCCGGGCGCGAGCGCGAGTACTTCAACGACCCCGAAGCCACGGCCAGCACCTGGCGCAATGGCTGGTTGCACTCGGGCGACCTCGCGTACCTCGACGAGGACGGCTTCCTCTACATCGTCGGTCGCCAGAAGGACGTGATCATCCGCGGCGGCAACAACGTGCACGCCACCGACATCGAGTCGGTCCTCTACGAGCACCCCGCGGTGCAGGAGGCCGCCGCCGCGGGCATCGCGCACAAGGTCCTCGGTGAGGACATCGGTGCCTGGGTCGTGCTCGCGCCGGGCGCAACCGCCACGCCCGAGGAGCTGCGTGCGTTCTGCGCGGAGCGTCTGTCGGACTACAAGGTGCCTCGTCGGTTCACGTTCCTCGACGAGCTGCCACGCAATGCCACCGGCAAGGTCGTGAAGGGAGACCTGCCGGGTCGCTGAACCGCTGGAGGAGTGGACATGACAGAGCTCGATGGCACGACCGCTGCGCTGAGGTTGTTCTCGCCCGAGGTGGCGGCGGACCCGCACCCCGCGTACGCGCAGCTCCGCGACGAGTGCCCTGTGGCGCGCGGCGAGCTCGGTGAGCACTCGGTCGTGCTGTAGTCCCGATATGAGGACGTGCTGTGGGCGATGCGCCACCCCGAGGCCTTCACCTCGGCGGGCGGCAACCTCAACCTCGGTGAGCAGCCGCTGCTGCCGCTCGAGGTGGATCCGCCGCTGCACACGGCCTACCGCCGCATCCTCAACCCGCAGTTCGTCCCGCGCGAGATCAACAAGCTCGAACCCGCGGTTCGCCGGCTCGTCGGCGAGCTGCTCGACGGCTTCGCAGCGCGCGGCGAGTGCGACTTCCACGACGAGTTCGCCACGCCGCTGCCGTCGGGGATCTTCCTCGAGCTCATGGGCCTCCCGGCCAGCGACCTGCCGATGTTCCTGCAGTGGCGCGACAACACGATCCGCCCCGATGTCGAGCCGGGCGACTTCGAGGGTGCCACGAGGATCCGTGACGAGACCGCGCACGCCATCAGCGACTACGTCCGCGCGCGCATCGTCGAGTGCCGCGCCGCGCCGAACGGCACGCTGCTGTCGAACATCGTCCACGCCGAGGTCGACGGTCGGCCGCTCGACGAGCCCGAGCTGCTCGGCATCAGCCACCTGCTGCTCCTCGGCGGCCTCGACACGGTCACGGCAACGCTCGACTGCATGGTCGCCTTCCTCGCCACGCACCCCGACCACCGTCGACAGCTCGTCGAGGACCCGACGCTGATCCCGGCCGCGGTGGAGGAGCTGCTGCGCTGGCTCAGCCCGGTGATGGTGGTGCCGCGCACAGCTGCACAGGACATCACGCTGCACGACGTCGACATCAAGGCGGGCGACGGGGTGACGCTGGTGGTCGGCGCGGCCAACGGCGACGAAGGCGAGTTCGGACCTGCCGACGTCGACTTCGCGCGCGAACCGAACAAGCACGTCGCGTTCGGCGGCGGGCACCACCTGTGCCTCGGCGCACATCTGGCACGTCTCGAGCTGCGCGTCGCGCTCGAGGAGCTGCACGTGCGCATTCCCGACTACTCGATCGCGCCCGGTGCGGAGGTCCACTACTCCACCGGCATTCGGCAGGCGGAGCACCTCCCGCTCGTGTGGGACCCAGCGTGACCGCGACGGGCGTCGACCTCGCGGCCGCCCCGGAAGTGCGCTACCGGATCGTGTCGGTCGACGATCACCTCATCGAGCCGGCCGACCTGTTCGACGGGCGCATGCCGCAGCACCTCGCGGAGCGCGCGCCGCAGATCGTGCAGGATGACGACGGCCGCCAGGTGTGGACCTACGAAGGGAACGTGTACCCGAACGTCGGGCTCAACGCGGTGGTGGGTCGCCCGCGTGCGGAGTGGTCGATGGAGCCGGCCGACTTCACCGAGATGCGTCGCGGGTGCTGGGACATCCACGCCCGCATCGAGGACATGGACCTCGCTGGCATCGGCGCGTCGGTGTGCTTCCCGTCGCTCATCGCCGGGTTCTGCGGGTCGGTGTTCTCGCAGTCGAAGGACCCGGCGCTCGGTCTGGCCTGCGTGCGTGCGTGGAACGACTGGCACCACGAGGTGTGGGCCGGCACCTACCCGGGCCGCATCATCCCCACGCAGATCACGTGGCTGAAGGATCCGGTCGTCGCCGCCGACATCGTGCGCGAGAACGCGGGGCGGGGCTTCCGGGCCCTCAGCTTCGCGGAGATGCCGGTCAAGCTCGGGCTGCCGTCGTTGCACTCCGGTCACTGGGATCCGTTGCTCGCCGCGTGTGAGGAGACCGACACGGTCGTGTGCCTGCACACCGGGTCGTCGGCGTGGATCCCGCTCCCGTGCGACGACCCGCCATTCGAGCTGCTTCCCACGCTGTTCCCGGTCAACGCCTACGTCACCACGGCGGACTGGCTCTGGTCGGGTGTGTGCACCCGTTTCCCGCGCTTGAAGGTCGCGCTCTCCGAGGGCGGTCTCGGTTGGGTGAACATGCTCGCCGACCGGTCCGACTACGTGCTCGACCACTCGGCGTCGGGTGTCGACGGCGGCCATTGGGCCGATGACCGGCGCCCGAGCGAGGTGATGGCCGAGAGCTTCTGGTACTGCTCGATCGACGACCCGAGCACGCTCGACGGCGTGCTCGAGCGCTTCGGCCCCGACCACGTCATGCTCGAGGTCGACTACCCGCACGCGGACTCCACCTGGCCCGACACGCAGCGCTACGTCCACGACGCGATCGGGCACCTGGCACCCGACGTGATCGCCAAGCTCACCCACGAGAACGCCGAGGAGCTCTTTCGATGGCCTCCCTCCTGATCCGCGGCGGTCTCGTCGTCGACGGCACGGGCTCGCCCGGCGCCGTCGGTGATGTCGCCGTGCGCGATGGCCGCATCGTCCCTGCCGACGAGCTCGACGCGGGTGCGGACGTGGTCGATGCCACCGACCTCGTCGTCGCCCCTGGCTTCGTCGACCTGCACACGCACTACGACGCGCAGCTCACGTGGGACCCGTCGGCATCGCCGTCGTCGCTCCACGGCGTCACCACGGTGTTCGGCGGGAACTGCGGCTTCACCCTGGCTCCGGCGGGGGAGGAGCACGCCGGTTACCTGATGCGGATGATGGCGCGCGTCGAGGGCATGCCGCTGGAGGCGCTCGAGGCCGGGCTGCCGTGGGACTGGACGAGCTGGGCCGACTGGGCCAGCCGCCTCGACGGGCGCGTCGGCGTGAACGCCGGCTTCCTCATCGGGCACTCCGCGGTGCGCCGCGCCGTGATGGGCGACGACTGCCACGACGCGGCGTCGGCGGAGCAGATCGCGGCGATGGCCCAGATCGTGGCCGACGCCTGCGCCGCTGGTGCGCTCGGGTTCTCCACCTCCACTGCGCCGACCCACAACGACGGCGACGGTTCGCCGGTGCCGTCGCGCGGCGCGACCCCCGATGAGCTCGTCGCGCTCGCGGGGGCGGTGCGCGACGTGCCGGGTACGACCATCGAGGCGATCCTCGCCGGTTGCATCAACGGCTTCACCGACGACGAGCGCCACCTCCTCGCAGCCATGTCGGTGGCGGCCAACCGCCCGGTGAACTGGAACGTGCTCGGTGTGTCGTCGATGAACCCGACCGGTCACGAGTCGCAGCTCGCGGCGTCCGATCACGCAGCGGCTCGGGGCGGGCGCGTCGTGGCCCTCACGCTGCCGCACACGATGCGACTGCGGCTGTCGTTCCTTTCGGGGTTCGTGCTCGACGGCTTCCCCGGCTGGCGTGAGGTGCTGTCGCTCCCCGTGCCCGAGCGGATCGCCGCGCTGCGCGATCCCGCCGTGCGGCGCCGCCTCGACGCAGGCGCGAACTCGGAGGAAGCGGGTCTGCTGCGCGGGCTCGCCGCGTGGCGCGGGCTCGAGGTGATCGAGGCGTTCGCACCGGAGAACGCGGCGTACGAAGGGCGAACGATCGGCCAGATCGCCGACGAGCGCGCCGACGACGTCGACCCGTTCGACCTGCTGCTGGACATCGTGCTCGCCGACGAGCTGCGCACCGGCCTGCGCCCGTCCGGTCTCCGTGACAGCAAGGCCGACTGGGAGCTGCGCGCGTCGGTGTGGGGTGACCCGCGGGCCGTCATCGGCGGCTCCGACGCGGGCGCGCACCTCGACATGATGTGCGGTGCCATCTACAGCACGGCGCTCCTCTCGCATGGCGTGCGCGAGTACGGGGTGATCAGCCTCGAAGACTCGATCCACAAGATCACCGACGTCCCGGCTCGTCTGTACGGGCTGCGCGAGCGGGGCCGCATCGCGTCGGGCTATGCCGCCGACCTCGTGCTGTTCGACCCGGCCACCGTCGGCTACCTGCCCGAGCGCATGCGGTACGACCTGCCCGGCGGCGCATGGCGACTGCACTCCGAGGCCACGGGCATCGAGCGGGTGCTCGTCAACGGCGTCACCGTCGTGGAGGCTGGCGCGCCCACCGGCGCCACCCCGGGCACGCTCCTGCGCTCCGGTCGCGACACAGAGTCCGTCACGCCATGAGCCTGCACATCGAGATCGACCGCGAGAAGTGCATGGGGTCGGGCAACTGCGTGTACTGGGCGGGCGACGTGTTCGACGTCGCCGAGGACATGATCGCGGTCGTCGTGGGGGACCCCGCCGCGCAACCCCCCCGCGGACCCCAAGCCCCCCCCCCCGGCCCCCCCCAAACCCAAACCCCACCAACATACAGAACACCCCGCCGCCCGCCACGC
>JBQTHC010000157.1:0-33453 GCA_052390255.1 Microthrixaceae bacterium
ACGCCTTCGCGCCGTTCGTACCGGATCAGATGGGCGGCGAAGGCGGTGACTCCCTCGAGCTTCACGTCGGGACGGTGGGGGACCACCTCGGTCCAGTGCGCTCGGTCCGGCTGGTCGACCGGGGCGCTCATCAGCTTGAAGTTCACGGCGCCATCCGCGTTCGTGAGGACGAGGAAGCGGTCGCCGTCGGTCGGGTTCGGCGCGTGCGTCACGTCGTACTCCACGTCCTGCTCCCGTGGCTGCACGCACCGCGGCGCCGACCGCGGGTCGTCCACGGGGATGAGGTGCTCCTCAGACGTCACCTTCGAGCTCGTCGAGATGTGGACCCACCGCTCGGTGAGGCTGAGACCCACGCTGACGAAGAAGCGCTCGTCGAGGTCCTCGTAGACCAGCTCGTCGTCGGCGGGATCGGACCCGATCTCGTGACGCCACACCTGATGGGGACGCATCGCAGCGTCTTGCCGGACGTAGAAGAAGACGTCGTCACCGGCCCAGGCGGTGCCATAGGTCGTGTCGTGGATCACCTCGGGGAGGTCGACACCGCGCTGCAGGTCGCGCACCCGCATCGTGTAGCGCTCCGAGCCGTCGTGATCGGTGGAGTACAGGAGAAGGCGCTGGTCGGGCGCGAGGTCATACGCGCCCATCCCGAAGTAGTCGCTGTCGCCCGCGAGGACGTTCATGTCGAGCAGCACCGCTTCGCCCGGGACCTCCGCGCCGTCGGGCCGGTCGGCCAGCGGCTCGATCGACGTGCGGCACAGGATCGGGTACTGCTTGCCCTCCTCGGTGCGGCTGTAGAACCAGCGCCCGTCCTTCCGGAAGGGAACGGACAGGTCGGTCTCCTTGATGCGCGCCTTCATCTCGGTGAACAGCGCTTCCTGCAGCGGTTGGGTGTGCGCGAGCGACGCGTTCACGAAGTCGTTCTCGGCCTCGAGGAGCGCGAGCACCTCCGGGTCGTCGCGGTCGTCGCTGCGCAGCCAGTACCAGTCGTCGATCCGCGTGTCGCCATGCGCCGTCAGTGCATGTGGTCGGCGCGGCGCGGCTGGCGGACTCGGAGGCATGGCTGGGCAGCCTACGTAGCGGGGTCGGGTAGGTTCGACGCATGTCCGACAAGCCACACGTCTACGTCCCCGCTGGCGAGGTCCCGCCGTCCGAGCTCGTCATCGAGGACCTCGAGGTGGGCGAGGGCGACGAAGCCACCTCGGGTTCGCAGGTCGAGGTCCACTATGTCGGCGTCTCGTGGCGCACGCGCAAGCAGTTCGACGCGAGCTGGGATCGCGGTGACACCTTCCGCTTCGGGCTCGGCGCCGGTCAGGTGATCACCGGTTGGGACGAAGGAGTCGCCGGCATGCGCGTCGGCGGTCGCCGTCGGCTCGTGATCCCGCCGGGGAAGGCGTACGGTCGGCAGGGCGCGGGCGGCGTGATCGGACCCGACGAGACGCTCGTGTTCGTGGTCGATCTGGTGTCGGTGGTCTGAGCACGCTCCGGTAGCCTCGGCGCTCGTGCCCGAGCGACCCGACTTCCGTGCGCCCAAGGGCACCCAGGACATCCTCCCGCCCGAATCCGCGCGCTGGGAGGCGTTCCTCGCCACCTTCGCGTACGTCGCACACCGCCACGGCTACGGCCTGATCCAGTCGCCGATGTTCGAGGACATCGGCGTCTTCCAGCGCATCGGTGAGGGCACCGACGTGGTCACCAAGGAGATGTACGACTTCCGCGACAAGGGCGATCGTCACGTCGCGCTCCGTCCTGAGGGAACCGCGTCGGTCGCCCGCGCGTTCGTCGAGCACCGCCCCGATGTGCCGTGGAAGGTCTGGTATGCCACCCCGGCCTTCCGGTACGAGCGGCCCCAGGCGGGTCGCCTGCGCCAGCACCACCAGGTCGGGGTGGAGGCCATCGGGAGCGCCGATCCCGACGTCGACGTCGAGGTGATCGCTCTCGGGCACGCCTTCCTGCGCGAGCTCGGCCTGAGCGAGTGGCGCCTCGTCCTGAACTTCATGGGCACGCCTGCCGATCGCTCCCGCTACGCGGCGGTGCTGCAGTCCTGGCTGCGCGGCCGCGCTCGTGAGCTCGCCCCGGACGACGCCGAGAAGATCGAAGGCCACCCGCTGCGCGTGCTCGACTCCAAGCGCGAGGCGACCCGCGCGGTTCTGGCCGACGCGCCGCAGATGGCCGACGTTCTCGACGCCGACTCTGTGGCGCACGCAGCACGTGTGCAGGCCGGCCTGCGGTCGCTGCACATCGCCTTCGAGACCGACGCCACGCTCGTTCGCGGCCTCGACTACTACACGCACACGCTCTTCGAGTTCCAGAGCGACGCGCTCGGCAACGCGCAGTCCACCATCCTCGGCGGCGGTCGCTACGACGGGCTCATCGAGCAGCTCGGCGGCCCGCCCACACCCGGCATCGGGTTCGGCTGCGGCATCGAGCGTGCGCTGCTCACCTGCGACGCCGAGGGGGTCTTCCCGACACCGAGCAGCGGGTTCATCGACTGCTTCGTGATCGACACCACGGGAGGCGACGTCGCGACGGTCGTCGCGCAGCAGCTGCGAGACGCGGGTGTGCTCACCGACCGGGCCTTCGACCAGCGCTCGATGAAGGCGCAGATGAAGGCAGCCGCCAAGAGCGGCGCCCGCTACGCCGCGATCATCGGTGAGGACGAGCGGGCGAACGACACCGTGACCGTGCGCGACCTCCAGACGGGCGAGCAGACGTCAGTGGGCCGCACCTACTTCCCGGAGTACATCGAGGGCCGCATCGATGCGGACTGATGCCCTCCGCCCGCTGATCCGGAATCGGGTCGCGTCGTGCGCACCCTTCCGAGCAGCATTGTCCGATCCGATGCACACCCCGAGGCACACCAGTGACTGAGCCCATGCGCACGCACCGATGCGGTGACCTGCGAGTCGAGCACGCCGGCGAGGAGGTGTCGCTCTGCGGGTGGGTGGGCCGCCGCCGGGAGCACGGCGAGCACCTCGCGTTCGTCGACCTGCGCGACCACACCGGTGTGGTGCAGTGCGTCGTCGACGGCGCCGCCGACCTCCGCAGCGAGTACGTGGTGCGGATCACCGGCACCGTTCGTCAGCGCCCGGAGGGCACGATCAACGAGTCGCTCGCCACGGGGATGGTCGAGGTGGGCGACTGCAACGTCGAGATCCTGTCGGCCGCGGAGCCGCCACCGTTCCCGATCGACGAGCGCGCCGACGGCGTCGACGAGTCGATCCGCCTTCGCTACCGCTACCTCGACCTCCGGCGCGACCGGATGCAGCGCAACCTCCGCGTTCGGTCTGCGGTCAACGCGGCGATCCGTGCCGCGATGGCTCGTCAGGACTTCGTCGAGGTCGAGACGCCGATGTTGATGCCATCCACGCCCGAGGGCGCGCGCGAGTTCCTCGTGCCGTCGCGCCAGGTGCCGGGCAGCTTCTACGCGCTGCCACAGTCGCCGCAGCTGTTCAAGCAGCTGCTCATGGTGGGCGGCACCGACCGCTACTACCAGATCGCTCGGTGCCTGCGTGACGAGGACCTGCGCGCCGACCGGCAGTACGAGTTCATGCAGCTCGACGCGGAAGCGAGCTTCGTGACCCAAGACGAGGTGCTCGGGTTCATCTCGGAGGCGGTGCTCGACGCCGCCGAGGCGGTGACGGGAGCGCGGCCGGGGCCGGTTCCCCGGATCACGTGGCAGGAGGCGATGGAGCGCTTCGGCAGCGACAAGCCTGACCTGCGGTTCGAGATGGAGCTGGTGGAGCTCACCGCGGTGTTCGCGGGCACCGGGTTCAAGGCCTTCTCATCCGCCGAGGCGATCAAGGGGCTTCGCATCCCTGGCGCCGCCGAGGCGCATGGACGCAACAAGCTGGACGCGCTCACAGATCGAGCGAAGGCGCTCGGCGCGAAGGGGCTCGTCTGGATGAAGGTCGGCGAGGGTGCATCGCTCGAGAGCCCAGTGACGAAGTTCCTGAGCGAGACAGAGCAGGCTGCGCTCATCGATGCGACGTCGGCGGCGGCGGGAGATCTGCTGCTGCTCGTGGCCGACGACTGGCACACCACCTGCGAGGTGCTGGGCACGCTGCGCAACGACCTCGGGCGCCCGCCGGTGCACGAGGGGCCCTACTGCTACGTGTGGGTGATCGACTTCCCGATGTTCGTCGGCCGGGCTGACGATGGCACGCCCAAGCCCGCCCACCACCCGTTCACGCGCCCGCACCCGGATGACCTCGACCGCTTGGAGTCTGATCCGATGTCGGTGCGGTCCAAGGCATACGACCTCGTGCTCAACGGTTGGGAGCTCGGGTCGGGTTCGCTTCGGATCCACGAGCCCGATCTGCAGCAGCGCGTGTTCGACCTGCTCGGCATCGGCCCGGAGGAGGCGCAGCGCCGCTTCGGGTTCTTCCTCACGCCGTTCCGGTACGGCGCGCCCCCACACGGCGGCTTCGCCTTCGGCATCGACCGCCTCGCCGCGATCCTGGCGGGGGAGGAGAACATCCGCGAGGTGATCGCGTTCCCCAAGCCGAGCTCGGGCGTCGACCCGATGACCGGCGCACCCACACCGGTCGACCCGGACCAGCTCGTCGACCTCGGCCTCCGCGTGATCCCGCCAACCAACCATCCCAACAACCAACGTCTGTGAACTGTCACGTCCGCAATGCGGACGGGACAGTTCACAGACGTAGCTCACGCCGCGGCGAGGCGAGCGATCATGTCGTGGATCGTGCGAGCGACGACGTCAGGGTCGTGCACGACGTCGCGCCAGGTGAAGCGCAGGACGGTCCAGCCCAGCGCGACGAGGTGGTTCTGTCGTGCTCGGTCGTGCTGGAAGGCGTCTGGCGACGCGTGACTCTCGAAGCCGTCGACCTCGATGGCAAGGCGAAGCTCGGGGTACGCGGCATCGACGCGTGCCACGAAGCGACCCGCATGCCACACCTCGTGCTGGAGAGCGGGCGGCGGCAGCTCGTGCCGTCGCGCGAGATCGACGAACCGAGCCTCCAGCAGACTCTCCTCCCCATCCACGGACAGCACTCGAGCGTCGATCAGCCGCTTCAGGATCCCGGTGCCCGTGCGTCCGGGTCGGCCGAGCGCCTCGCGGAGGTCGGTGGCCTCCTGCAGCGTGAACAGCCGGCTCGTGAGACCGCGTCCGAGCGCATCGCGAACGCCCCATGTCGGCATGACGAGACCCAGATCGATGACCGTTCTGACCGGATCCGTCACCCGCATGCCCTCCCGATCAACGGCGAGACGTGGGTGCAGGTCGCGGATGCGGTGGACGATCGCAGGCGGGCGCATCCGTGGGTTGTGCTCGTACCGGACGGAGACGTCGACGTACCCCGACGGTCGGATCAGGCCCCACAGCTCGGCCGCGGACCGGTGCGACACCGTGCCTCCCGCGGCCAAGGCCGCTGCGTGCAGGGCCTGGTGCCAGGTCTCGGGCGATCCAGCCACGCGGTACACGCGTGGCTGGATCGACAGGAGCCGGCCCTCGCTGACCCACCGCGCCTTTCGGCTGGGACCCAAGGCCTTCACCGCCTGCTCGGTGGTGATGAGCCCGTGCTGCGCGCGTGCGATCTCGTCCAGGCGGACGGCCGCCTCAGGTTCCATGTCGTTCCCCTTGCGTCGCAAGGTCTGTGAACACCTACGGCCGCATAGCGAACGCCAGGGTTCACAGACGTTGGTTGTTGAAGGGGGAAGGACTGAAACACACTGTAAATGCACCAAGGGTGCCAAGGCCAGGGGAGAGGGCGGTAGCGTCGCCCTGATGGCTGACGACCTGTTCTCGGCGGCGGCGGATCACGCCCTCGCCCAGAGCGCGCCGCTCGCCGCACGGCTGCGGCCACGCACGCTCGACGACATCGTCGGCCAGGACCACCTGCTCGGCGCCGGGCACCCGCTGCGTACGCTCGTCGAAGCGGATCGCCTCTCCTCGGTGATCCTCTGGGGGCCGCCCGGGACCGGCAAGACCACCTTGGCGCAGGCGATCGCCACGCACACCAGCAAGGCGTTCGAGCAGCTCAGCGCGGTCAGCGCGGGCGTGAAGGACGTGCGCGACGTGCTCGAGCGCGCCAAGCACCGCCTCGGTGAGCGCGGGCAGGGCACGATCCTGTTCCTCGACGAGGTGCACCGCTTCAGCAAGTCCCAGCAGGACGCGCTGCTCCCGGGCGTCGAATCGGGCCTCATCACGTTGATCGGCGCCACGACGGAGAACCCGTTCTTCGAGGTGAACCCTCCGCTGCTGTCGCGCTCCACCCTCTTCCGCCTCAACTCGCTCGACGAAGAGGCTGCGCGCCTGCTGCTCGCCAAGGGGCTGCGCCTCGAGGCTGCGGCCGCGGACGACGACGCCATCGAGCACCTCGCGAGCCACGCCAACGGCGACGGTCGTCACGTCCTCACCAGCCTCGAGGTGGCAGTGGCGATCGCACGGGGGCGCGCGCTCGACGGCGCAGATCCCGTCGTCACGCTCGCCGACGCCGAGGCGGCGCTCGGGACGAAGGCGCTGCGCTACGGGCGTGACGAGCACTACGACGTCATCTCCGCGTTCATCAAGAGCATGCGCGGCTCGGATCCCGACGCTGCCCTCTACTGGCTCGCCCGCATGCTCGAGGTAGGTGAGGACGCGCGCTTCATCGCGCGGCGGATCGTCATCGCGGCCAGCGAGGACGTGGGCGAGGCGGATCCGATGGCATTGGTCGTGGCCGTTGCGGCCGCGCACGCGGTGGAGCACGTCGGGCTTCCCGAGGCACAGCTCAACCTCGCGCAGGCCGTGATCCACTTGGCCACCGCACCCAAGTCCAACCGAGCCGCCCTCGGGATCTGGAACGCGCGTGAGGACGTGCGGCACGGGCCGTCGGTGGAGGTTCCCATGCACCTCCGTGACGGGCACTACGGCGGCGCGCAGAAGCTCGGGCACGGAGTTGGCTACGACTATCCTCACGAGCACCCCGGTGGCTGGATCGACCAGCAGTACCTTCCGGATGAGATCACCGGTCGTCGGTACTACGAACCCACCGATCACGGCTTCGAGCAGGAGATCCGCACCCGCATGGCACGAAGGACCGAAGGTCAGTGAGCGCGACCGACCTCGCCGCGCTCATCGTCGCCATCGCGAGCGTCGCAGGCGTGGTCTTGCTCGCCGTCACCCTCGCGTCGATCACCCGCACGCTTCGCGCCGTTCGCGACACCGTGGAGATGGTCCGCACGGAGACCGTGCCCGTCATGAACGAGCTCGGCGACGCGGTGCGCAGCGCCAACGTGGAGATCGAGCGGGTCGGGGGCGTGCTCGGCACTGCCGAGTCGATCGGCGGCACCGTCGACTCCGCGTCGCGCCTCGCGTACCTCGCCTTCTCCAACCCCATCATCAAGGTCCTGGCCGTCGCCAGCGGCACCACCCGGGCCGCGCGTCGCCTCCGTCGCAACCGCGGCCGCAGCGAGCGGTAGCACGATGTTCCGGCGTCTGTTCTGGCTGATGATGGGTGCGGGCTTCGGGTTCGGCATGTCCTTCTGGCTCACCCGCTTCGTGAAGGAGACCGCGGCTCGCTACTCGCCCGAGCGGGTCTCGTCGGATCTGGCAGGTGCCGTGCGCGGACTGGGCGCTGACCTGCGTGCCGCCGTGACGGAGGGACGTGAGGCGATGCGCGAGCGGGAGCTCGAGCTCCGATCCGAGGTCGGCGGCGGGCACTGAGCGTGAATCGGGCCGCAAGACCCGGAGCGCACGGCCGATAGGCTCGATCCACCCATGGACGCCCACGGACTGCGCCGAACGTGGAACGAGTTCTTCGTCGCGAGACAGCACACGCTGCTGCCCTCCGCGAGCCTCATCCCGACGCACCCCACCGCACCGATGTTCACGAACTCGGGGATGATGCAGTTCGTGCCGGTGTTCCTCGGCGAGGAGCCGGCCACCTTCGAGCCGGCCCGCGCGGCGACCGTCCAGAAGTGCGTCCGCGCCGGGGGCAAGCACAACGATCTCGACGCGATCGGGCGCACGCCGCGCCACCTCAGCTTCTTCGAGATGCTCGGCAACTTCAGCTTTGGCGACTACTTCAAGGCGGAGGCCATCCCGTGGGCGTGGGAGCTCCTCACCGAGGTGCTCGGGCTCGACGGGGAGCGCATGTGGGTGACCGTCCACGTGAGCGACGACGAGGCCGAGGACCTCTGGGCCGACTCCGTGGGGTTCCCGAGGGCGCGCATCCAGCGACTCGACAAGGACAACTTCTGGGAGATGGGTGACACGGGTCCGTGCGGTCCGAGCTCCGAGATCTTCTGGGACTACGGCAGCGCGTTCGGGCCCGACGGGGGCCCGGCGAACCCTGCCGCCGAGGAGCGCTACGTCGAGATCTGGAACCTCGTCTTCCCGCAGTACCTCCGCGGCAGCAACGGCGAGCTGTCCGACCTCCCGCGCCCCGGCATCGACACGGGCGCCGGGCTCGAGCGCATGCTCACCGCACTGAACGGCACGCACACCGTCTACGACGTCGATCCGCTGAACCGGCTCGTGGAGGTCGCGCAGTCGATCACGGGGCGCACGCTCGGCACCGACGATCGCACCGACATCGCGCTCAAGATCATGGCGGACCATGCGCGCACGATGACCTTCCTCGTAGCGGACGGCATCATCCCGTCAAACGAGGACCGTGGCTACGTGCTCCGGCGGATCATCCGGCGCGCCGTCCGCTACGCCTACTTGCTCGGTGTGGAGCGTGATCTCAGCGCGCCGCTCGTGGGCGCAGTCGTCGACACGATGGCCGACGGATATCCGGAGCTCCGCGCTGACCAGGATCGCATCGTGGGCATCGTGGCGCGTGAAGAGGAGCGCTTCCGTCAGACGCTCAAGCGCGGCACGAGCCTGCTCGACACGAAGCTCGCGGAGCTGGAGTCGGGCGAGGCGCTCGGTGGAGACATCGCCTTCGACCTCTACGAGACGTACGGGTTCCCGCTCGAGGTGACCCAAGAGATCACCGCGGAGATCGGGATCGACGTCGACGAGGACGGGTACCGCGCCGCGCTCGCGCGGGCGCAGCAGCAGTCGAAGGCCGGAGCGAAGTCCGGGTCGGACCTCTATGCCAACCTCACGTCGTTCCAGGCGATCCTCGACACGCACGGGCCCACCGAGTTCGTCGGGCGCGAGCGCGACGAGGTCGGTGCCACCGTGCTCGCGGTGGTGCCCGACGAGGGCGCCGACACGCTCTCGGTCTTCCTCGACCGCACGCCCTTCTACGCCACCGCCGGCGGTCAGGTGGGTGACACCGGACGGCTCTCCACCGACACCGGTGTCGCGGAGGTGCTCGACACCACCTACGGCCTCCCGGGACTCCACCGGCACGAGGTGCGGATGCTCGAGGGGACGATCGAGGCGGGCCAGGACGTCACCGCTTCGATCGACGTGGCGCGCCGCAACGCGATCCGCCGGAACCACACGGGCACGCACATCCTCCACTGGGCGTTGCGCGAGGTGCTCGGCGGCGCGGTCCAGCAACAGGGCTCGCTGGTCACGCCGGATCGACTCCGCTTCGACTTCGGCCCCTCCGACGCGCTCACCGATGAGCAGATCCGTCAGATCGAAGACCTCGCCAACGCGGAGATCCTCGCCAACGCCACCGTGCGCCACTACGAGACCACGAAGGCCGAGGCGATCGCCCGAGGCGCGATCGCGTTCTTCGGCGACAAGTACGGCGACGTCGTGCGCGTCCTCGAGGCCGGACGCCACTCGACAGAGCTGTGCGGCGGGACGCACGTGCGCTCGCTCGGCGACATCGGCCCGGTGAAGATCACGAGCGAGAGCTCGATCGGATCGAACCTGCGTCGGATCGAGGCGGTCACCGGCACCGGCCCGATCGAGCGGCTCCGTGAGGAGGAGCAGGTCCTGGGCGCGCTCGCCGAGATCCTCAACGTGCCCGTCGGCGAGCTCGTCGACGGCGCGCGCAAGAGACTCGAGGAGATCAAGGCGCTGCGCGACGAGGTGAAGGCGCTCAAGCGTCAGGCGGCCGGCGATCTCGCGAGCACCCTCGCTGGCGACGCGGTTCACGGGGTCGTGGTCGCGCGGGTCGACGGTCTCGAGCGCGACAGCCTCCGGGATCTCGCGATCGGGCTCCGCGATCGCCCGGAGATCCGCGCTGTCGTCCTCGGGACCGAGCCGGAGTCGGGCGGGGCGGCGCTCGTCGCGGCCGTCACCTCGGACAGCGGTCTCGACGCCTCGGCGCTCCTCGAGGAGGCGAAGAAGCTGATCAAGGGCGGCGGCGGCAAGGATCCGCTGCTCGTCGTGGCCGGCGGGAAGGACGCGGCCGGGATCGACGCTGCGCTCGCCGCAGCGCGCGCCGCTGCAGGCGTCTTGCCCTCGTGAGAGCGCTCGGCATCGACCTCGGGGCTCGCCGGATCGGCGTGGCCCTCTCGGACAGCGCGGGAACGGTGGCAACTCCGTATGAGGTCGTGGTCCGGTCGGGAGCGAAGGAACGAGATCACGCGCGGATCCTCGAGCTGGCAGAGGAGGCCGGCGCGGAGTGCCTCGTGGTGGGCCTTCCGCTGTCCCTCGACGGGTCGGTCGGCGCCGCCGCGAAGTCGGCGATGGCCGAGGCCGATGACCTCGCCGCCCGCACCGGGCTGCGCGTCGAGCTCTTCGACGAGCGCCTCACCACCGTCACGGCCGAGCGCGATCTCCGACACCTCGATCTGAAGGCACCCGCACGACGGCAGGTGGTCGACAAGGTGGCTGCGGCCGTGATGCTGCAGGCGTGGCTCGACCAGCGGCCCGCCGCACCTGCAGACGGGCGGCCGCGGTGAGCGATCACGGCGAGGTCGCCGGCGACGACGACGACGAGTACGTGGAGGTCCCAGCCGATCGCGGCAGCGGGCGCCGGGTGCTGCGGGTCGCGCTCGCGGCGGCGATCGCGCTCCTCTTGCTGCTCGCGGCGACTGCGGTGTGGGTGCAGCGTCAGATCGATCCGCCAGGTGCTCCCGGCGCTGTTCGCGAGGTGATCATCGCCAAGGGTGCGACCTCCGATGCGATCGGCAAGCAGCTCGCCAACGAGGGGGTCATCGCGAACGAGCTCGTCTGGCGCTGGTACCTCCGCGTGAAGGGCGGTGGACCGTTCGAGGCCGGTCGCTACGAGCTGCGGCTCAACAGCGCTGTTGGCGACGTCATCGATCTCTTGTCCGCAGGTCCGCTCCCTCCCGACGAGCGGACCTTCACGATCCCCGAAGGCCTGACGACCGCGGAGATCGTCGCGAGGCTCGCGGATCCGGTGAAGGGGCTCGGGCTCGATGCCGCCAAGATGCAGGCCCTCCTCGACTCGGGAGCGGTGCGCGCTGCGGTGCAACCACCGGACCAACCCTCCAACGAGGGGATCCTCTTCCCGGAGACCTACAAGGTGGGCGCGAGCGTCGACGAGCTAGCTGTCCTCACGCTCATGGTGCGCCAGCTCGACGCGACGATGGCCGGGCTCGACGTTGCGGGCGCCCAGGAGCGCTTCGGCCTGACGCCCTACGAGATCCTCGTGGTCGCGTCGCTCGTCGAAGAGGAGTCGAAGGTGCCCGAAGACCGGCCGAAGGTGGCACGGGTCATCTACAACCGCTTGAAGTCGGGGATCCCGCTCGGCATCGACGCGACGTCGCGCTATGAGGCGGTCCTCGCCGGCCGCGATCGCGGCGATGTGGACTTCACGAGCGACTCGCCCTACAACACGCGTCGATCCCGTGGGCTACCGCCCACTCCCATCGCCTCGCCGGGCCGGGCGAGCATCCTCGCTGCCCTGGAGCCCGCAGATGGCCCGTGGATCTACTACGTGCTGAGTGACGCGGAGGGCCATCACTTCTTCACGGACAGCAACCGTGAGTTCCTCGCAGCCAAGCGCCGGTGTGCCGAGCTCGGCCTCGGGTGCGGGTGAGGGTGGCGCTGACGTGGTGACGATCTCGGGCGCGACGAAGGCGGCCGGTGTGATCGGCACGCCGGTCCGACACTCGCTGTCGCCCGTCATCTTCAACGCTGCGTTCGCGGCGAGCGGGCTCGACTGGACCTACCTCGCCTTCGAGGTCCCAGAGGGTGCCGCCGGTCTCGCGATGGGCGGAATGCGTGCACTCGGCATCGAGGGCGTCTCCGTCACCATGCCTCACAAGTCGGCGGTGGTGGAGGCGCTCGACGAGGTGACCGCCGACGTCGCGGCGCTCGGCGCCGCGAACTGCGTGCAGCGCCGAGGCACCGAGCTCATCGGCCACAACACGGACGGGCCCGGGCTCCTCGACGCGCTGCGGCTCGACGAAGGCATCGACATCGAGGGGAAGCGCTTCGCGGTGGTCGGCGCTGGCGGCGCGGCACGCGCGGTGATCCGCGCGTTGGGCCGGGGTGGCGCCGCATCGGTTCTCGTCGTCAACCGGTCCGTCGGGCCTGCGGAGGAGGCCGCGAGGCTCGCTGGCGCCGTGGGGCGAGTCGGCGCGGCCGCGGAGGTCCGCGACACCGACGTCGTGATCAACGCGACACCCCTCGGCATGGGCATCGTGGTGACCACTACGGGGGATCCAGAGCCGTTGCCGGTCGACCCGGCCCTGCTGGGCGAGGGGCAGGTGGTGGTGGACCTCGTGTACCACCCCGCGGTCACACCGCTCCTCGCCGAGGCCCGATCGCGTGGGGTGCGCACGGTGAACGGGCTCGGGATGCTGATCCACCAGGCGGCTCATGCCTTCCGCTTGTGGACGGGTGAGGAGCCGCCGCTCGAGGTCATGAGCGCTGCAGCGGTGGCGGCGCTCCTGCATCGCCAAGAATCGCGCTGAAGTCCGACCGTTCGGGTGCCGATGGGTAGTACGACCCAAGCGACCCGGAGGTCAGCGTGGCCCTTCAGGGGACCCTCGACACCTTTGCTCTGCCCGATGTCCTGCGCCTGCTCGCGGCCACGAAGAAGTCGGGGCGCCTGCGCATCACGGGGGACAGGGGCACAGGGAGCGTTTCGGTCGATGGCGGCGAAGTGGGCACGATCGAGGCGCCGCACGCGCCGCACGTCGTGGACGCGACCGACGCCTTGTTCGAGCTGCTCCGGTTCGACGAGGGCTCCTTCAGCTTCGACGCCGACGCGACTCCAGAGGGCGGGACGTCGTCCGGCGACGTCGAATCGCTCCTGCACGGCGCCGAGGCACTCTTGGCGGAGTGGCGTGAGATCGAGTCCGTGGTGCCCTCCATGGATGCCTGGGTCACCCTCCGGCGAACGCTCGAGGCGCCCACGGTGTCCGTCGCCGCGGCGCAGTGGCACACGATCGTCGCCGTCGCCGGGGGAGCGACGGTGCGTCGGATGTCCGAGGAGCTCTGCCTCGCCGAGCTGCCGATGTCGCGCGCGGTGCGGGATCTGTTCGAGCTCGGTCTTGTCGACATCGAACCTCAGAGCCCCGTCGTCATGTCGACGCCCGCGCAGGAGTCGACCCATGAAGCGACCGTCGATGCTGTCGGTGAGGAGGCGGAGGCGGATGCAGAGGCGGTGACGTCGGAGCAGTCGGACGCCGCCGAACCGCGCGCCTCGACGACGGCCGCGCGCCCGGTGCACACCCCGCGAGTGGCTCGGCTCGAAGCGCCCGAGACGATGCCGACGATCGACGCTGCGGTCGCTGCGCGCCCGATCCGTGCCCGCCGGCCGAAGGGTGGCGCACACCTCGCGGAGCGGACGCAGCCCGAGTCGTTCGTCCCGCTCGAGCTCCCAGGTCACGGACCCGCTCCCGTGTACGCGCCCGACAGCGAAGCGGCGCTCCAGGCCGCGCGCGAAGCAGCGCAGGTCGAGGAGCTCCTCGCGGCCTTCCCCGGTCTCGCCGACCAATCGGGAGAGCGATCCGCTGAGGACGAGGAGCTGGTGCGCCAGCTCGCGATGTTGTCGCCACGTGCGGCGGAGGCTGTCCGCGCGGCCGCAGATGCCACGACCGAAGCGGAGCGCGACGCCGCGCTCGCGGAGGCCGAAGAGCAGGGCGAGCGGCCGATCAACCGGGGCCTCCTGCTGAAGTTCCTGTCCTCGGTGAAGAGCTGAGCTCCACCGCGCACCCCGCGGAGCGATCCTCCATGCGCATCTCCTCCCGAAGACTCGGTGAGTCCTTGGTCTCGCGTCGAGTCCTGTCGCGCGACGCTCTCGAGGAGCTGCTTGCGCGCGAGGCCAGCGAAGGCATCGAGCTGAGCACGACCCTGCAGCTCGAGGACATCGTCAGCGAGCAGGACCTCCGGGCTGCCGTCGCCGACGAGCTGGGCGTGCCGGTCGTCGATCTCTCTGAGCAGGTCATCCCCCCCGAGGTGTGGGCGGCGATCCCGGATGCGTTCGCGCGCGAGCACCTCGCCATCGCGATCGAGCGCCGCGCCACGGGGATCGTCGTCGCGATGGACGATCCCGCCGACGAGCAGACGGTCAGCGAGCTCGAGACCGAGCTCGCGACACCGATCCTGGCCGTCGCCGCGGCGCATGGAGACCTCCTGCGCCTGGTCGAGGAGATGTACGGGCCCGACGCCACGCCGAACCGTCCCGAGGGCCCTGCGCGCTCACCCCACACGGGGGCGCTCACCCTCGACTCGCTCCTCGACGAGGTGATCCGGGTGGGCGGGTCCGACCTCCATCTGACCGTCGGCTCTCCACCAGTGGTGCGCGTCGACGGGGAGCTGCGCCGCATGCCAGAGATGGGTCCGCTCAACGGGTCCGAGGTGCGACGCCTCGTGCTGGGCGTGTTCACGCGCCGCCAGCGCGAGCGCTTCCTCGAGCTCGGCGAGCTGTCGACCTCGCACGCGATCCCCGGCAAGGGCCGATTCCGCGTCTCTGCCTTCGTGCAGCGCGACAGCGTGGGCGCCGTGCTTCGGCTGGTCCCCGCGGAGATCCCCTCAGCTGACGACCTGGGTCTTCCCGACGAGGTGATCGACTGGGCGGACGAGCGGCGCGGCTTGGTGCTCGTCTGCGGCCCACACGGGTCAGGCATGTCGACCACGCTTGCCACACTCGTGGATCGCATCAACCGCTCTCGCGCCGCGCACATCCTCACCATCGAGGAGCCCATCGAGTTCCTCCACAAGCATCGCATGGGCCTCGTCAACCAGCGCGAGGTGGGGGAGGACACGGCCACGATCGAGTCGGGTCTTCGTTACGCGCTGCGACAGGACCCCGACGTGCTCGTGATCGGTGAGCTCCCGGACGTCGCCACGATCCGCCTCGCTCTTGGCGCCGCGGAGACCGGCCACCTCGTCCTCGCGACCCTTCGCACCGTCGACGCGGTGCAGACGATCGATCGCCTGGTCGACGTGTTCCCGCCGGAGGAGCAGGCGCAGGTGCGAGTCCAGCTCGCGACGACACTTCGCGGCGTCGTGGTGCAGCAGCTGGTGCCCGCGCTCGACGGTGGTCGCGCGCTCGCGACGGAGGTGATGCTGCCGACTCCGTCGGTGCTCGAGTGCGTTCGCGCAGGCGACTCCCCGAACCTCGCGAAGGCGATCCTCGGGGGCGCGACGAGCGGGATGGGGACGATGGACCAGTCGCTTGCGGAGCTCGTGCAGGAGGGCATCGTCGATCTCGACGTCGCGCTCGACCGAGCGCTGGACGCGAAGGAGCTCGAGTACCTGCTCTCTGACCACACGGGCTGAGACCGTAAGGTTCCCGGGTGAGCGCAGCGGCGATCGTCGGCTTCGGGGTCGTGGGGATACCGGTCGGCTCGTTCCTCAACGTCGTGATCGATCGCGTGCCCGACCGATCCTCGCTCCGCGGCGAGCGCGACGGCGAGCCGTGTGCACCACTGGAGGTGCTCGGAGTCCCATTCCAGCCGTGGCTCGCCCGCCGCGGCCGCGGACCCGGGGGCGCGCTCCCGCGCCGATGGCTCTACGTCGAAGTGCTCACGCCGCTGGTGTTCGGAGTCCTCGCTTCACGCTTCGGTGAGGACCTCACGATCCTGCCACTGCTGCTCCTGGCAGCGGCGCTGGTCGCTGTGTCGGTGATCGACCTCCAGCTCCTGCGCATCCCGGACCGCGTCACCTTCCCGGCGCTCGCGGCCGCCCTCCCGCTCATCCTGTTCGTGACGGTCCGGGACGACGCGCTCGGTGCGTTCCGCGGCGCCCTCGTGGGCGCGGCGGCGTACTTCACTGTGCTGCTCATCCCGCACCTCATCTACCCGCGCGGGATGGGCTTCGGCGACGTGAAGCTCGCTCTTCTGATGGGCTTGTACCTCGGATGGCTCGGATGGACACCGACGGACCCGATCGCCGGACCGGTCCAGCTGGTGCTCTACGGCCTGATGCTCGGCTGCACCCTGGGGGTCGTCTTCGGGCTGGCGTCGGCCGCGATCACGAGGCGACGCGGTGAGTTCCCGTTCGGCCCCGCGCTCGCTCTTGCCTGCCTCGTGGTCGTGTTCTACGCCCCCGACCTCGCGCTCTGACCTGCTACAACGGCGGGACTAGAACGCGTTCCAGTCCGGGGGACCCGTGGCCGTAGCAACCGAACGTGACGAGGCGGAGACCCGCAGCTCGCTGGCGCGATGGCTTGCCGATCGCACGGGCGCTCCCGCGGTCGACGTCGGCCCCGTCAGCATCCCGGGACTCTCTGGGTTCTCGAACGAGACCCTGCTCTTCGATGCCACGTGGGACGACGGCAGTGGAGCGCAGACCCGTGGACTGGTGATCCGCGTCGAGCCGAGCGGTCACCAGGTGTTCCCGAGCACCGAGTTCGAGGCGCAGGCTCGGGTGCTGCGCGCGCTTGGGGCCGACGGCAGCGTCCCGGTGCCGGAGGTCCTGTGGTTCGAGGAGGATCGGAGCATCCTCGGCGATCGCTTCATCGCGATGCCGCGCGTCGAGGGTCGCGTGCCCGCCGACAACCCGAGCTACCACGCGGAGGGCTGGGTCACGGAGCTCGACGACGCCCAGCGGCACGCGCTCTGGATGTCGGCCATCGACACCATGGCCGCGATCCACCGGGTCGACCGCGAGGCGACCGGGCTCGGCTGGATCGTCGCGCCGTCGCCCGCCGAGCAGCTCGACCGTGATCGCGAGTACCGGCGCTTCGCCGCCGGGGACCTGCCATACCCAGCGGTCGATCGTGCCTTCGAGCTGCTGTCAGCCACGGTCCCGCCACCGGTCGAACGGCCCGCGCTCTGCTGGGGCGACTCGCGCGTCGGCAACATGATCTTCGACGACACGTGCGCGGTCGCCGCGGTGCTCGATTGGGAGATGGTCACCGCGGGGGATCCGGTGCAGGACCTCGCCTGGAACCTGCTCCTCGATCGCCATCACCACGAGGCCTTCGGGGTGCCGCGCCTCTCCGGCCTGCCCGATCGCGACGCGACCATCGCCCGGTGGGAGGCGACGAGCGGTCGCACGGCCGAGCACTTCGACTGGTACGAGCTGCTGGGTGCCACCCGCTACGCGGCGATCATGACGCGGGTCATGAAGCTGCTCGACGCATCCGGCGTCTTCCCCGGCGGCGCAGAGATGGCGTACGACCAATCCGGCAGCCAGCTCCTCGAGCGGCTCCTCGACGAGCGGTCCTGAGGAGGACCCATGCTGTCTCCCGCTGACGACCTCCCGATCCATCAGGTCGCCGAGCCGATCCGGCGCGTCGGCACGAGCGACCGCAACTTCTACGACCGCTACTACTTCAACTGCCATCCCTGCTCGGACGAGCTGTTCCTCGTGATGGGGATGGGGCAGTACCCGAACCTCGGCGTGATGGATGCGTTCGCCGTGGTGGTGCACGAGGGCGTGCACCGGGTCGTGCGCGCGTCACGCGAGCTCGGCCTTGATCGCACCGACACCTCCGTCGGCCCGTTCCACATCGAAGTGATCGAGGGGCTGAAGACGCTCCGCTACACGCTCGACCCCACCGAGCACGGCTTGGCGTTCGATCTCCGCTGGGACGCGTTCGTGCCGGCCTTCGAGGAGCCGCGCCACACGGATCGCTCCTTCACCGGCCGAGCGTTCCTCGACGCGTGCCGCCTCGCACAGCTCGGTAGCTGGACGGGTTGGATCGAGATCGAGGGCAAGCGCATCGACGTCACACCGGACCACTGGTGGGGCAGCCGCGACCGCTCGTGGGGGATTCGCCCAGTGGGCGAGCCCGAGGCGCCGGGGATCGCGGCCGCCAAGGAAGCCGGCGCGTTCCGCTGGCTCTACGCACCCATGCGCATGCCGGACCACGCGCTCGTGTTCATCTGCCAGGAGCGCGGCGACGGCAGCCGCGTGCTGGAGGAGGCGGTGCGGCTGTGGCCCGACGGTCGCGTCGACCACCTGGGTCGCCCCGAGCACGAGGTCACCTGGGGCGCGGACGGTCCCGGGCTCATGGTTACGGCGACAGGGGCGACGCTGCGCCTCGGTGAGGTGGTGGTCGAGGTGGAGCCCGTGCTCCCCGTGCACATCGGCGTCGGCACGGGCTATGGGTTCGACGTCGACGGCTGGAAGCACGGTGCGTACCAGGGCGAGCTCGTGGTGCAGGGCCGCACGTGGGACCTCACGACGGAGGAGGGCCGCAGCCAGATGTGGGGCATCGTCGACGCGGTGGCTCGCTGCACCGTCGACGGCGAGGTCGGCTGGGGCCTGTTCGAGTGGCTGTACCTCTGACCAACCAAGGTCTGTGAACCCGGACGGCCGCCATGCGGACACCAGGGTTCACAGACGTTGCTCAGTGCGCGGGCTGGTGCAGCTCGACGAGGTTGCCGGACGGATCGTGGAGGAACGCCTGCCGACCGCTGCCGACCGGGAAGGCGTCACTCACGGCGAGTCCCGCCGCGCGCAGCTGCTCGATCGCGGCGTCGAGGTCGACCACGTGGAGCGCGAGGTGCTGGCCCTTGTCAGTGGGGACCTCGCCCTCGATGAGGTGCACCTGCTGGCCACCCGCGTCGAGCCACGCACCGGCGAAGCCGAAGTCCGGCCGGTCGCTGCGAGCCGTCAGACCGAGCCGGCCGACATAGAAGTCTCGTGCCGCCTCCACATCGCTGACGTTGATCGACACGTGGTGCAGCCCGACGACGGTCATGTGGAGCAGTCTCGCGCCGTGGCGATCGGGGGTGTGTGCCTGTGGCCGATGCCACCGCGACGCACCACCTGGTTCGGGGCCCGATGAGGCTCACCACCTTCCTCCTCGCCGTGGCGAACGTGGAAGAAGGCACGACCACCGGGTGAGCGGGGCTCGCAACAGGTTCCGGACCCACCGGGGCTGACAAGTAGCGTTGCAGCGATGCTCCGGTACCTCACCGCAGGCGAGTCACATGGGCGAGCGCTCGTGGTCATCGTCGAGGGGATGCCCTCGGGCCTGCCACTCGCCTCCGAGCAGGTGCAGGCCGAGCTTGCCCGCCGGCGCCTCGGTTACGGGCGGGGCCCGCGGATGCGCTTCGAGCAGGACGAGGTGACGATCATCGGCGGAGTGCGCCATGGCCGCACGCTCGGCTCGCCGGTTGCGATCCAGGTGGCCAACAGCGAGTGGGAGCGTGATCCTGACAAGTGGCAGCAGG
Source organism: Microthrixaceae bacterium (assembly GCA_052390255.1). Lineage (GTDB taxonomy): Bacteria > Actinomycetota > Acidimicrobiia > Acidimicrobiales > VFJN01 > VFJN01. The sequence goes on from JBQTHC010000157.1 coordinate 19,405, forward strand.
AGATGTCCGTGCGCGCCGAGGACGGCCCCACCAAGACGCCCCTCACCCAGGTGCGCCCCGGCCATGCCGATCTCGCGGGGATGCAGAAGTACGGCCTCACCGACGCACGCGACGTGCTCGAGCGCGCCTCCGCGCGCGAGACAGCGGCACGCGTCGCCGCGGGAGCGGTCGCGAAGGCGCTCCTGGCCGAGCTCGACATCGAGGTCATCAGCCACGTGATCCAGATGGGCGCTGCTCGCTCCAAGGCGACCAGCCGCCCGGCTCCGGCAGACCTTGCTCGCGTCGACGAGTCGGCGGTGCGCTGCTTCGATCCCGCAGCGGAGGAGGCCATGGTCGAGGAGATCAAGGCCGCGTCGAAGGACGGCGACAGCCTCGGTGGCGTCGTCGAGGTGCTCGGCTACGGCGTCCCGGTCGGGCTCGGCAGCCACGTCCACTGGGATCGCAAGCTCGACGCGCTCCTCGCACGGGCGCTCATGTCGATCCAGGCCGTGAAGGGGGTGGAGATCGGCGACGGCTTCGACGTGGCCGCTCGGCGGGGGAGCGAGGCCCACGACCCCATCTCGTGGGATGCCGACGCCGGTGCGTACCGACGCGAGTCCACGCTCGCCGGCGGCATCGAGGGCGGGATCTCCACCGGGGAGCTGGTCGTGGCGCGCGTTGCGATGAAGCCGCTCGCCACGCTGAACCGACCCACCCTCAAGACGGTCGACACCGCGACGAAGGAGGAGGCGGTGAGCTTCAAGGAGCGCACCGACGTCACCGCGGTGCCCGCGATGGGCGTGGTGGCCGAGACGATGGTGGCGCTCGTGCTCGCCGACGAGGCCGCACGGAAGTTCGGCGGCGACTCTGTCACCGAGCTCCGCCGCAACCGCGACGCGTTCGTGGCGACGCTGGGCTGAAGGGCACGACGCTGGTTCGCCACGTGGTGCTCGTCGGCCTCATGGGCACCGGGAAGACCACGGTGGGCCGACGCCTCGCGGCACGCCTCGAGCGCGACTTCATCGACGCCGACGCAGCCGTCGTCGAGATCACCGATCGCACGATCCCCGAGATCTTCGCGACCGACGGCGAGGAGGGCTATCGAGCCATCGAGGCCGACGTGCTCGATGAGCTGCTCGAGCACCATCGGCCCGCCGTCATCGCGAGTGGCGGTGGCGTCGTCGTGCGCGAGGACAGCCGTGCGCGGCTGCGAAGCGCTGGGGTCACGGTGGTGTGGCTGGCGGCCTCACCGGCCTTCCTCGCAAGCCGGGTGGAGGGCAAGCCCCACCGCCCGCTGCTCGCCGCAGGGGAGCCCGCCCTCGCAGTGCTCACCCGGTTGCATGCGGCACGCGGCCCGCTCTACGCGGAGGTCGCCGACATCACCGTCGACGTGGAGCCGTTCCACCGCTCCGAGGACAAGCCGAAGAAGGCGCTCGCCGCGCGCGTGGCGGAGCTCGTCCTCGCACACGAGGCCAATGAGCTCCGCGCGGGAACGGCCTCGTGATCAGCGTCGAGGTCGAGCTGGGAGAGCGGACCTACCCGGTGCTCGTCGGACCCGGGGTTCGATCCGAGCTCGCCGGGCTGCTCCCCGCGTCCGTGCGGCGCGCCGCGATCGTGACGCAGGCGGCGATCCCGCTCGACGTCGACCCCGGCTGCGAGCACCAGCGCTTCGAGATCGGCGACGGCGAGCCCGCGAAGGACCTCGGCACGATCGGCGAGCTGTGCTCCGCGTGGGCGCGCTGGGGGCTCACCCGGGGCGACGCAGTGATCGCGGTTGGCGGTGGTGTCGTGACCGACGTCGCCGGCTTCGCCGCGGCCACCTACCACCGCGGCATCCCCGTGATCCACGTGCCGACGACGCTGCTGGGGATGGTCGACGCGGCAATCGGTGGGAAGACCGGGGTCAACCTCCCCGAAGGGAAGAACCTGGTTGGCGCCTTCTGGCAGCCCGCCGCGGTGATCTGCGACACCGATGCGCTGGCCACCTTGCCGCCGCGGGAGCTGCGCAGCGGGTACGGCGAGCTCGCCAAGTACCACTTCCTCACGGGCACCGACCTGCTCGCGCTCGACCTCGAGGCACGGATCGCCGCCGCCGTGGCCATCAAGGCGCAGGTGGTCGCGGCCGACGAGCGAGAGGACCCGGAGAGCCAGCGCGGTCGAGCGATCCTCAACTACGGCCACACCCTCGGACATGCACTCGAGACCGAAGGTGGCTACGACCTGCGCCACGGGGAGGCGGTCGCGGTGGGTCTTCGCTACGCGGCGGCCCTCGCAGAACGCCTCGGTCGGATCGACGCGGCCCGCGTCGCCTACCACGACCGCGTGCTTGCCGCCTATGAGCTCGAGGGCGCACTCCCGTCCGGAAGCGACGCGGTGCGGCTCGTGGAGCTGATGGGTCGTGACAAGAAGGCGCTCGACGGGCTCACGTTCGCGCTCGACGGCCCAGTGGGCGTCGAGGTCGTCCGGCGCGTCGACCCAACCGTCGCGCGCAGCGTGCTGGAGGCGATGTGACCACTGAACGGAGCGAGCCATGAGCAAGGTCCTGCTGCTGCTGTCGGGTCCAAACCTGAACCTGCTCGGACAGCGCGAGCCGGAGGTGTACGGCACCGCGACGCTCGACGATCACGTCGCCGCGGCGCGAGCGGTCGCCGAGGCCCACGATCTCGTGCTCGAGCACGTCCAGTCGAACCACGAGGGTGACTTGATCGACGCGGTCCACGGCGCACGAGACCGATGCGCCGCGATCATCATCAACGCGGGTGCGTTCACCCACTACGCGTGGGGCATCCACGACGCGCTCGCCTCGTTCGACGGGCCGGTGATCGAGCTGCACATCTCGAACCCGAACCGCCGTGAGTCGTGGCGCAACACCTCCGTGGTGTCGCCGGTCGCCACAGGGATCATCAGCGGGCTCGGCGGCCACGGGTATCAGCTCGCGGTGGCGGCTGCCGCGCGCTTGCTCGCGTGACCGATCTCGCCCCGATGCGCGTGGCAGAGCGCATCGGTCGGGTCGAGCACGCGCTCGAGGACGCCGGGTGCGACGCGCTGGTGGTCACTCACCTCACCAACATCCGGTACCTCTCGGGCTTCACCGGCTCGGCGGGCATGCTCGTGCTGAAGGGTGGACACGCGCCGCTCCTCGTCACCGACGGACGCTACGAGGAGCAAGCGACAGAGCAAGCTGCTGCCGCCGGCACGACCGTCGAGGTGGCCGTCGGGCGCACGCTGGATGCGCAGCGTGCGCTCATCGTCGACCACCTCGCACAGGTGGCGCGCATCGGCCTCGAGGCCGACCATGTCAGCTGGGCAGACCAGGGTCGCTTCGCAGCGTGGTTCGCCTCGGCCGAGCTCTGTCCCACGACCGGGCTCGTCGAGGACGGCCGTTCCTGCAAGGACCCTGGCGAGGTCGATCGCATCGAAGCGGCCTGCGCGATCGCCGACGCCGCGCTCGACACGGTGGCCTCGTTGCTCGACGAGCGCCCGACCGAGGTCGAGCTCGCGCATGCGCTCGATGCGGAGATGCGGCGCCGCGGCGCCGAGGACGTGAGCTTTCCGACCATCGTCGCGACCGGGCCCAACGGCGCGAGACCGCATCACGAACCCGGTGCGGCCGTGGTGGAGCGGGGTCATCTCGTGGTGATCGACTTCGGCGCGCTCGTCGACGGCTACCACTCCGACGTGACCCGCACGATCCCCGTGGGCGGTCGTGGAGCGATCGACGGCACGCAGCGACGCATGCTCGACGTGGTCACCGCGGCGCAGGCGGCGGGGGTCGCCGCGGTCGCAGCCGGCCGCCCCATCAAGGATGTCGACGCGGCCTGCCGGGCGGTCATCGAGGAGGCGGGCTGGGGAGACGCCTTCGTCCATGGCACCGGCCATGGCGTCGGCCTCGACATCCACGAGGCGCCTGGGGTCTCCTCCAGCGCCACTGCTACGCTGCTCGACGGCCATGTCGTCACCGTCGAGCCCGGTGTCTACCTTCCCGGGCGTGGCGGGGTCCGAGTCGAGGACACCGTCCTGGTCACCCGCGACGGGTGTCGGCCCCTGACCTGCGCTCCCAAGCCCTAGCCCCGAGGTTCTGAGACCATGCCTGCTGTGTCCACCAACGATCTCAAGAAGGGCATGTCGCTCGACCTCCCTGAAGGGCTCTTCCAGGTGGTCGAGTTCCAGCACGTCAAGCCCGGCAAGGGCGGCGCGTTCGTGCGAACGACGTTGCGGAACATGCGCAGCGGCGGGCAAGCGGACCGCACCTTCCGAGCCGACGAGAAGCTCGAGCAGGCGATGATCGACAAGCGCGACATGCAGTTCCTCTACCGCGACGCGGACGACTTCGTGTTCATGGACAACGAGAGCTTCGACCAGCTCCACGTGAGCCCGAGCGCGCTCGGCGACGCCGCCAGCTACATCGTCGACGGGTCGAGCGTCACGCTCCAGATGTACGGCGACGAGATCGTGGGGTCGGACCTGCCCGCCGCGGTCGAGCTCACGATCGCCGAGACCGAACCAGGCGTGCAGGGCGATCGCGTCTCCGGCGCGCGCAAGCCGGCAACCCTCGAGACCGGTCTGGTGCTCCAGGTGCCGCTGTTCGTGAACCCCGGTGACCGGGTCAAGGTCGACACGCGCACCGGCGAGTACATCACCCGCGCCTGAGCCGATGTCTCTTGCCACCGAACGGCGCGCGGCGCGCGAGCGCGCGCTCGGCCTGCTCTACGAGGCCGAGACGAAAGGAGCTTCGGGTGCGGAGGTGCTCGCGAGCCTCCCCGTGGCTGCCGACGACTTCACCGTCGCGCTCGTCCTCGCGGTCGATGCGCACAAACCGCGCATCGACGACCTGGTGGAGCGGTTCGCGAAGGATTGGTCGCTCGCTCGCATGCCCGCGCTCGACCGGGCCGCGCTGCGCATGGGCGCCGCCGAGCTCATCGTGCGCGGCGACGTCCCCACGGCGGTCGTGCTCGCCGAGACCGTGGAGCTCGCTTCACGCTTCTCGACCGATGCGTCGGGCCGGTTCGTGAACGGACTGCTCGCGCGGATCGCCGAGGAGGTCCGCACCACCTCCGCACCTGGGGACGACATGCCTGACGGGGTCGACTCCGGCATGCCAGCCGTCGACGCGGTCATCTTCGATCTCGATGGCGTCATCCGCCACTGGGACGAGCAGCACCCGCTTGCGGCTGAGCTCCGCCTCGGTCTGCCGGAGGGATCACTCAGCGCCGCCGCCCTCGATCCCGCGCGACTCGAGCGCGTGCTTGACGGTCGGCTGCCCTTCGAAGGGTGGTGTTCGGAGGTCGGCGCCGAGCTCGCTGCTGCACACGGAGTGGCCGCCCAGGACATCGCCGACGCATGGGCGACGGCGACCTGGCAGATCGATCTCGCGGTCATCGAGATGATTCGAGCGGTGCGCGCATCGGTGCCAGTGGCTCTGCTCTCCAACGCGAGCTCACACCTGCGCGTCGATCTCGAGCTCTGCGGGATCGCGGACGAGTTCGACGCGGTCATCGGCTCGGCGGAGCTCGGTGCGGCGAAGCCTGATCCCGTCGCGTTTCGCGCCGCTCTCGGCGCGCTGGGGGCTGCGGCTTCCCGGACGCTGTTCGTCGACGACATGGTCCACAACGTGGAAGGTGCGCGGGCGCTGGGCATCCGTGCGGAGCAGTTCGTCGGGGTCGATGAGCTCCGGCGCCTGCTCGAATCGCTGGAGCTCCTCGCATGACGATCCTTGCGGCCGCGCTGCCCCTTCCCGACCCGCCGCTCGTCGACGGCGAGATTCTGCTGAGGCCATGGGAGCCCCGCGACGCGCCCGTCCTCGCCGTGGCGTGGGCCGACCCCGACGTCGCGCGGTGGACCGGGGTACCGGCTCGGTGCGACGAGGCTGCCGCATCCCGCTGGATCTCGGGGGAGTCCGATCGCAGGGCGCGGGGGCTCGCCGTCGACCTCGTCATCGAGGCCGGAGGCTGCGTCGTCGGCGAGGTGGGTCTTGCTGGGTTCGATCCGCATGCCCGCGCGGTGGAGATCGGGTGGTGGGTCGCCCCGGAGCGGCGCCGTCAGGGGGTCGCGACCCGCGCGGTGCGGCTGGTCACGGAATGGGCCCTCGCCGAGCTCCACGTGGAGGCGGTCTTGGCCCGCTGCCACCCCGACAACCCGGGTTCGGGAGCGGTGGCCCGGCGAGCCGGGTTCGTTCCAGCGGGGTCGCTGGGCGCGGACGATCTCTGGCGGGCTGCTAGCATCGTCTCCTGACCGTGAAGCGAGTCCCGTGAGGCTCGCACGGACAGGAAGGACCGGCCGTGGCCGAACGAGAGCGACGCTCGACGCCCCCGTACGGGGGCGTTTTTGTTGCCCGGACGCAGGTGATGGACGCCGATGACGTGCGGCGTGCCATCTGGCGGATGGCCCACGAGATCGTCGAGCGCAACCACGGCCTCGACGGCGTGGTGGTCGTCGGGCTCCAGACCGGCGGCGTGCTCATGGCCGAGGCCTTCGCCGAAGCGCTCCAGGAGATCGACGGGACCGACGTGCCCGTTGGAACCCTCGACGTCGCGCTCTACCGCGACGACATCGGCATCCGACCGGTGCTCCCCGAGGCCGTCACGGACATCCCCGTCGACCTCGACGGTGCCACGGTGGTGCTCGTCGACGACGTCCTCTTCACCGGACGAACCATCCGGGCCGCCCTCGACGCGCTCACCTCTTACGGCCGAGTGCGCGCCGTGCAGCTCGCGGTGATGGTGGACCGCGGGCATCGCGAGCTCCCGATCCGCCCGGACTTCGTCGGCAAGAACCTGCCGACGCGGCGCGACGAGATGGTGAACGTGAGCCCCACCGGGGTCGACCTCGGCGAGCTGATCAAGGAGGGGCGATGAACCACCTCCTGTCGATCGGTGACCTGACCCCCGCTGACATCGACCAGCTCATGCGCCTGTCCGACGCGTTCGCCGAGGTGAGCCGACGGGCGATCCCGAAGGTTCCCGCGCTCCGCGGCAAGAACGTCGTGTGGCTGTTCTACGAAGACTCCACCCGTACGCGCCTGAGCTTCGAGCAGGCTGCCAAGCGCCTGTCGGCCGACACGATGACCTTCAGCGTCGGGTCGTCGTCTGTGAAGAAGGGTGAGTCGCTGCGCGACACCGTCCTGACGATCGAGGCGATGGGCGTCGATGCGATCGTCGTGCGCCACAGCTCGGCTGGAGTCCCCTGGCAGGTTGCGCGCTGGGTCGCGGACAGGGTGAGCGTGATCAACGCGGGCGACGGCTGGCACGAGCACCCCACCCAGGCCCTGCTCGACTGCTACACGATCCGCGAGGCGCGCGGCTCGCTCGAAGGTCTGCGGATCGGGATCATCGGCGACGTCAAGCACAGCCGCGTCGCGCGCTCCGACGTGCTCGCATACACCGCGCTCGGCGCGGAGGTGATCCTGATCGCGCCGCCGACGCTCCTGCCGCCGAGCCTCGAGGGCTGGCCGGTGCGCGTGAGCCACGACCTCGACGACGTCCTCCCCGACCTCGATGTGGCGTACCTGCTGCGGATGCAGCGCGAGCGGATGACCGAGCACCTCGTGCCGACGTTGCGCGAGTACTCCGATCGCTTCGGGCTCGACGCGCGTCGCGCCGCGCGGCTCGCTGCCGACGCACTTGTCATGCACCCGGGTCCGATGAACCGCGGCGTCGAGATCAGCGCGGAGGTCGCCGACCTGCCTCGATCCGTCATCGTCGACCAGGTCCGCAACGGCGTCGCGGTCCGGATGGCCGTGCTGTTCCTGCTGCTCGGCTCCGGCGTCGAGCGCGTGCTCGGACCCGAGGTCACGGCGGACCCCACCCGCCTCCTGTCGCTCGAGCCCGAGGAGGTGCTGCACTGATGGTCGCGCTGGTCCTCAAGGGCGGCCGCGTCGTCGACGCATCCGGTGAGCGGAGCGCCGACGTTGCAATTGACGCCGACGGAACGATCGCCGCGGTCGGATCCGGGCTCTCGGCGGCTCGCACGCTCGACGCCACGGGATGTGTGGTCGCGCCCGGTCTGGTCGATCTCCACACCCACCTTCGCCAGCCTGGCCACGAGGATGCCGAGACGGTGGAGACCGGTGCTCGCGCCGCTGCGCTCGGCGGCTACACGTGCATCCTCGCCATGCCCAACACGACTCCGGCGATCGACCACGCTGGCATCGTGCGCGAGGTGCTCGAGCTCGGGCGGACCGCGCCATGCGACGTGCGGTCCTCTGGCGCGATCACGGTGGGCCGCGAGGGTGCACAGCTCGCGCCCCTTGCGGAGATGGCGGCACTCGGCGTCCGCTTCTTCACCGACGACGGTGCGGGCGTCGCCGACGCGCGCCTGATGCGGCGGGCGATGGAGTACGCGGGAGGGATCAAGCTCCCCGAGGGCGGCGGAGTCGTGCTCGCCCAGCACTGCGAGGACCCGGTGCTCGCGTCGGGCGGGCACATGCACGAAGGGGAGTGGTCGTCACGACTCGGCATCCCCGGACAGCCGAGCGAGGCCGAGGAGCTCATGGTCATGCGTGACCTCGCGCTCGCGCGCCTCACCGGTGCGCGTGTCCACTTCCAGCACCTGTCCACGGCACGGTCGGTCGACATGGTCCGCGCAGCCAAGGCCAGCGGACTGCCGGTGACCTGCGAGGCGACCACCCATCACTTCACCCTGACGCACGCCGAATGTGCCTCGTACGACCCGGTCTTCAAGGTGAACCCTCCGCTGCGCACCGAGGCCGACGTGGCCGCCGTCCGAGCTGGTCTCGCCGATGGCTCGATCGACTGCATCGCGACGGACCACGCGCCACACACGCAGGAGGCCAAGGAGGCCGCGTTCGACGAGGCGCCACCCGGGATGCTCGGCCTCGAGACGGCGCTGTCACTCGCTCTGACCGAGCTCGACCTGCCGCTTGCCGAGGTGCTCGCGCTGCTGTCGTGGCGACCAGCCGCTGTGCTCGGCGTGCAGGATGCCCATGGCGGACCGATCGAGCCCGGACGACCCGCCAACCTCGTGGTGGTCGACCTCGAGCACACCTGGACGGTCGACCCGAGCGCCTTCGCGAGCCGCAGCCGCAACACGCCCTACGCCGGGCGCGAGCTGCGCGGGAAGGTCCGGCACACGGTGCTGCGCGGCGAGCCGGTCGTGATCGACGGGGAGGCGCAACGATGATCCCCCCCGATTCTGTGGACTCCCAGGCACGGGGTGCGCGCTCTGACGCCCACAGAAGGAGTGACGCGCTCCTGGTGCTGGCGGACGGCACCACCTTCGAGGGCGAGGCGATCGGTGCCGACGCGATCGGGGCGGGAGAGGTGGTCTTCAACACCGTGCTCACCGGGTACCAGGAGGTGATCACCGACCCCTCGTACGCGGGTCAGATCATCACCTTCACGTATCCGCACATCGGGAACTACGGGGTGAACCTCGACGACTTCGAAGCGCGGCGGCCCTTCTGCCGCGGGGTCATCGTTCGGGACCTCGCTCGGCGACGGTCCAGCTGGCGCAGCGAGGCGGACCTCGATGCGCACCTTCGGACCTACGGCATCCCCGGGATCTCAGGGATCGACACGCGCAAGCTCACTCGACGCATCCGCTCGCTCGGCGCGCTCCCCGGCGCGTTCGGTCGGCTCGACTGGGTCGATGAGGAGGCCCTCCTCGCGGCAGCGCAGTCCGAGCCGGGGACGGACGGCGTGGACCTGGTCGCCCAGGTGACGACCCCCACTGCGTATCGGCTCGCGGATGGCACGCGACCCCTCGTCGTCGCCTACGACTACGGGATCAAGCGCACGATCCTGCGACACCTCGCATCGTGGTTCGACGTGGAGGTGGTGCCCGCGTCCACAAGCGCGGCCGACGTGCTCGGGCGATCGCCGGCAGGGGTCTTCCTCTCCAACGGGCCTGGTGACCCAGCAGCGGTGCCGTACGCGTCCTCAGCGATCGGCGAGCTCCTCGGCACCGTACCGATCTTCGGCATCTGCCTCGGCCACCAGCTGCTCGGCCGCGCGCTCGGCGGCGACACCGTGAAGCTGCCGTTCGGTCACCACGGGGGGAACCACCCGGTTCGCAACGTCGCCACCGGCGAGATCGAGATCACGAGCCAGAACCACAACTTCGCCGTCGACGCGGACTCGCTCGCCGGCCGGGCCGAGATGAGCCACGTGAACCTGAACGACGGCGTCTGCGAAGGGCTCCGAGTGCTCGACGCTCCCGCCTTCAGCGTGCAGCACCATCCCGAGGCCGGACCTGGACCCCACGACAGCGCGTACCTGTTCACGGAGTTCGCCGCGATGCTCGGCGTCACCACCCGCCGCGCAGCACCCGACGGGCACCCCGCGGCCGACCTGGGAGCCGCCTGATGCCGCGGCGTGAAGACCTCGAGTCGATCCTGCTGATCGGTGCTGGACCGATCGTGATCGGTCAGGCCTGCGAGTTCGACTACTCGGGCACCCAGGCGTGCAAGGTCCTGAACGAGGAGGGGTATCGCGTCATCCTCGCCAACTCGAACCCGGCCACGATCATGACGGATCCCGAGTTCGCGCACGCCACCTACATCGAGCCACTCGACGTTGACGTCCTGTGCCGGATCATCGACCGCGAGCGTCCCGACGCCGTGCTGCCGACGCTGGGCGGCCAGACGGCCCTCAACCTCGCGATGCAGCTGGTCGAGCGTGGCGCCGTGGCAACGGCAGGGACGCCGGAGCTGATCGGCGCGAACGCGGAGGCCATCCGCACGGCCGAGGACCGCGAGGCGTTCAAGGTGGCCATGCAGGGGATCGGTCTGCAGGTGCCGCCGTCCGGTGTGGCGCACAACATGGACGAGGCTCGCGAGGTCATCGCTCGCATCGGCCTTCCGGTCGTCATCCGCCCCGCGTACATCCTCGGCGGCAAGGGCACCGGCATCGCGGCGACGCCCGAGGAGTTCGACCGCATGGCCGCGTTCGGTCTCGGGGCGAGCCCGATCAGCGAGATCCTGATCGAGCGCTCGATCGCCGGGTGGAAGGAGTACGAGCTCGAGGTGATGCGGGACCGCGCGGACAACTGCGTGATCATCTGCTCGATCGAGAACCTCGACCCGATGGGCGTCCACACCGGCGACTCGATCACGGTCGCTCCCGCGCAGACCCTCTCCGACGTGGAGTACCAGCGGATGCGCGACGCGGCCTTCGCCTGCATCCGACGCGTCGGCGTGGAGACCGGCGGCTCGAACGTGCAGTTCGCGCTCGATCCCGCGAACGGGCAGATGGTCATCATCGAGATGAACCCGCGGGTCTCTCGCTCCTCTGCGCTCGCCTCCAAGGCCACAGGGTTCCCGATCGCGAAGATCGCGGCGAAGCTCGCCGTGGGATACACGCTCGACGAGATCCCCAACGACATCACCCGCGCCACGCCTGCGAGCTTCGAGCCCACGATCGACTACGTCGTCACGAAGGTTCCGCGCTGGGCGTTCGAGAAGTTCCCGGGAACCCCAGGCGTGCTCGGCACCTCCATGCAGTCGGTCGGTGAGGCGATGGCGATCGGGAGGACGTTCCCCGAAGCCATGCAGAAGGCCCTCCGATCCCTCGAGCACGGCCGCCTCGGCCTTGCCTGCGACCCGGGCGAGGTCGCCCTCGAGGTCTTGAGCGACGAGGAGCTCCTCACCCGAGCGGCGATCGCCACTCCCGATCGACCCTTCCACCTCGAAGCAGCCCTGCGCCGCGGCATCTCGGTGGAGGTCCTCGCGGCCCGGACCAAGGTCGACCCCTGGTTCCTCGATCAGCTGCTCGCGGTGGTCGAGGAGCGCGCCCGTCTCGCGGAGACGGGCCTCGACGGCATGACCAGGCGCGCGTGGCGTCGGGCCAAGCGCCTCGGCTTCGCCGACGCGCAGCTCGCGTGGCTGTGGGCCGTCCCAGAGGAGCAGGTGCGCTCGCGTCGGCTCGGTGCTGGAGTGCGGGCCACCTTCAAGACCGTCGACACCTGCGCCGCCGAGTTCGAGGCGAACACCCCGTACCACTACTCCACCTACGAGGACGAGGACGAGGTGGTGCCGTCGCCTCGTCGCAAGGTGCTCATCCTCGGCTCGGGACCAAACCGGATCGGGCAGGGCATCGAGTTCGACTACTGCTGCGTGCACGCCAGCTTCGCCCTGCGCGACGCGGGGTACGAGACGATCATGCTCAACTGCAACCCCGAGACCGTCTCCACCGACTACGACACCTCCGATCGCCTGTACTTCGAGCCCCTCACCCTCGAGGACACCCTGAACGTGATCGAGGTGGAGCAGGCCTCCGGCGAGCTCGTCGGCGTGATCGTGGGCCTCGGTGGGCAGACGCCGCTCAAGCTGTCCGGTGCGATCCCGAAGGGGTTGGTGCTCGGCACCTCGCCGGAGTCGAGCGACCTCGCGGAGGACCGCGAGCGCTGGAACGCGCTGTGCGCTCGCCTCGAGATCCCGCAGCCCGCTGGCGGCACCGCCACGACCCTCGACCAGGCGCAGGCGATCGCGGATCGGATCGGCTACCCGGTGCTGGTCCGCCCCTCCTACGTGCTCGGCGGACGCGCGATGGAGATCGTCTACGACGACGACTCGCTGCGCGCCGCGATGGAGCACCTCGCACACTTCGGAAGTCTCGGCAAGGAAGGTGGCCTGTCGGCGGAGCGCCCCGTCCTCGTCGACCGCTTCCTCGAGGACGCCACCGAGGTCGACGTCGACGCGATCCGTGACGAGGCAGGCGAGGTGATCATCGGCGGCGTGATGGAGCACGTCGAAGAGGCCGGCGTGCACTCCGGCGACTCCGCGTGCGCCATCCCGCCCTACTCCCTGTCTCCCGAGACGGTCGAGGTCATCGAGCAGCACACGCGCGCGATCGCGGCCGAGCTCGAGGTGGTCGGGCTCATCAACGTCCAGTACGCGGTCAAGGCCAACCAGGTGTTCGTGATCGAGGCCAACCCCCGCGCGAGTCGCACCGTCCCCTTTGTCGCGAAGGCCACCGGCGTGCCGCTCGTGAAGGTCGCGGCGCGGGTGATGCTCGGCGCCACCCTCGCCGAGCTCCGCACCGAAGGCCTTCTGCGGCCCGCTGTCAACCATTCCTACGTCGCGATCAAGGAGGCCGTGCTGCCGTTCAGCCGCTTCCCCGATGCCGACTCCGTGCTCGGTCCGGAGATGCGCAGCACCGGCGAGGTGATGGGCATCGACACCACGTTCGGCCTCGCGTTCGCCAAGGCGCAGCTCGCGGCCGGGGATCGCCTTCCGGCGGAGGGGTGCGTGTTCATGTCGCTCGCGGACCGCGACAAGGCGGTGGGCATCGACGCGGCGCGGCGCTTCCTGGAAGCGGGCTTCCGCATCGCGGCCACCTCTGGGACCGCGGACGCCCTCGAGGCCTCCGGCATCCCAGTGGCCACGCGGGTGGCCAAGGTCGGTGAGGCCACCGGGACCGATGCGGTGGAGCTGATCTCCTCCGGTGAGGTCCAGCTGGTCGTGAACAGCCCCCGCGGCCGTGGAGCGCGCGCCGACGGCGCGCACATCCGAGCGGCAGCATCGGTCCACGGGATCCCCTGCCTGACCACCGCAGCTGCCGGGCTGGCCGCCGCGAGCGGGATCACCGACCGTGCCGCGCACGAGCTCCGGGTGCGGTCCCTCCAGGAGTTCCACCTCGGCCTCGACAACGACCACCCCACGCTGCCTCTGTGACCACCACACCGGAGCTCGCCGTCGACCTGGCCACCCGGATCGGATCGGTGACCCTCCCCAACCCGGTGATGACGGCATCGGGAACCGCCGGACACGGCGCCGAGCTCGCGCCCTACGTCGATCTGTCGAGCCTCGGCGCGATCGTGGTGAAGTCCCTCTCGGCACAACCGTGGGCCGGGAACGCCGCGCCAAGGGTGCACGAGACAGCTGCGGGGATGATCAACAGCGTCGGACTCCAAGGTCCTGGCGTCGAGGCATGGCTGACGCACGACCTCCCCGCGATGCTCACAGCGGGCGCGCGGGTCGTCGCGTCGATCTGGGGTCGAACCGTCGCGGAGTACGAATCGGCCGCGCGGCTCCTGGCGGCGGCGCCCGCGGAGGTGGTCGCGGTGGAGGTGAACCTGTCCTGTCCCAACACCGAGGCCGCTCGTGACCTCTTC